>NZ_JBLKRU010000014.1:0-192360 GCF_047608185.1 Caballeronia eucalypticola
CTGCCAGGGAGCGCCCAGCGCCGACGCCACCTTCCCATACTGCTGCGACGCTTTTCGCACGATGGCGATATCGATCTCCCCGTCCTCGGCCAGTGCTTTCAGCGCTGCAATCACAATGGATGCACGATCCACCTCGAAGAACTCGCGCAGTGCCTGACGCGTGTCGCTGCGACCGAAGCCGTCGGTGCCGAGCGTCACGTAGCGACGCGGCACGTAAGCGCGGATCAGTTCGGGCACGGCGCGTACATAGTCCGTTGCCGCGATCACCGGGCCGCGCGATGCAGACAACATGGTGCTCACATACGGCGCCGGAGCCATCTCGCCGAGACGCGCAAGCCGTTCAGACGCCATGCCGTCGCGCTGCAATTCGGTGAAGCTCGTCACGCTCCATACCGCTGCCTCAATGCCCCAATCGTCGCGCAACATTTTCTGCGCCGCGATGACCTCGACGAGTATCGCGCCGGCGCCGAGCAACTGCACCTGCGCCGTCGCGTCCGGTGCCGTCGCGAGCGGATACATGCCTTTGAGGATGCCCTCGCGCAGGGTCTCGAGGTCGCCGCCGGGCACCGATGGCTGCGCGTAATTCTCGTTCATCACCGTGACGTAATAGAACACGTCGCGTTGGCGCTCGACCATCTCGCGCATGCCTTCGTCGACGATAGCCGCGAGCTCATAAGCAAACGCGGGATCGTAGGCGCGGCAGTTCGGTATCGTCGATGCCACCAGGTGGCTGCTGCCATCCTGATGCTGCAGCCCTTCGCCGCCAAGCGTGGTCTTGCCCGCAGTCGCACCGATCAGGAACCCGCGTGCGCGCTGGTCCGCCGCGGCCCAGATGATGTCGCCAATGCGCTGAAAACCGAACATCGAGTAATAGATGTAGAACGGCAGCATGGGCAAATCGTGCACGCTGTACGACGTCGCCGCGGCAATCCATGACGACATTGCCCCCGCTTCCGAAATGCCCTCTTCAAGAATTTGTCCTTTGGTGTCCTCGCGGTAATAGAGCATGGAACCGAGATCTTCCGGTTCGTACAACTGCCCGAGCGGCGAATAGATGCCGACCTGTCGGAACATGTTCGCCATGCCGAAGGTGCGCGCTTCATCGGCGACCACGGGCACCACGCGAGGGCCCAGCGTTGCATCCTTCATCAGCGTACCGAACATGCGCACGATCGCCATGGTGGTCGACATCTCCTTGCCGGCCGCGTCGATGGCGAACTGGCCCCAGGTTGTCATCGGCGGGACGATCAGCGCCTCCGACGCCACTCTCCGCCTTCTGGGCAGATAACCTCCAAGACCTGCGCGCCGTGCGTGCAGGTACTGCATCTCCGGACTGTCTTCCGCAGGTTTGTAGAATTTGACCGCTTCGACATCGGCGTCCGACAGCGGCAGGCGAAAACGATCGCGGAACGCCTTCAGGTCATCGAAGCCAAGCTTCTTTTGCTGGTGCGTCGTCATCCTGCCCTGACCCGATGTACCCATGCCGAAGCCTTTCATCGTCTTGGCAAGGATCACGGTTGGCTGGCCTCGATGACCCAGCGCCTTCGCGTAAGCCGCGTGCAGTTTGCGCACATCGTGGCCGCCACGGCGCAAGCCGTCGATATCTTCATCGCTCAGATGCGAAGCCAGCGCGGCGAGTTCGGGATTCTGGCCGAAGAAGCGCTCGCGGTTATAACCGCCATCGTTGGCCGAGAAGGTCTGGAACTGGCCATCGACCGTATGGGCGAACGCACGCAGCAACGCGTTCGTCTGATCGCGTGCGAAGAGCGCGTCCCAGTCGGAACCCCACAGGACCTTGATCACGTTCCAGCCCGCGCCAATGAACTGCGCTTCAAGCTCGTCGATAATGCGGCCGTTGCTGCGCACCGGTCCGTCGAGCCGCTGCAGATTGCAGTTGATGACGAACACCAGGTTGTCGAGTTGTTCGCGCGCAGCGAGGGATAACGCGCCAATCGATTCCGGCTCGTCCATCTCGCCATCGCCAAAGAAGCCCCACACCTTGCGGTCCTGCGTCTTCGCAAGGCCGCGGTTTTGCAGGTAACGCATGAAGCGCGCTTGATAGATCGAGTTGATCGGACCGATGCCCATCGAGCCCGTGGGGAACTGCCAGAAGTCCGGCATGAGCCACGGATGCGGATACGAACACAGTCCGGGTCCTGCTATCTCCTGCCGGTAATGCTCCAGATGTTCTTCGCTAAGAAAGCCTTCGAGGTACGCGCGGGCATACACACCCGGCGATGAATGCGGCTGGAAATAGACAAGATCGCCACCCGTGCCCACGCCCGCGTCCGGTGCAGCCGCGCGGAAGAAATGATTGAAGCCCACTTCGAAGAGATCGGCTGCGGACGCATAGCTCGCTATGTGACCGCCAAGCTCGCCGTAAGCCTTGTTGGCGCGCACGACCATCGCGAGCGCATTCCAGCGCAACGCGGCGGCGAGCCTTTCCTCGATCTCCAGATTGCCCGGATAACGCAGCTGCTCTGCAACAGGAATGGTGTTGATATAAGGCGTGACACGCGCACGTGACGACTCGATACCCAACGAAAGCGCATGCTCCGCGAGGCGGTCATAAAGGTATTGCGCGCGATCCCGGCCGACGTGTTCGGTGACTGCATCCAGCGCCTCAAGCCATTCGGCGGTCTCCTCAGGATCGGTGTCTTCGCGACCTCGGGATATCGACAGAATCTGTTCGCTTCCGCTGGATAAATCAGTCATGGCACGGCTCCGCATTGAATGGGGGAATAGCGTTGGCATTCAATACAGCTTAACTATTACGCCGCAGAATGTGCCTCTGATTTGCTTTTAATCAGGCTCAGGGATAGTGTATTTATTCCGCGTATGCCCATTTCCCCAGAATATTCGAGCTATGACCACATCGCCTAAACGGCTGGACCGCATTGACATCGGCATCCTGAACCAGTTGCAGCAGAATGCGCGCATCACCAATTCGGAACTGGCGCGGGCAGTCAACCTGTCGCAAACGCCTTGTTTCAACCGGGTTCGCGCGCTCGAAAAGCTGGGGCTTTTTAAACAGCAGGTCACGTTGCTGAATCCGGAACCGCTGGGGCTTCGGATCAACGTGTTCATTCAGGTGAGCCTGACGAAACAGGATGAAGACGCGCTGCGGCGTTTTGAAGAAGCGATCGGCGAGCGGCCTGAGGTCATGGAGTGTTACTTGATGACGGGCGACGCGGATTACCTGCTGCGCGTGATGATGCCGGATATCCAGGCACTGCAGCGGTTCATCATTGAACGGCTCACGAAGATACCGGGCATCTCGAACATCCGTTCAAGCTTCGCGCTCAAGCAGGTACGCTATAAGACGGCGCTGCCGCTGCCGCTGTCGGGGTTGACGTTGCATGAACCTGACGAGAATGCCGACGCGGAGTGGAGTTAGCTTCTAATAGTCTGTGGGTTTGGCGTGGAAAGCGTATCGAATGGCATTGACGCCGCAGCGCGTCCGGTTGCCGCTCTCTAAAGTCGGAGGGTCAACCACACCAAGGAGTACATGATGCGCGCTGCAGATATTCTTCCCGATCACCTCAACGAAGCCACGCTAAACGGCATCACCGTCCGCAAAGGCACCGTTGGTGCATTCCTCGCCAATGCGCGAGTCTGGATTGATCCTTTAACGACGGCGAATGAGCGTGCAGCAGCGGAGAACGATATTGTCGATGCCGTCCCCGCATTGCGCGCGCTTGGCGTGTTCGATGTGCTGGAGATTCGTGACGCCGGTTTACGGGCGCTGGTTGACTCGCACTAACGCGTAGCTACCTAAAACCGCGATGTGCCCGCAAGTACATCGCGTTCATCTTCACACTCATTTAATACAATAATAATTCAATTAACTTTCATTTTCTTTAATTCACCCACTTAACCGAAAGCTACCCGATTGATCCGTTGCGCGAAAAGCATCAAACCGCACCGGGGTTAATACCAATTTGGCGGATCGTTGCGAGCATTGAATTAAACAGCGGCGTACACTCCAACCTGCCGACACCAGCCGAGCGCCTTATTCGGCGCGGCGCAGAGAAGGCCTCGGTCACGTCGTCATGGTTGATCAATTACGCGAAATGGGGAGATTACGGTAATGAGCTGGACGCGAGAACAAAGAAACGTGACGATTGCGGCCTATTTAGGCTGGACGCTCGATGCCTTCGATTTCTTTCTAATGGTTTTCATATTGAAAGATATCGCCACTGAATTCAATACGAAGATTCCGGCAGTCGCTTTAGGTATTACGCTGACACTCGCGATGCGGCCTATTGGAGCGCTGATCTTCGGCCGTCTCGCCGATAAATACGGCCGGCGTCCAACGTTAATGGTCAATATCGCCATCTATTCGCTGCTGGAATTGCTGTCGGGTTTCTCGCCGAATCTCTTTACGTTGCTCGTGCTGCGCTCGCTGTTCGGTATTGCAATGGGCGGCGAATGGGGCGTGGGCTCTGCCCTCACCATGGAGACCGTGCCGACCAAAGCGCGCGGCTTCGTCTCGGGCCTTTTGCAAGCGGGTTATCCGAGCGGCTATTTGCTGGCGTCTATTGTGTTCGGCCTCGCGTATCAATACGTCGGCTGGCGCGGTATGTTCTTCATTGGCGTGGCGCCCGCATTACTGGTTTTATATGTGCGCGCACACGTGCCTGAATCGCCGGCATGGAAGGCCATGGAGAAAAAACCACGGCCCGGTTTGCTGAAGACGCTCAAGCAGAACTGGAAGTTGTCCGTCTATGCGATTGTCCTGATGACCGCGTTTAACTTCTTCTCGCATGGCACCCAGGATCTTTATCCGACCTTCCTGCGCGAACAACATCACTTCGATCCGCACACGGTTGCGCTCATCACGATCGTCCTGAATATCGGGGCAATCTGCGGCGGGCTGTTCTTCGGGTCGATGTCGGAGAAAATCGGGCGCCGCTGGGCAATCTTTATTGCCGCGTTGATCGCGCTGCCGGTATTGCCGCTGTGGGCGTTCTCGAGTGGCCCGGTAGCCCTGGCCGCCGGAGCGTTCCTGATGCAGATCTCGGTTCAAGGGGCCTGGGGCGTGATCCCGGTTCACCTGAATGAGATTTCGCCCGACGAAATTCGCGCCACCTTTCCCGGCCTTATTTATCAGTTGGGGAATCTGCTGGCTTCGGTCAATGCCACCATGCAAGCGTCTATCGCCATCAAGAATGGCAATAACTATGGACTTGCCATGGCGCTGGTCGGCGGCACGGTTGCCGTGGTGATCGCGGGGCTTATTTTCTTTAGCCGAGAACGGCGAGGTATCGATATGACCGAATCCGCCAAGCAGGTCGCGGCGACCAGTACGGTTTAAGTATTTTTTATCCGATGGAGACGCGCTCGCGTCTCCATTTTTCCACTCGATTCAACTCTGTTTGCTCCCTCCCCGCGCACGATCGTTCTCTTTCTAGAGAGCACGCTCCATGAAATGGCTTGTGGATACGCCCAAAGCTTTTTATCTTGATTAGAACGCCCGTTTTAATTAAAGGCTTTACTCGACCATTCCCAGAATGTGGACCGCCGCCGCGGTCCCGGAGACGCTAGTGCCAACCCGTTCCACGCTCGCCGCATCTAGCCGCCCATCGAGTCGTCCAACATCGCGCACGGCCGGCGATACGAAAACCCGCTTGCTCGACGCCGCCGAATCGCTGTTCATCGACGCCGGTTACGAAGGCATGTCGATGCGGCTCATCACCGCTCGCGCCGACGCCAACCTTGCCGCCGTGAACTATCACTTCGGCGGCAAGGACGCACTGATCCACGCGATGCTCACGCGCCGGCTCGATGGTCTTAACCAGAATCGCCTGGCCCTGCTCGAACGCTTCCAGTCGTCATTGGGTTCGCAACTCACTTGCGAGCACATCCTCGGCGCACTGTTTATCCCGGCGCTGCAGCAATCGCGCTGCGTCGAGAAAAGCGGCCCTGCTTTGCTGCGCCTGCTCGGCCGCGCTTACACCGATCCGTCGCCGTTCATCCGTAACTTCCTGCGTGGCATTTATGCGGATGTCGCCGAGCGCTTCTTCCATGCGTTTCAAACAGTCCTGCCTCATTTGCCTCGCGAAGAGCTTGGATGGCGGCTGCACTTTTGCATCGGCTCGCTTAGCGGCATTCTGGCCGGCGCCGATACGAGCAGCCTTATCGCCGATTTCACGCAGGGCCAGCGTCTGGAGGACTCGCAATTAATCGCCCGTGTCGCGCTCGTCATGGTGGCCGCGCTCAAAGCGCCCTTGTCTGCGCCAAACGGTGTGTGCCCGTTCGCTTCCATGTTCTTCGAGCGCGAAACGGCATCGGATGGCGCGTTGTGTGCGAGCTCTGTGAACACAAATTCGTTCGCGCTGGATACCGCGTCGCAACATGCCACTGCCTGAATCAAAAACGGTGAGGACGCGCGCGCCGGGAATGTAATGTGCTGAACAATAAGCTGCCGATGCACGCCGCCTCCGTCCCGTTCCAGCGCACACTATCGAACAACAACAGGAGAGGTCGTCATGACAGCCAGCTTCGTGGTCGCACTGTTTATCGTGAGCGGTGCTCTGCTGTATATGCAAGCGCCCGCCGCCGCGTGGCTCGCGTGGACAGTGATCTGGGTGGCTATCGGCTGGTTCGCGGGCGTGACCGGAGCGGTCGTCACCGCGCTCCTTGCGATCGTCTTTGTGCTGCCCGCGCTCGTGCTTGCGATCAAGCCGCTGCGCCGTGCACTACTAACTAAATCCATCTTCGACCTGTTCCGCAAGATCCTGCCCGAGATGTCGCCGACCGAACGCGATGCAATTGAAGCCGGCACGGTCTGGTGGGATGCATCGCTGTTCTCAGGACGTCCAGAATGGGACACGTTGCTCGCGCTCGGCGCACCGGTGCTCACGGCTGAAGAGCGCGCGTTCATCGATACGGAATGCACGCAACTCTGCGATCTCGCGAACGACTGGGAAACGACGGCGGTCTGGCAAGACCTGTCACCACAAACGTGGCAGTTCATCAAGTCGAAGGGCTTCCTCGGCATGATCATCCCGAAGCAGTACGGCGGCAAGCAATTCTCCGCGTACGCGCATTCGCAGGTCATCATGAAAATCGCCACGCGGTGCTCTGCGGCAGCGGTTTCGGTGATGGTGCCCAACTCGCTCGGCCCTGCCGAATTGCTGATGCACTACGGGACTGACGCGCAGAAGAATCACTATCTGCCGCGTCTCGCTCGCGGCGATGAAATCCCCTGCTTCGCGCTGACCAGCCCCTACGCGGGCTCGGACGCGGCTGCGATCCCCGATGTTGGTATCGTTTGCAAGGGCTTGCACGACGGCCGCGAAACGCTCGGCTTTCGCGTGACATGGGAGAAGCGCTACATCACGCTTGGGCCGATCGCCACCGTGCTCGGCCTCGCGTTTCGCGCGCTCGATCCCGATCATTTGCTTGGCGCCAGCGACGAAGCCGGCATCACGTGCGCGCTCATCCCGACGAATCACCCGGGCGTGAATATCGGCCGCCGTCACTGGCCCCTGAACGCGGTGTTCCAGAACGGACCGAACTGGGGCAACGACGTCTTCATCCCGCTCGACTGGGTGATCGGCGGGCGCGAGCAGGTTGGCAACGGCTGGCGCATGCTGATGGAATGTCTCGCAGCAGGACGCGCCATTTCATTGCCCTCATCGAACGTCGGAATGGCGAAGCTGGCCGTGCGCGGCACCGGTGCGTACTCGGCAGTGCGGCGTCAGTTCCGTACCGCCATCGGCAAGTTTGAAGGCGTCCAGGAAGCGCTCGGGCGCATGGGCGGCAACCTGTATGTGATGGACGCGGCACGCCGCTTGTCGGCACAAGGCGTTGATCTTGGCGAGAAACCATCGGTGATTTCGGCGATCGCGAAATATCACATCACCGAGCGCGCGCGCAAAGTAATCAACGACGGCATGGACGTGGTCGCGGGCAAAGGCATCTGCATGGGGCCATCGAATTTCCTGGCGCGCGCTTACCAGCAGGTGCCTATTTCAATCACGGTGGAAGGCGCAAACATCCTCACGCGCTGCCTCATCATCTTTGGTCAAGGCGCGATCCGCTGTCATCCGTATGTGCTCAAAGAGATGACCGCTACGCGCAATGCCGACCGCGCCCAGGGCCTGCGTGATTTTGACAACGCCTTCTTCAGTCACGCGAACTTCACCGCATCGAATGCGGTGCGCAGCTTCGTGTTCGCGCTGGGCGGCAGCGCGCTGATCCCCAAGCCTACCCGGGCCGACGCGCGTCTTGTGCCTTACTATCGCGCGGCCACTCGCCTCGCCACGGCATTCGCGCTGCTCGCGGATGTCTCGATGTTCGTCCTCGGCGGCGAACTAAAGCGGCGCGAACGCCTGTCGGCAAGACTCGGCGATATCCTCTCGCAGCTCTACCTGATCTCGGCCACGCTGAAGCGCTTCGAAGACGACGGCCGTCCTGAAGCCGATCTTCCGCTCGTGCGCTGGGGTGTCGAAGACGCGCTGCATCAAGCGCAAATGGCCTTCGAAGGCGTGCTTGCGAACTATCCGAAGTCGCTGGCGGCAGGCTTCGTGCGCGTGCTCGCGTTTCCATTCGGCATGACGCATCGCGTGCCGCGGGATCGGTTGGGAACGGCTATCGCCGAGTTGATGACCACGCCCAGTGACGCCCGCGAACGTTTGATTGCGGACTCGTACGCGCCGCCCGTGCATATCGATCCGCTTGGTTACGGCGAGCTAATGTTCGCGCTGAGTCCGCGCTACGCCGAGATCGAGCACAAGCTGCGCGATGCGGTCAAAGCAAAGAAAATCCCGCCGATGCCGCAAAACCTGCCCGATCTCGACGCATGGGCGGCGACCTGCGAAATGCAGGGTTTGATCGATGCAAGCGAACGTCAGGTACTCTCCGATTACGCGCGTTACGGCGTGGAAGTCGTCAAGGTCGACGACTTCGGGGCGGATTTCGGTATGCTCGATGCATTGAAGAAACGCCAGGAAGCATTGGCGAACGAACCTGAAGAAATCCACGCTTGAGTTTGTACCAAGCTCATTCAGGCCCCGCTCCCGGGCAAACGCTAAACCGCTTTTCAGGCAGGCATGAAAGATCGTTATCTCGACTTCGTCAATTCCCCTTTCGGCGCGAGCGTTGCGCGTTCTATCGGCTTGCCTCAGCCCGAAGTTCTGCGGCGGCATGCACAAGGCCGCGCGGAATTCGACGGTATAGCCGCAATAGGAGCCGGCCCCTCGCCCACGCTGTTCGAGCCGTTGATTACGCTGCTGACTGCTCTCGGCATGACGAGCGTCGCCCACGAAAGTGCGCTCGGGTCGTGGCTGCCCGTCGCGGCAAAACATAGCGCCATGAGCGGACGCTTCGAACCGCGCTCGGCCGGCGCGCCGCCGAACGACCGCGTTCAAGCGCTGATCTTCGACGCCACGGGTATCACCGACAGCACGCAACTGCATGCGCTTTACGGCTTCTTCCACGATGCAATCCGGTCGGTGGCGAAGAGCGGCCGTATCGTTGTGCTGGGACTGCCACCGCAATCCTGCGCGTCGCCGCGTGCGTGGACCGCGCAACGTGCGCTCGAAGGCATGACGCGTTCGCTCGGCAAGGAGGCGCGTGGCGGCATCTCGTCGAATCTGCTTCAGGTGGAACCGGGCGCCGATATTGAAGGAGCATTACGTTTTCTGCTCTCGCCGCGCTCGGCGTATGTATCGGGGCAAGTCGTGCATATCGATACCACGCCATCCACGCCGCCCGCCGAATGGAACCAGCCGCTCGCGGGCAAACGTGCGCTTGTCACCGGCGCGGCACGCGGGATCGGCGCCGCAATTGCCCAGGTGCTGGCCGATCGCGGCGCGCACGTGCTCGGGCTCGATGTCCCGCAGGCGCAAGACGCGCTCGACCAGACCATGCTCGCGCTGGAGGATGCGTGGCCGTCGCAAGGGGCGCACACGGCGCTCGTCGCGGATATCGCGGCACCCGAGGCGCCCGCGACCATTGCGGCCGCTCTGCTGGCCATGGGCGGTATCGATATCGTCGTACACAACGCCGGCATCACGCGCGACAAGACCATCGCGAAGATGACGGAAGCCGCGTGGGACAGCGTGATCGATGTGAACCTCTCCGCGCAGGAACGCATAGATGACCTGCTGCTCGATCAGAACGTGCTGCATGCGGGCGGGCGGATCATTGGGGTATCGTCGATCAGCGGCATTGCCGGCAATCTCGGTCAGACGAATTACGCGACCTCGAAGGCCGGCGTGATCGGCCGCGTGCAAAGCATGGCCGAAGCGCTGCGCGCGCGGGGCATCACGATCAACGCGGTGGCGCCGGGGTTTATCGAAACGCAGATGACCGCCCGGATTCCGCTCGGACTTCGCGAAGCCGGACGACGCATGAATTCGATGAGCCAGGGCGGCCAGCCCGTGGATGTGGCGGAGACCATCGCGTGGCTCGCCAGTCCTGCGTCCGCCGGCATCACCGGCAACGTGGTGCGCGTGTGCGGACAAAGCCTGATCGGAGCATGACCATGGGCATTCCGCCTCTGTCCAACTCGCCGTCAGGTTCATCCTCAAGCTCGGCACGCATGCGCACGGTGATCCTTGGCGCCCTGCCGCCACCGGCGAAACTTTATGGCCGTGCGTTGCAGGGCATTTTTAAACGGCCCGAAGCGGTCGATCAACTACCGCTGCTGCGCCTCGTTCGTCCAAACGTGGCACTCGATCCCGAACAGATCGGCCGCTATGCACGCGTATGCGGTTTTATCCCCGAGCAAGGCGTGCCTGTCACCTTCCCTCACGTGATGGCGTTCCCGTTGCACCTGATGCTGCTCACCGATCCCGCGTTTCCATGGCCAGCGATGGGTCTCGTGCATGTGTCAAACAGCGTACGCTTGCGGCGCACGCTGCACTCGGGACAGGCGTTGCGCATTGAAGTGGAAAGCGGTGAACTGGTGGCGCACGACAAGGGCCAGGCGTTCACGCTGCATACGCGAATTTATCGAGGCGGTGAGGCGGTCTGGGATGCGGACAGCGTGTATCTGAAGCGCGGCGTTGCGAATCACCATCACGTTTCCATTCCTCAAGCCGACACCACCAAGCCGACGCCGCCCTTGCTGATCCGTGAAGCGCGTTGGCAGCTTCCCGCGCAACTCGGCCGCGATTATGCAAAAGCGTCCGGTGATTTCAACCCGATTCATCTGCACGCCCTTTCGGCGAAAGCGTTCGGCTTCCGGCGCGCCATTGCGCATGGCATGTGGACACTCGGACGCACGCTGGCGGCGTTACAACCGTCAAAGCAACTCGATGCCGCGAATGTGCAGGCAGACTTCAAGTCACCCATCTTCCTGCCAGCCGAAACCACGTTATGGACAGCAGCTTTGTCAGCGACAGGACGCGACTTTGAAGTTCGAGATCTGGTGGGTGAACGCTTGCATCTGCGCGGCCGCTTCGAGTGGAAACTGCCATGATCGCGGCCCGTGTTTTATACCTGATCATACGGCGTTCTAAACAATTTACGCTGACCGAACCCGAGCCTGAAGCGCCCATGGTATCCCTCGACGAGACCTCATCATGACTGTGAGCGCCCTTCCCGCCGTGCGTCGCGTAGCCATTCTCGGCAGCAACCGGATTCCGTTCGCCCGCTCCAATACGGCGTATTCGACGGCATCGAATCAGGACATGCTGACGTTCGCGCTGCAAGGGGTGATCGACCGATACGACCTGCACGGCCTGCGTCTCGGCGAAGTCGCGGCGGGTGCGGTGATCAAGCATTCACGTGACTTCAATCTCACGCGCGAGGCGGTGCTGTCCACCACGCTCGCCCGGGAAACGCCCGCTTACGACGTCAGTCAGGCATGCGGAACGGGCCTTGAAACCGCCATCCTGGTCGCGAACAAGATCGCGCTCGGCCAGATCGATGTGGGTATTGCAGGCGGCGTGGATACCACTTCGGACGCACCCATTGGTGTGAACGAACGGATGCGCAAGATCCTGCTCGAAGCGAACCGCGGCAGGTCCACGGCACAGCGCATGAGCGCGCTGGCGAAGCTGCGGCCCGGCATGTTGCTCAAGCCCATGCTGCCGCGTAACAGCGAACCCCGTACCGGCCTTTCAATGGGCGAACATTGCGAACTGATGGCCAAGCGCTGGAAGATATCGCGCGAGGCGCAGGACGAACTTGCACTCGATAGTCATAGGAAGCTAGCGGCTGCGTACGAGCGCGGTTTTTTCAACGACCTGATGACGCCGTACAAGGGCCTTTCACGCGACAACATCCTGCGGCCGGATCTCACGCCCGAGCGGCTCGCTGCGCTGAAGCCCGTCTTCGACCGCGACGCCGGTACGCTGACGGCCGGTAATTCCACGCCGCTCACCGATGGCGCATCGGCGGTGTTGCTGGCATCGGAAGAATGGGCCGCCGCGCGCAACTTGCCCGTGCTCGCTTATCTCACGCTCTCAGCAACCGCGGCCGTCGATTTCTTCGACAAGAAAGAAGGCCTCCTGATGGCGCCAGCGTACGCGGTCCCGCGATTGCTGCAACGAGCGGGACTGGCGCTGCGGGACTTTGATTTCTACGAGATCCATGAAGCATTCGCCGCACAGGTGTTGTGCACGCTCGCAGCTTGGGAAGACGAGGAATACTGCCGCGCGCAACTCGGCCTGGACGGCCCGTTCGGCTCGATCGAGCGCAGCCGCATGAATATCAACGGAGGGTCGCTGGCAACGGGGCATCCGTTTGCGGCGACCGGCGGACGGATCGTTGGGACGCTTGCGAAGATGCTGGCGATGCCGGCGCAAACGCCCGGCGACTTGCAAACGCGCCGAGGTCTCATCTCGATCTGTGCGGCGGGTGGTCAGGGCGTTGTTGCCATTCTGGAGCGATGACGCAGGTGGCTAAACGAAGATAAACCCCGATAAAACAAAGCGCACTGGAATTTAAGCTCTCCGTGATCCGTTCTAACCTTCTGACGTTCTAACAAACGGAAATTTGTTCGCCGTGAACTGCGCGACGAATACGCAGCCCAAGCAACATAAACGGTCACGGAGAACTTCATGCATCGAGCACGAGCGCGTCGACAAAATAGCAAGCTGATCCGCGCATGCGCATGGGTCCCGGCTCTGCTGGCCGCCCTCGCCCTGTCAGCCGTGACCATGAGCATGCCCGCGAACGCACAGCAGGCAGCCAGCACGGCCATGGCCGCGCTGCCAACGTCCGCTGCCACCTCCGCAGCCGGTCCGGCGCTCTCCACCAATGCAACGAGCACGCCGCCGAAGACGCCCGCGGCGCAGGTCGGCAAACTCCCGCTCGACGGCCAGGTCCGCTGGCTGACCCACGCCGCGCGCAGCGGCATGCTCGCCAACATGAGCGACACGGCGTTGGTTTCGCTATTCAAATCGCTGGATCCGCTTACCGTGCCGCGCTATCTGAAGAATGGCCCGAACGGTTATCCGTCGTATGAGTTCAGCATGTTGCGGCGTGAACGCATCCACGGCATGTGGCCGAGTCAGGAAGACCACATGCTGGTGCGCGTGACACGCGACCCGCTGCGGGTCTACGCAAAATGGCTGCCCGATGGCGGACATGCGGGCCAGGAGATTCTCTACGACGAAACCGCGCGCCCCAATGAAATGTATGGGCATCTGGGCGGCCTGCTCAAGGTGATTGCGATCTGGACGTCACTCGACGGCTCGCTCGCGCGCTCGCAATCGCGGCATTCTGTCCGCGATCTCGGGACCGAATACATCACGCAACAATTCCTGGCCGAAGGCAAGAAATTCGCCGACGCCGGGGTTACGCGCGCCAACAACATCGAAGTGAAAACGATTGATGGCGCCCGCGTGGTCGCGTTCACTTACGAAACTCCTTCAGGACAGCCCGACTTCTACGCAAAGAAGGAGATCCTCGGACTGGACCTGAGGCGGCCGTATTTCCGGACGGCCGAATCCTTCGATAACGACGGCAAGATTTTCGAAAGCATCGTGTTCCAGAACATTGCGCCAAAGACGTTCGACGACGCCGCGTTCAACCCCAAGAACCCCGCTTACAATTTTTAACTTCTTCGATCACAATTTTTCGTCTCGCCAATCGTCCTCATAGCAGACGCACGCGTGGCATTTGGCCTGATTTTAAGTCTCGCCTAAGAGTTGATCGATACCCTTGCCCAACTTTATCGAAACTTCACGCGTTGCTGTATGGTGCAATCGACGCGCTGCACGACACAAAGACAAAGCATTAACGAAAGGAGTTCGTCATGAACCTCCGCAACGCATCGGCTCCGGTACGGGCCATCAAGCGATTACTCAGTCACCACGAAATCGCCACGCTGCTGTTGCTGCTGCACGCGCCGATCGACGCGATGGCCGCGCCCCCCGACGTTGCTTCGCTGAGCGAATACGGCTACGTGGAAATGGTGTCGCCTACGCCGGGCGAGTCCAAGTTCCGCTTGACCGATGACGGCAATGCAGTGCTGCGCGGCCTCGGCATCAGGTAACTCCGCTTTACTCACGCTTTAACCCGGCACCGCGATCTCTGGAATAATCGGTTAGTGACGCTCTCACTCAATCGAAAGGAGATGTGCAATGCCCGCTTCAATTTCTGCTTCGCTGGCTGGGTCTCTGCCTGGCTCCCGGCCCAGACTCGCACGCGTTCTGCTGACCAACGACGATGGTATCGACGCACCCGGCCTGGCCGTGCTCGAAGCGGTGGCCGCTGAAATCGCGGACGAAGTGTGGGTCGTCGCCCCCGAGCACGATCAAAGCGGCACGTCACATTCCATCAGCCTCCATTCGCCGTTGCGCGTGAGCGAGCATGGCAAGCGCCGCTTCGGCGTGCTCGGAACTCCGGGTGATTGCGTAGTCATGGCCGTGCGCCACCTGATGCAAGACGCGCCACCCACGCTGGTGCTGTCGGGCATCAACCGCGGCGGCAACCTGGGCGTGGAAACCATGTTCTCCGGCACGGTCGGCGCGGCCATGACGGCCTTGCTGCTCGGCTTGCCATCCATTGCATTGAGCCAGACCTTCAGCGACCGCGACAACGTGCGCTGGGATACGGCGCGCGAACTCGCGCCCGGTGTGATCCGCTCACTGGTCGACTTCGACTACGATGCGCCCACCTGCTTCAACGTGAATTTCCCCGATATTGACGCCGCGTTGGCCGGCCCGCTCACCGCGACTCGCCAGGGTGTGGGACTGGTCGAAGGTATCGAGGTACTGCCGCAAACTGATCCGCGTGGCTTGCAATATCACTGGCTGCGTTTTCAGCGCAGCGCGCGTGAGAATTCAGCCGACAGCGAGACGACCGTGGTCGGATCAGGACGCGTGTCGGTGACGCCATTGCAATTCGAACGCACCGACGAACGCACGTTCGCTGCATTGACGAAAGCATTGGCGTAGAAGTTAAGCGCGGCGAGAGCGTTATTCTCGCCGCCGTTCGCAACGTCCTAACCCACCACACGCGTTTCCGGTTCTTCATCGAAGATCTGGAATTTGCGCATTTTTTCCCACAGCACCTTGCGGCTGATGCCGAGGTTACTCGCGGTATCCTGGCGCCTCCAGCCATTCGCCTCGAGCGCGGCCAGCACGCGGTTGCGTTCGTTCATGTCCCACTTGCTGCGGTCGACCATCACTTCAGCGCTCAGCTCCGGCGGAACCGGCTGGGCAGTGCGGGCAAGCGCGAGCAGGCGCTGCAGCCGCGCGGTGTCCCAAGATCCCACTTGCCGCACGGTCACGCCTATGCGCTCCGCCAGATTGCGCAGTTCGCGCACGTTGCCGGGGAAATAACTATCGGCGACAGCATCGGCCAGCCAGTAAGGCAACTCGGGCAAGGTCGCGAGTTTTTCCAGCCCCACCACCTGCGCGATGAACGACTTGAACAACGCAATCTTGTCGACGGCCCCGCGTTCTTCCAGCGACGGAATCTTCAACTCGATCACCGCCAGCCGGTAATAAAGATCCGCGCGAAACTCACCTTCCTTCACCCGTTGCGGCAGGCTCTTGTTCGTCGCGGCAACCAGCCGGAAATCGACCTTCACTGGCGTAGCCGAACCGATCCGCGTGACTGCACTGTCCTCCAGCACGCGCAATAACTTGACCTGCTGATACAGCGGCATATCGCCGATTTCATCGAGGAAAAGCGTGCCGCCGTCGGCCTGCTCGAAGTAACCTTTATGCGCGATCACGGCGCCGGTGAACGAGCCTTTCGCGTGACCGAAGAACAGCGATTCGAACAGGCCATCGGGGATCGCGCCGCAGTTGACCGGCACGAACGGTCCCTCGGAATAACGCTTGTGCTGCTCGTGCAGCATCTGCGCAATGCGTTCCTTGCCCACGCCGGTTTCGCCATGCACGAGCACACTGGTATCGCAGTCGGCGAAGGTATGTACTTCGTGCAGCAAGGCCTGCATGCATTCCGCATTCGCTATCAGCGCACTCGGTTCCTGCGCTTGCTCGCCATGCGCGCGCAGTTGCTGGGCAAGCTTCGCCACCATCCGGCGCAACTCGGCGCCGGTGAAATCGAGCGGCAGGATATGCGAGTAGTCGGTGGGGAAAACGCTCGTGTCGCGTTCGCGCGGCGCGGCGCCCACCCAGATCACCGGCATGCCGCGATGCGCTTCCCAATCGCGCAAGGCGAACGCACCCGTATCGATCACGCTCACACTCACAATGGCGATTGCCTGGCGTTGCGAATCCTGGCCCGCGGCAATCTGCATGCCGTCGGCGCGAATCACATCGACTTCAAAACTCGACATGCAGTGCACCACCTGCTCGACGATATCCGCCTTGCCTTCCCACACGTAAATATCGAGGTCATCGATTTTTGTCGCTGGTCTCATTGCTTGAGTCTCATGGCTTTCGTTACTGCGTTAACGGCGCCCGCTAGTCGTGGGTTCACTCATCTATCAATACTGAAGCTGCGACTGACCACATGTCAGCGATAAATCGTGGATCGTGCTGACGCCGATCTGCACGCCCAAGAGTTGCAGGACCGGGACGAGGACCGAATCCAGTGCACCCAGTACCGGTGTCAGCAAACCGACGAGCGTGCTCAGCGTCGCGCTAACCAGGCCAGGGATCAGCAATTGAATCACCACATTCAGGATGGGCACGGGCGTATCCACCACCAACCCGCCTTGCGAGATCGCCGTGGAAAGATTGGTCAACGCGTAGCTGATGACGTGGCCCGCACGGTTCGAGTTCACCGTTTGATAATCATCGGCATTCCCTGCGATGCCATCGAATGACAGCGTGGAGAGGCTGTCCGCTGGAACAACGGCCGTTATCGGCGCTTTCACCGAGATGGTGAGAAGCGGAACTCCCGGAGTGAGGCTAGGTACGGAAACCAGCGTTGCGGCCTGCGAACAACTGAACGCCGCCGACGCGGACATGTTCGAAGGCGGATTGCCCACGCACACGTTGGCAATCCCCGGCTGCACGCCGACGACGCTATTGCTCGCGGCTGCCGTCGCGGCGCATTTAGTGGACTCGAGCCGGGCGGTTCCAGGCGCGACTTCAATTGATATCGGTAATTTCAGCAAGGGCGTCGAACCCAGGCCGATAAACGAACCGGGCACCGCTCCCAGGCTCACGAGGAGATAAGCACGTACCTGCGATGACGTCGCGGTGGTTCGCCACACGCCGGCCGGCGTCTGCCCGGCCTCGCCTATCGCCAGCACCGGGGGCTGGATCACCTGGACTTGCAACGAGGCGGCTGCGATACCGAGATTCAGGCCGGTGCTTACACTCACGGCAGATTTGCCCGCTTGCGCCATGTCGGCCATCACGAACAGCGCATCGAACGGGCTGATGGTCGCTTTCAGCGCGGATTGGGTATCGGCTAGTCCGACTTGCAGCAGACCCGCGGCGCCGTTCATCGCGCCGATTGAAATGGTCTGCGAGCCAGGAATATTTGCGTTCACGACAGCCTGCAGTGCACCAACCGCCACCGACAGATTGGCGTTCGCCACTTGCGTGTTCTGTAAGGCAGTGAGCATGTAATTGGCGAGTTGCGCCGCCGTGAGGTTGAGCGCGAGCAACTGGTCCACGGTACCGACCCCCGCCGCTGTCATCAGGTCGCCAATCTGGATTCGAGATTGCGCCAGACCGGCGTAACCCGCTGCCGATATCTGCAACGCGTTGATGTTCGTCCCGAGCATTGCGTTCAGCAAGCCGGTGATGACGGTCGGGTCGATGCTTGCCGTCGTCGTGCCAATCGTGAACGCCCCGACGTTGACCGCTTGCGCCAGTCCCGTCGCACCGACTGCACGTCCTTTACCCAGGAAGAAGTAAGGCACTTGCTTCGACACCGTCACCTGCACCGCATTACTCGGCGTAGCGTTCGCCGCGTAGTAGGCCGGACCGGCATAAAGCGTCGGATCCCAGCGCCCGCAGGTCGTGGTAATCGAACTGCCCGACGCCGACGCGTTGAAGCCGTTTGCACCTGCAATACCGAGCGCGGTGGCAGGGGCGCGCGAGCAAGCGTTATCGACGACCTGGGCACCCGCGTTCGCCGCCATGTCCGCGATGTTTTGCATCACACGCCGTTGATAAAACACGTTACCTACGTCGATTGCGGCAAGCGCTGCGACCGCTACGAGAAGCCAGAACACCGCCAACACGCTCGCCACGCCGCGCTGCCGTTTGCGGCTGGGCGGTATTGGTTTGCATGGCGCTGTCGGCAGGCGGTTCATGTCAGTTCGACGCTCCACTGCTTATCGCGCCGCCGACCGCGCCCACCGATGAATCCATATGTTCGGGAATCGGATGATCGAAGGACTTCAGATAACGCGCGTACGCGGCGCTCGCTTCCGCACCCAACATTGGCCGAGCAGGGGCTGCCAACTGGCCGCTTCGCTGCAACGCGAGCATCGATAGCGTGGCATCGCCGATCAAGGTGACATGACGGGTCCCGGCCGCTGTTTCTATCGGAGCCGGGGCTTGTGCTTGCGGTTGTACTCGCTGCTGGATCTGTAGCGCTGCCGGTGGTTCCTGCGACGTCAATGGTGTCTGCGTCTGAGCCGCCCCGCTGGTAGCGATCGCCATTGCACAAAACCCGACGATCAATGCTGCAGTCATGGCGGTCATCCTGTCAGGCCCTCGCCTCGTTCGATACTCGTGCATGGTTCGTCCCTCACCGTGCGACCGGTTGCGGTTGTTTGCCCGACATCGCGGTGGATTGATCGTAGGCCTGCGTCAGCGGCAATTGCGCGTTGAGCAGGGCGTCGACTGTTTGCGGTGCACGGACCATGGGAACGCGTGCGCTCTCGGTTGTCGTTGCCGCAACCTCAGCCGCCCGCGCGCGCGTGGCTTGTGTAGAAGCCGCCGCAATGCGCTGCGCATCCGCGCGGATCGCCTGCTGCACTTCCGGCGAAAATTTCTGCTGCGCGATCAGCCCTTGCGCAGCAGCAGCCTGACCGTCGGCGAGCAGGAACAGCGCGACGTTGCTCAGGATCTTGGGGTTGTCCTGCGCCAACTCCGCGGCTTTCATCAGCGGTACGCGAGCGCCCGCGACATCGCCCAGACGCAAGCGCGCGTAACCCAGATCCGATAGCGTGAGCGCATCCGTTGGCTGCCGGCGCGTGGCGGCATCGAACGATTCGGATGCCTTATAAAACTCTCCTGCTGCGCCAGCCAGCAAACCGAGTCCTCGATACCCCCGCGCCGCCAACGGCGTGTTCAGCAATTTTGTGTATGAATCAGCGCTGCCCTGGGCCTGGCCGGTCTGCCGCAAGGCATCGGCGCGTAGCAAAATTGTGTCGGGGGTCGAGCCGTATTGCTTCTCGTAGGCGTCAATGTGCGCGAGCGACGCATAGAACAAACCTTGCGCCTGCATCCGGTCGATCAGCGCGAGATACATGCCGGGCGTATCGGGCGCGTCCTGCTTCTGCTGCGATTGCTGTAGCGCGGCTTCGCGCTCCGCCTGTATGCCGACGCCATAACCGCTTTCCATCTTTGACGCACAACCGCCCAGGCCCGTTAAAACACTGCAGGCAAGCATCAGGGCCACAGCAGGCAGGCGGTTCTCGATTTCGATTGTTTTCATGAAATCACTCTCTTCAACGTTCATTTATGCATCGTGGACAGCGAATGGAACACGGCGATAAACCCCGGACCGGCCGTCATGATCAACAGTGCGGGCAGCAACGTCAGCACCATCACGCCGGTCATCTTCACGGTCAACGCGCCAATCCGTTCACGCAATGTCGCGCGGCGCGTTTCGCGCAGTCGGTCGCCGAACTGGCGGAGCGGTTCCTGTACCGCACCGCCGTGTTTGTCGACCTGGACCACCAGCCGCATCACTGCATTCAGGTCATCGCTTTCGTAGCTCGTCGCGAGCCGGCTCAACGACTGCTCGCGCGTGCGCCCGGTGGTGAACTGCCGGTGGGCCAGCGCGAGTTCTTGCGAGAGCACGGGCAGCACGGTCGCGAAATCGTTGATCATCACTTGCAGGCTCTGGTCGAGCGACAGGCCGACGCCCTGCAGCAAACGCAGCAAGTCGACGAACATCGGCAATTCATTTGCTACCGAGCGTTGACGCGTTTTCGCGCGGCGCTGCACGAACCATTTCGGCAACATGAAGCCCAGCACGAACGCGGTGATCATCCACAGGGTGAGGTGCGGTTCTCCATTGAACCAACCCAGCGCAAGCAACGGCAGCAACGCGGCGCACCCTATGCGCGCGGCGAAGAAACGCGCGCGCGTGTTGGCATCGAGGAAACCGCATCGGTCCAGCAATCGCCGGTCTTCGGGCGCCACGACAATCGCGCCAAGCCGCGTGTCCAGCCAACTTACTGCTACGCGGCTGAGTGCATCGGCGAGGCGCGACAGCGCGCTGCCTTTGGCCCGTCCCCGCTCCGCCTCACCTGCGTTCTTCGTGTCCTTCGCGTCTGTCATCTGCCGCGTCTCCCTACCCGCTGCAATCGCGCGCGCTGCCGAACTGGCCGCGCGTTGATCGAGCGCGTGGTCGAGCGTGCGCACGCCGCGCTGCATGCGCGCAAGGCCCATGAACGCGAGCACGCCCAGCAGCGCGCAGCCGATAGCGGCGACGAGCAGGGCAAGAGCGAACACAGTGTCAGCGGCCATGATCAATCCTTCAGGCGTGCGAGCCGATAAAGCAGGAAGGCGCCCAACATCTGCAACCCGAACGCCGAGTACACCAGGCGCTGGCCGAAAGGATCGGACCACATCGCCTGAAAATACGACGGGTTGGAGATCATCACGACGCCGCCCAGCAGCGCCGGCAATAACCCAAGCACCCAGGCAGACAAACGCGTCTCCGTGGACAGTGCAATTAATTCGCGCTCGGCTTGTTCGAGATCGCGCATCAGCACTGCCATGCGGTCGAGCATCACGTCGGAGCGCCCACCGAATTTCACCGATATCCGCAGCACGGAGCCAACCAGTTCCAGCTCGCGCACGCGATACACCAAAGCCACCTGCTTTAGCGCCACATCTATTTCGACGCCCGAACGCAACATCCGCGAGACCTGGTCGAGGCACTCGCGTAACGGCGCGTCGGTGGTTGTCAGGGCGGCCTGGAACGCGGCCGGCACGCTGTTGCCAATCGTGATGAGCCGCACGATGCCATCGAGAAATACGGGCAACTGGCGCGAGATGCGTTGATAGCGTTTTTGTGCGCGCCACGAGAGGAACGCAAACGCGCAGAGCATTCCGAAGGCGATGAAGCCCAGCCCAACGAGCCAGTGCGTACGTGCGCCGACCCAACACGCCGCCGGCAGGATCACCGCCCCGAGGCCCATCAAAAAGTTGCGCGGGCTGGCTATGCCTGCCCGGCTCATCAGGTTGCCAAAGGCATACGCCACGCGCATCTGTAGATGTCGCGCATTCTCACGAATACCTCGCTGCGCTGCATTCGATGACATCGCGGCAGAAGCGGCCGGGCGAGTGCGCTGACCGTTCCTGGCAGATGCCGAGCCTGCCGATGCACCCGACGTCGCCCCCGGCGTTGCGCCCTGTATGGACGCCACGCGCCGGTCGACAAAACGATCGGTCAGCGCGCGTTCGCGGTTGTCCTGTGCGCGCTGCCATAGCAGCAAGCCGCCGGCCGCGCAGAGCAGCGCAACGACCAGCACGAGACCGATACCGCTAGACATTGAAGCTCCCTCCGGAGCGTCCAAAACCACCACCGCCGCCACTGCCACCCCGTCCGAAGCCGTCGTTGAAGTTATCCCCGCTCCTGTCGTTGCCGAGGGATTGACGGTACTTGGCGAGCTTCGGCGAGCTGGGATGAATGCCGAGCGAGACCCAGTTATCCTGCTCCTCGCCGCCTTCCATGACCGGCTCGTAGCGGTACAACTCCTGGGTCGCGACAATGTTGTCCGAGAGTCCTGTCACTTCTGTCACCGACAGAATCCGCCGCCGCCCATTGGAAAGACGCCCGATCTGCACGATGAAGTCGATGGCATTCGCAATCTGCCGCCGCAAGCTCGACTCAGTGCCCTGAAAACCCGCGAAACCTGCCAGCATCTCAAGCCGGTAAAGACACTCGCGCGCCGAGCTTGCGTGGACGGTGCCCATCGAACCGTCGTGGCCGGTGTTCATGGCTTGCAGCATCTCCAGCACTTCGCCGCCACGCACTTCACCCACGATTATCCTGTCCGGACGCATCCGCAGCGTATTGCGCAAGAGGTCGCGGATGGACACCACGCCTGCGCCGTCGAACCCGCCTGGACGGCTTTCCAGCCGCACCACGTGCGGATGATTCAGCGAGAGTTCGGCGGTGTCCTCTATCGTCACCACGCGCTCGTGCTTCGGAATAAAGAACGCGAGCGCATTGAGCAGCGAGGTCTTGCCCGAACTCGTCCCGCCCGACACCAGCACGTTGCAGCGCGCAGCGACCGCTGCGTCGAGCAACCTGCAGATTTCCTGATCGAAGGTACAGTTCGCGAGCAAGTCGTCGGGGCGCAGCGGATCACGACGAAATTTGCGTATGGATACCACCGGCCCGTCGAGCGACAACGGCTCGATTACCACGTTCACCCGGCCGCCGTCGGGCAGGCGGGCATCCACCATCGGATTGGATTCGTCCAGCCGCCGCCCGATCGGGGCGAGGATGCGCCGCACGATCCGCAGCAAATGCGCGTTGTCTGCAAAGCGCACCGGGATCTTCACAAGCATGCCGTGGCGCGACACGTAGACATCGTCGAAACCGTTGATCAGGATGTCCTCTACGGCAGGATCCGCGAGCAGGTCTTCGATCGGCCCGAAGCCTGCCAATTCCTTCGTCAACGCCTCCGCGACCAGCCGCACTTCGCTCTCGTTCAGCGGAATGCGCCGCATCCGGACGAAGCCGTCGATCTCCAGGTCAACGAACTGCTGGATCGCCTGGCGCGACCAGCGTCCGAACTCCGCGCCCAGCTCTTCAATTCGCGTGAGCAGATGTTCGTGCGCTGCATTCTTGATGTCCTGGAACTGCTGCGTATGCGCGAACGCAGTTGCGTCGTCGGCGAACTCGATGTCTTTTTCCATCGTCTATGACCGCTTGGTGAAAGTGGGAAAGAGCCGCTTGATGAATTGTTTCGATCCGCCCGGCGTGTCGGTATCGGCTGGGTGTATTGCATCGGAGTCCGACGCATCTGCCAATGGCCCGGATGCGGACGTGATGCTCTCTGCTGCGGCGATCCTTTGGCCGCCGAGTCGCGCGACTAGCGGGTCCAAAGCCCGCACATAGGCATCGCGCTCAGCAACATCCGCCAGCAGGCGCCCCTGATTCACCGCGCGCCCAAGCGCCTGTGCACGTGCGGGCAATACCGCGAGCAACGGCAACCCAAGCCGCTCTGCAATCTGCTCGGCGCCAAATTGCAGCGCCGGATCAAATTTGTTCACGATCAGATGCAGCTTCTGCGGCGCTTCGGCGGCCTCGCGATCCTTGGGCAAGCGTGTGTTGGCATCGTGGACACGCAGGCCTTCCAGCAACTCCACGGCGGATACCACCGACGCCACGTTCGGATCGCACACCAGCCACACGTTATCTGCCGTGCGAACCATCTGCGCGACGAACTCGAGGTTCGTAAAACCACCGAGATCGATGATCTGGTGATCGAAGAAAGTCCGCAGCCGGTTCACCAGATTTACCGCCGATGCATACGACACCTCGCGCATCGCCGTGAGATCTGCGGGCAGCGTGGTCACCGCCAGGCCGCTGGCGTGGCGTCCGAAAGCGGTATGAACGAAGGTCTGGTCGAAGCGGCGCAGGTTACGCACGGCATCGACGAAATTGAATTCGCTTTGTGTGTCGAGCAGCACCGAACTGTCTGCCGCGGGAATGCCGAGGTCGAGCAGCGCGGAGGTCTTCAATGCAGCCGCGCCGCGTTTTTGCACCCTCACCGCCAGGTTCGCTGCCAGCGTGCTGACGCCCATGCCAACGCGCGCACCGAGCAGTACCGTCATATGGCCGTGGCGATTAGCAACGTGTTCCGTCTTCGTGGATCGGCTGGCTTGCTCGATTAATTGCTTCGCTATCCGAAGTGCTTCGCCGGGTTCGCCTTCAACATCGATAAAATCGCGCACGCCCGCGCGCAATGCCGCAATTGCGCTCGCCGACTGCTGCAGCGAACCGAGTGCAACGATGGCGACCCCCGGGAATGCATCGTGCACCGCGCTTGCCATGGCCGTTGCGCTTGCAATGCTTGATTCGGGCGCTTCAAGCGGTGCACGGGCGAAGTCAATGAACACCATCGTCGCGCCCAAAGTCGATATCTTCGGCATCAGCGCGACAGCATCGAACGGCACGTGCTCGATCGCGCCCAGCGCACCCAACGCGCGCGCGAGCCACGCCCGGCGCCCCGCATCCGAACAGACGCACAGGAACCGGACGCCTGAGGGGGCCGCGTCTACATCAGTCAAAGAGTGAACTCTTGCGTTCATTGCCGCTTTCTCCTGCCACATCTGCGCGAGCAGCGTTGCCAGCACATCTCATTGCATCCATCGCTTTGCCCGACCCGGCGTCCGTCATTTCGAGAATCCCGGCACCGCTTCACGCGATGCAAAACCACCGATGAACGAGCGCCACACCGGTCCGTCCCGCCGCTCGGATTGCTCGCCCGGCGTGGCCGGAAGTACCGCTCCTTTTGCAATCGGCGAGACCAGATGCGGCGTTACGACGATCACCAGTTCGCGATCGTTTTGCGTGTACTGCAGGGTCTTGAAGAACGCGCCGATAACCGGCAAATCACCGAGCATAGGGACCTTGTCGATGTTCGAGGACGTTTCGCGATCGATCAATCCGCCAATCACGAAACTCTCGCCGTCGCCGAGTTCGACCGTGGTATCCGCCCGCCGCGTAGTGATCGCCGGCACTGATATGCCGTTGATGGTCAACGCATGCTGAAAATCAAGCTGGCTTGCTTCGGGCGCGACTTTGAGCGCAATGCGGTTCGCTCCGAGCACGGTCGGCGTCACCGTCAGCCCGATACCGTAGGGTTTGTAGACAATGCTGATCGTGCCGAGCGACTGCGGCACGGGCACCGGAATCTCGCCGCCGGCGAGGAAACTCGCGCTCTGTCCGGACAACGCGACGAGCGTCGGTTCCGCCAGCACGCGTGCGAGGTTGTTCGATTCAAGCAGGCTGAGGTTCGCGAAAATACCCCGGGAACCCAGGTTCACAATCAGGTTGAAGGCGCTGCTGATAGGCGACGCGGACACAACCTGTAGATTGGTAGTCGCGCCGCCTGTGTACGACGACATCGATGAAGGCGCGAAGGTGCCGAACGCAAATGCGTTGTTCTGCTTGAAGAGATTAAAGCCCGCTTCCTTCAGCACGGACTTGCTGAACTCGACCACTTTCACATCAACCTGGACAACGGGACTGGTTGCTATCGTGGAGGCATCGAGGACCGTGCCTCCTTTCGCACCCTTGTCCCCTCCAGTAGCAAGCGGGTCAGATGAGCTGTCGTTTTGCGACCCGGCATCTTTGCCTTGCGACTCTGACGAGCCCGCACTCCTAGCGACCGATTCCTTCGCCACGGCCACGGCGAGCTGGTGTGATTCCATGCCCGCAGCGGACCCGGTGATCACCGCTGTGCGGCCAAGCACGTTGACCGCAGGGGTATCGCTGCCGAGCAACTCGCGGGCTGCTAGCGTGGTGACGTTGATCGTGTAAGTGTGCGGCGTCGCTTGACCGCGCTCCCACACCATCATCTCCGTGCGTCCCGCGCTTTTTCCGACCAGCAGCAAACCGCCGTTCGCGCCGCCATTGCTCTTGAGCCAAAGCACATCGGCGACCGAGGGGTCTCCCACGGCCACACGCTGCAACGTGCGTCCCATCGCAATTTGCTTCTGAGTGCCAACCACAATATCGATGATCCGCGACGCAGCAGAGTCGGTCGTGCCTGCTGCCGGCATGGAAGTCTTTGCACCGGCGAGCGGCGCTGCCGCGCACGTGCCTATCAGCGCGGCGAGCAACAACTGGCGCGCGCCAGACACACCGCGTCCTCGATAGAAACTCTTGGCTTTCATGATTTTTATATATCGACTACATACTGCGTTGTCGCCATACGGCGGCATGGCCCCGAACTTCCTTTTAATGCTTGCTACTCGTCCTTCTAACTTTGTTTACGGCGGCGCCATCGTTTTCAGTACGCCAATTTTTCCCTATGTGCACCACGAATCAACTCAAGATCATTCGACACCGCCTGAACACGCGGCGCGCGCGCCGCAGGCACGTAAGGCATGGCCGGTAACGCCGGAATAGAAGACGGGCGCGCCGACCGCTCACCGTGGGCACCCGCCAGCGCCTCCAGCGACAGCCCCGCAGCCGCACGCGATGCACCATCGTTCGACATCCTTTTCGATGCAAGAAGCGGCGCCATGGCGAGTGGTTCGGCTGTGTCTGTATCGGCGGGATTGCGCAGCGCCAGCACCAGGCGGCCTGCACCCTCCGCGAGGGTGAGCGCGTCGATATCCGCAGTGCGCACGGCCAGCACCGCCGTCCTCGCACCCGCGCTGCGCGAGGCGTTAGCCGCGTTGGATGCATTAGCCGCGACGTCCGTTGCGTCCGACGTGCCGGGAACGGTCGCGTCACCGAAACTGAGCACGCGAACCCTCGACAACAACAGCCGCGCTTGCGTTGCATCCACCTCTCCATTCGTGCCCAGGCCGGCGGACATATCGCGCTTGAGCATGAAAAATACATCGACGAAATTGCCGGGTCGCACCCGGTTGCCCACCGCATTACCTTCGTCCACTCGGACCGCGATAGCCCGTTCGCCGGACGCGATGGCATCGGCGAGTCCGGTCGTGAGGTTGGCCTCGGAGAGCGGCATATTGGCGCCGATCGCGGCCAGCGGCACGCGCCCGACGAGACCCGTTGCGTCAGCGAATTCACCGGTTCCACGCGATGGCGCCATCCGCAAGGTCAAGGCATCGGCGTCGATCGGTTTGCCGGCCGGCAGGTCGCGTGTCGCCACGACCACCGGAAAGCTTGCCTGCCCCTGCACGATTTGCGGTACCGGCGCCGGGGGACGACGCGAGATCGACCAAGCGAAAATGCCGAGCAGCACGGCAAGTGCGATCAGGGAAACAGCGAGGATGCGGGTAATGTTGGCCATGATCGTGTGGGTTATTTCAAGCGTGAACAACGCCTAAAACAGGTTCTCCGGGTTCAATTGCACCATCGCACTTGCCGTGAGACTTTTCGGCACCGGCAGCCCGATCAAAGGGAGTGACGGCACCAGCGGTCGGCTTGCGTAGTCGTAGTTGAGCGCCACCTCCACGCATTGCATCGACGTGTCGAAGCTGCATCCCGCGTACGTCGCCGTGCATGGAGCGCTGCTTGCGAGCCAGTTCACAAGACCCTTCGCCGTCGCGCAAGCCGCGCTCGCGCGCAACGCGAGCGCGGCGGTCGCGTTGGTCGCGCCGGGCTGGTAGCGCAACGCAGCGCGTGCTCCCTCCGATGCAGCCAGCGTCAGTGACTGCTGCGCGACGAAGACCATGCTGTAGGTGACGATCGCGTAGAACACCAGGAAGAACAGCGGAAACACAATGGCGAACTCCACAGCCATGGATCCTCGCTGCGTCCGCCGTCGAGTGTTCCTTGCCTTGGTATGGGCCGGGGAATGCGCGTGATCACGGCGGCTGGCGTCGGACGCGACGGGTCGCGCAGATTTGAGAGCGGTCATCGGGCGGCCTCGAAGACGTGCAGCGTCAGAATCCCTATCGCGGACACGGCGAGCAACGCGGCGTACGGTGTTGCGCGGCGGCCTCGAACACTAAAGGTGTATCGGGATGATCGTTCGGCTCTGCTCCCGGTCACGTCATGAGAGCGGTTCGGGTAGTCATCTGAATTTGATGAGGATTCCGATGAACTTTCTACACTCTCGCGCCTTCGCTCGATCACCGCCGACGCAAGCAAAACCAGCGCATGAATACCGGCGGCAATGCTGGCCATGATCCACAGCGCGGGTAATGCGTGAAAGCCGCACCATGCGCCTAGCGTGGCGAACACCTTGACGTCGGCGGCGCCCATCAGGCCAATCAGGTAGAACGGCAAGAGTGCAAGCAGTCCGGCTGCGAGACCCAGAGCGGCATCGAACAGGTCGATCTGAAATGGCGAATGGCCAATGGCGACAAGCACGCCAGCCGCCACCAGTCCCCCAATAACGAGCCAATTGGGAATACGGCGCCACCGGCAATCGAATAAAACGATCACGAGTGCCCAGCCAATGAATAACGTGGCGTTAGTCATGATATGAACTCGCTTCAACCAGGCAAGCAAATCCCGCCGACCGTTTTTTAAAGCGGTCGATTGAAGAGAGCAGGCATCACATTGACTAACCGCCGGTTGCCCACGCGCGAATTAATGCGACACGGCTTATCCAGCTATACCGGAGCAAATACCGGTATAAGCGTAAGCTGCCACGTGAGAAAAGTGTGAGCCTTCGAGCCAGCCGAGGCGATGCTTCAGGTTCCGCCGAGCGTGGTCACGATGGCGGTGAACGCCTTTGTCAACGCCCCGGTGAGCGAGCCTATCGACAACGCGAGTGCAGCCGCTATAAGCCCTGCGATAAGCGCGTATTCAATGGCAGTGACGCCGCGTTCGTCTTTGACGAAGCTCTTGATGAAATTAGACATGACGCATTCCCTCGGATATTTTTAATGGCCGCATGGCAAATGATCCGGCATTTTTTTGGGTCGCTGCCAGCGGGTTCTCTCTTCCCCGCGGGCGTTGCTCCCATGCCTGGATGCGCGTCGCTGCGCGCGATTTTCAATCGCCGTTTCTCTCAAGTTCTAGACGTGTAATCGATGCTGCTTCCAGCAGTCGGGATGTTAAATGATGCATCCCTGAAACGATTTATAGCCGAACGCTATCTCGAAATCAATGGGTACCGCGCAATAATTTCATCAGTTGTTACCCTTGATCGGTAAGCTTTGTGCGATAACAACGCTTTGTACTCAAACACTTACCAGCGTTCGTCAAATTTTGTTGGATTAACCGAGCGGTCTGTCGGCTAACAACTTGATGAACGAAAGCGCTCTCATTAACTTTTATAAAGTTTTATCTAGCGTGTACTCTCTAGTTCGTGCGCGTTATTTCGCTTGCTCAATGACGACGCCCTATTAGTCGTTGTTCGCACTGCCGTTGAATGATTGAATAGTGGGCACGCTAGAAACCCGCGGTTGTGATCACGGATCGCGGATCGCGAGTCAAGCATTGAACACGTTGCCGCACGCGTAACGGGTGTTACGGCGTGAGGCGTAACACTCTCAACCGCACGTTACGTTACGTGATACCTCAACGCGGCGTCGCTGCATTTCCTCCAGACCCCCAGACCACCGGCAAAGCCATGCCAGGCTTTATATCGTCTGGTTGGTAACGTGTGCATGCCGATCGTTCGTCATCCTCCATACAAATGGCACGCGTCCTGCAATAAGACGATGGCAGTTCTAAAAAGCAAAAAACTAAATCCATCCGAGGGCGTTATGAAAACCATCCATATCCAAAGCGGCGCTTTGCGCCTCACCTTCCTCACCGCTGCTATCGCGGCCATGTTGACCCTTGGCGCCTGCGGCGGCTCGGGATCAACCAGCAAACAATTAGGCAGTTCGGGATCCGGAGCAATACCGACCACTGGCGGCTCAGGTAGCGGCTCAGGTAGCTCAGGTAGCTCAGGCGGTTCAGGCGACGGCGGCGGAAGCACCACGGTCGGCGGTGGCACCGACGGCGGCGGCACTGGCACCGCTATAGGTGCGGGTGGTGGCGCGGGCACGGGCAGTGGAGGCGCAGGTGCTGGCGGCGGGACGGTCGTGGCCGGCGGAGGCACGGGCGGAGGAACTGGCGGTTCGGGTGGCGGCTCAGGTGGTTCAGGTGGTTCAGGCGGCGGTGGCGGAGGCGGAACAGGCGGCGGCACGTCGGTGATAGCTCCGGTTGCGGCCGTAGCTGGCGGCGCGGGTAACGTCGTATCGGCAGCGGGCAATGCAGTGACGGACGTAGGCACGGTAATCGGCGACGCGAAAATTCCCGGCGTCAGCTCCGCCACGACACAGGCAGCAGGCGGCGTCGTCTCGCATCTGGGCGACGCGGTCGATGCGCTGGGAACTGGTGTCTCGACGGGGCTCGGCCAGATTGGTTCGAGCGCTAATCCCGTAGGCACGACGCTCGCCAGCACCGGCAACGTGGTTCAACAAGCCGGCGCGGCCGTCAGTAGTACCGGCGATCTGGTAACCAGCGTCGGCAGCGGCGCCCTTTCCCCGCTCGCGCCTGTAACAACGCCATTGGGCAACGTGGTAGGCACCCTCGGCAACGCCGTCACGCAAACTGGCGGTGCACTTGGCACAACGCTTTCCACCGGCGTAGTCAACCAGGTCACGCAGCAGGCCAGCACGGCGATCACACCGATCACCGCGTTAGCCGGCGCGCTGACGCAGACCGTTGGCTCCGCAACCGGCCTCGGCGCACCCACCGACAATCTGCTCGCCATGCTCGGTGGTGTGTTGAAGTCGACGGGCGGCACGGTCGCTTCAACAGGCGACAATCCGCTTGCGACCGGCCTTGGCGGCATCGTGTCCACGACGGGCAGCACGCTCGCGTCGGCCGGCGGTCTTGTGAACGGCACACCGGGCAGCAACCCCTTCTCACCAGTCACCGGCATCCTCTCAGGCCTGACGGGGGCCGCAGGTGGGACAGGCGGATCGAGTGGCCCACTCGCGCCCGTCACGGGCCTCGTGAGCGGCTTGACGGGTGGTCTGACAGGCGTTGGCGGTACGGGCGCAGCAGGCGGCGCGCTCTCTCCGATAAAAGGGCTGGCCGGCGGCGTTGCAAGCACGGTCTCAAGCCTTGGCGCCGCACCGGGATCGGCCGGTCCGTTGGCGCCCATTGCGGGCTTGGTCAGCGGCGTGACGGGTGTCGCAGGCGGCGCCGGTTCTGCACCGGGTGCAGGTCCGACCGCGCCTCTTACCAGCTTGCTCGGCGGCTTGACGAACACCGTAGGCGCAGTGGCCACCAGCGTAACCACACCTGTAGCCGGCGTAGTAGGCGCCACCACGAGTGCCCTGACCGGCGCAACATCGGGCTCTGGGACGGGCGCAGCCAACCCGGTTGGCGGGTTGCTCGCATCGGTCACCGGAACAGTCGTTGGCGCAGGCGTAGGCGTGGGGGCCACGACGACGAAGTCGCCGTCGACGGGTGCAACGACAACCACCGCCGGCGCAGGCGTTGGAGTAGGTCTCTTGAGCACCACAAGCGGCGGTACGGCCGGCAGCGCGCTAAGCAATCCGCTGGGTGGCGTCACCTCGCTGCTGGGCGGCTTGCTCGGCGCGCATAACAAGTGATCTGACGCTGCCACGAAGCTTGGGCCTCGTTGCTTGTCACCCGGAGCGATAACTCGAGGCCATCGGGTCCGTGACCCGGACCGCCCCAAGTTCGGGTCACGGTTTGAAACATGCGTTCGTCACGTCCTCGCGACGAGGAGGTCGGGTACCGAAACCCCTCAACGATCCTTTCAGTGTCCGGTAAACATTTCGTCATCCCCGGCGCCGCCCTCGGCGCCGGGCTCGCTTCCGGCCGGACATTTTCTGCGTGCATTCAAAGACCATCCAAGACCACTAGGACAACCGATAATCCCGAATAGATCGAGCCAGCAACAAACAAAGCCAAAGGTTATTGCTACAAAGAGCCGTAATACAGAGGCATGCAATAGAAGCATTAGAAGTCGTACCCAGCATTAACGATGACGAACGCAGCAGGACCACGGGTCATGTCGATCCGGCCTCCTCCGCAGTTCTCACGAAAAAAACCACCGAGGGCCGTACCGTGAATATCAAAGAATGGAAATGGACGCTGCTGCTTGCGGCGGTGTCGGCGCATGCCGTCCAGGCGCAGACCAGCGGGCAGCTCGCGCGGCCCGCACTGGCGGGCAATCCACTGGATGCGTTGCCGCAAGTGAACGCGCCGCAAAAACCACCGGCCGTGACCGTCGATGTCCAGCCTCAGACCCCGCACGTCCAGGAACTTCTTGCACGTCATCTGACGCCACAGAAGATTGAAGTGGAAGGTGTAAAAGCCATTCCCTTCGATGAAGTCGCGCAGCGCTTCACTCCGCTCGTGGGCAAGGACGTCACCATCGGCGAATTGATGGAGACGGCGAGCGGCGTGACCGCGCTCTACAAGGAACGGGGTTACGCGCTCTCCTTTGCTTTCGTGCCCGCGCAGACCTTCGAAAACGGCGTCGTACGCGTCACCGTGGTCGAGGGTTACGTCGCCGATATCAAGATCAAGGGCGATCCCGGCACCGCTGAGAAACGCATTCGCGCGATTGCTGACCGGATTCGCGCAGACCGGCCGCTGCGGCAAGAAACCTTCGAGCGTTACGTCAATGTGCTGGGCCTCACGCCCGGCGTGAAGATCGCGGCGACCGTCGCGCCGCCGCAGACCACCGACGGCGCGACCACGCTCGATCTCGATGTCGAGCGCAAGCCGTTCAATATCGCGACCGGCATCGACATGAATCATCCCGGCGTGCAGGGCATTGTCACCGCGACGGAAAATGGCCTGCTCGGCCAGGGCGAAACGCTGGGGGTCTCCGCGCTACTGCCAAAGGGCCGCAACGATCAAACCTATTTCGATGTCAACGGCTCGCTGCCAATAGGCACCGATGGCTTCACCGTCAAGGCAGATGCTTCGCATTACTACGGACATCCCGTCGATAACCCCGGCCTGCCATCTTACGTCGAGCGCACGGTCGTCAATGACAAAGCGGGCTTGTCCGCGTCGTATCCGTTCGTGTTGAGCAACACGCGCAGCCTGATAGGCACGGTGGGCGCATACGCTTCGCACGATGAGGACCGCTACAAGAACACGATCACGGGCGCACAACTTGGGCAGCGCTCGCAAGTGCGTGTGACGACTTTGCAACTCGACTACACCGGCGTGGATACGGGAACTGTCCGGCGTGCGAGCTTGAACGTCGCGAAAGCGTTCGATGTACTTGGCGCATCAAAGTCGGCGGACACGAATATCCCGGGCGTTATTACGACCAACCCCGCATCGCTCACATTCGTGCGAACAGGTGCGACCGTTTCGCAGACCAATGAATGGCCGTTCAAGATCCGCACTTCGATTGCAGCAACCGGGCAATACAGTGCGAGCTCCTTGCCGACATCGGAACAGATTGCGTTTGGCGGCCAACGCTTCGCGCTGGGTTATCAGCCGGGAGAAGTATCGGGTGATTCGGGCTGGGCCGCGTCGGCGGAAATCAACCGGCCGTTTGCGATCGGACTGGCGTTCCTGAAGATCTTCACGCCCTACGTTACCGTCGACACCGCCCACACGTATCTTCACACCGCCGGTGCGAAACCAAGCCGCCTTGCATCAGTCGGAGTCGGTTTCCGGATCTCCGATGCCAAGTACTACAGCCTGGATTTATCGCTGGCGAAACCCGTTGGCGATGCACCGGTGGAAGGGAACGGCTCGCGCAGCCCGCGCGTCAACGCGACCTTCTCCTACCAGTTCGATTGAATGGGACAGGCTCAGGCGAACAACCTGTCCGACTAGAGGGTTTGTACAAAACGCTCCCCATGCTTTGTCGTATTCTGTCCGGCACGCGGCACCCGCGATAGCCGGCCACAGCCGGCAATAATGACGACATGGCCAAAGAAATAAGAGACGTTTTACCTCAAGGAGGAAGCATGACGGGATTTACCGAACGCGCGCATCGGCATGTGGGACGCATCCTGCTTGCCGGTGCACTACTCGCCTCAGGCGCAGCCAGCATGGCGCAGGCGGCATCGCCTGCGGGACTCTGGCAAACCATCGACGACAAGACTGGTCAGCCCAAGGCGCTTGTGCAAATCGTCCAGGACGGCGACGGCACGCTCACCGGCAAGATCCTCACCGGCCTCGGCAGCAATGACGACCCCACTCGCCGATGCACCGCCTGCACGGATTCACGCAAGGACCAGTTGATGAAAGGCATGACGATCATCGACGGCATGAAACCCGATGGCGATACGTGGGACGGCGGACAGATTCTCGACCCCGAGAACGGCAAGCTGTACAAATGCAAGATGCACCTGGATGACGGCGGACAGAAACTCGTGGTGCGCGGCTATATTGGCGTATCGCTGCTCGGACGTTCACAAACCTGGGTTCGGCAGCAGTAGACAGCAGGAACGCTGCGTCTGAATATGTAACGCATAAAGAAAACCCGGCTGGAGACGTTAAGTCTCCAGCCGGGTTTTTTATTCACGGGTGAGCGTCAAGCCGCGCGGCGCACACCGTCCCGCAGATATTCAACTGGTTCTGGGCTGAGCGGGCCGAGCGGAACGAGTGGCATAAGCATTGGCCTTGCGTCGCCATGCCACGCGGCATCTGCCGCAATCGCATGGCCGCCCAATCCCTCGGGCAACTCCGTTGGTACTCGCATGCGCGACGTCATCAACGAATACAAACCTTCACTCGCCACGCCGAACAACTGCAGCATCACCCGCCCGAGCACACCGGAGTCGTGCCATGCCTTGAAGCGCCGGTGACACGTCTGATACGACGGATATTTACGCGGTAACGTTGACCATGAAGCGCCGCTATACATCACCCAGAGCACGCCATTGAGCACTGCTCGCGTATTGGCGAGCGGGCGCCCGCGCAACTCGGAACGGGGCCGCAACTCTGGCAACAACGGCGCGACCATTTGCCATTCTTCGTCGGACATATCGCGGTAAGGCTTCATGGTTCTCTCCAATCACAAGTAAGTGATTAGAAGATACCGATCTGTCCGGTACCCCGGAATAAGACATGTCCGAATCTTGAAATACGCTCCAAAGCCTTACGGCAGTGAGCTCACGTCGAAATTATGAGTCTCGCATTGTCAATTCGGCCGTTCGGCCAACGCTAAGTCAATGAACCAGGTCAACGAGCTCAGGTCAGCGATGTATCCACCAGCCGGCGCTCCGACTCCAGATATTCCTTCGACTGCATCTCGGTGATGCGCGACACCGTGCGGGCAAACTCGTTGGCCATCGGACCTTCCACGTAGAGTTCTTCCGCCGGCACCGCCGCCGACATCAACAGCTTCACCTTGTGGTCATAGAACACGTCGATCAGCCACGTAAACCGCCGCGCCTCCGACGCATTGCGCGGCGACATCTTCGGTACCTCGGAGAGAATCACCGCGTGGAAGCGGCTCGCCAGTTCGAGGTAATCGTTCTGTGAACGCGGGCCGCCGCAGAGCGTCGCGAAGTCGAACCAGACCACGCCGTCGGCTTTGCGTAGCGCCTTCAATTCACGCTTCTCGATGCGCAAGATCGGGCTTTCGTCCGGCACGGCGGCCAGCTTCGCGAAGTCGGCACGCAGCGCTTTGTCAGCGGCCGCGCCCAGCGGCGTGTGATACGCCGTCACTTGCGACAAAGTACGCTTACGATAATCCGTGCCGGCATCGACGTTGATCACGTCCAGCTTCGACTTGATCAGCTCAATGGCGGGCAGCAACCGGTCGCGATGCAAGCCATCCGGGTAAAGCAAGTCCGGGTCATAGTTGGACGTCATCACGAACTGCACGCCGGCGCCAAACAAGCGGTCGAGCAGCCGATAAAGAATCATGGCGTCGGCAATATCCGAGATGTGAAACTCGTCGAAACAGATCAACCGATAACGCTTCGCCACGCGTCGCGCGAGTTCATCGAGCGGATCGGACGTGCCCTTCAACTCTTCCAGCTCACGATGCACCTCACGCATGAACTCGTGGAAATGCAGGCGCGTCTTGCGCTGAACCGGCACGACCGCGAAGAAGCTGTCCATCAGGAAGCTCTTGCCGCGCCCCACGCCGCCCCACATGTAGACGCCACGCGGCAAATCCGGGTGCGAAATCAGTTTCTTGAACGCGTTCGAGCGGCGCGCTTTGTAAGCGACCCACTCGTCGTAGCAGCGTTGCAAACGTTCGACCGCGGCCAGTTGCGCTGCGTCCGACTGATAACCCCGCGTCTGCAGTTCGTTTTCGTAGTATTCGCTAACGTTCATGATGCGGTTCATGGTGCGAGGTTTTTCAAGGCAAAGAAGCTAAGAAAGCTGAGGGCCGTGGATAAAACAAAGGCGAGCGGGAAAACTCCCGCCCGCCTTCGTCCTGCTGCTCAAACGATGCTGCAATTACATATTGAGCGCGCGTTTATCGACGGCGAGCGCTGCTTCGCGCATCACTTCCGACAACGACGGATGCGGATGGCAGATCCGGCCGATATCTTCCGATGCCGCCTTGAACTCCATCGCCACAACCGCTTCAGCGATCAGGTCCGACGCATTCGCCGCGATGATGTGGCAACCGAGCAGTTCGTCGGTCTTCGCATCGGCGATCATCTTGACGAACCCGTCCGCCTTGCCGATACCCAGCGCGCGGCCGTTCGCCACCATCGGGAACTGGCCGGTCTTGATCTCGCGGCCTTCAGCCTTGAGCTGCTGTTCCGTCTTGCCGACCCACGCAATTTCCGGTTCGGTGTAGATCACCCACGGAATGCAGTTGTAGTCGATATGCGGCTTCTGACCGTCGATGATCTCAGCCACCAGCACGCCTTCGTCTTCCGCCTTGTGCGCGAGCATCGGGCCACGCACCACGTCGCCGATCGCGTACACGTTCGGCACAGTGGTCGCGCAATGGTCATTCACAGGAACAAAACCGCGTTCGTCCGTCTTCAGGCCGATCGCTTCCAGACCGAGATTGTCCGTGTTCGGCACGCGGCCGATCGACACGATCAAACGGTCGGCGTCGAGCGTCTGCGCGTTGCCGTCCTTGTCCGTGTACGCCACCGAAACGCTTGAATCCGTCGTTTTCACTTCGCCGATTTTCACGCCGAGATGAATGTCCAGGCCTTGCTTCTTGAATTGCTTCGCAGCTTCTTTCGCGAGCGAGTCATCGCATGCGCCGAGGAACGCGGGCAGCGCTTCGAGCACCGTCACGTCCGCGCCCAAACGACGCCACACCGAGCCCAGTTCCAGCCCGATCACGCCGGCGCCAATCACGGCGAGCTTCTTCGGCACGGCATCGAACGACAGCGCGCCTTCGTTGTCCGCGACAATCTTGTTGTCGACCGGAATGCCCGGCAGATGACGCGCCTTCGATCCCGTCGCGATGATCACGTTCTTCGCCGTCACGGTTTCGGTTTCCGCTTCGCCGCTCACTTCGATCTGCACGCCGGCGTCCGTCTTGCCCGTGAACTTGCCATGACCCTTCAGCCACGTGATCTTGTTCTTGCGGAACAGGAACTCGATGCCCTTCGTCATCTTCTCGACAATGCCTTCCTTGCGGGCAAGCATCTTCGTGAGATCGAGCTTAACGTCGCTCACGTTGATGCCGTGATCGCCGAGGTGATGCAAAACGTTTTCAAATTCTTCCGACGATGCCAGCAACGCCTTCGACGGAATGCAGCCCACGTTGAGACACGTGCCCCCAAGCTTCAGGTTACCGGCCGGGTTCTTCCAGCCTTCAATACACGCAACCGACTTGCCGAGCTGCGCTGCACGAATCGCCGCGATGTAACCACCAGGGCCTGCACCAATCACGACGACATCAAATTCTTTGGACATGACTATCCTTCTCTTGTTGGATACACGACGCACCGGGCCTACCGAACGCGCCATGAGTCCCAAATAAGGTTTTACTGCCAGATTTAAAGGGCCAACAACGGCTTAGATGTCCAGCAACAAGCGAGACGGATCTTCCAGCGCATCCTTCATCGCGACCAGCGACAACACCGCTTCGCGGCCGTCGATGATCCGATGGTCGTAAGACAGCGCCAGGTAGTTCATCGGACGAATCACGATCTGGCCGTTCTCGACCACCGCGCGTTCCTTCGTTGCGTGCACGCCCAGAATGGCCGACTGCGGCGGATTGATAATCGGCGTGGACAACATGGAACCGAACACACCGCCGTTCGAGATCGAGAACGTACCGCCCGTCATTTCTTCGATAGACAGCTTGCCGTCGCGTGCCTTCACGCCGTATTCAGCAATCTTCTTTTCGATGTCAGCCAGGCTCAATTGATCCGCATTGCGAACGATCGGCACCACGAGACCACGCGGCGAGCCGACAGCGATACCGATATCGAAGTAACCGTGATAAACGATGTCGTTTCCGTCGATCGACGCGTTGACCAGCGGGTACTTCTTCAGCGCGTGGACAGCGGCCTTCACGAAGAACGACATGAAGCCGAGCTTCACGCCATGTTCCTTCTCGAACTTGTCCTTGTACTTGTTGCGCAGGTCCATCACCGGCGCCATGTTCACTTCATTGAACGTCGTCAGGATGGCGTTGGTCTGCTGCGATTCGAGCAGACGCTCGGCGATACGTGCGCGCAGACGCGACATCGGCACGCGTTGTTCCGGACGGTCCTTCAGCCATTGATCAGCGCCCGGCGCCTTCACGTCCGGCAGGGACGGCTTGGCGGCCTTGGCAGGAGCGGCGGGCTTTGCAGCAGGCGCGGAGACCGCAGCGGAAACAGCCGGCGCGCCTTGCGTGGCGGCCAGTGCATCGCCCTTCGTGATACGGCCATCGCGGCCCGAACCGGAAACCTGATCGCTCGAGACGTTCTTCTCTGCCAGGATCTTCGCAGCCGATGGCGAAGCCGAGGTGTTCGAAGCCGAAGCGCTCGCCGTTGCCGGTGCAGCTTCCTGTTGCGGTTGGGCGGCCGGTGCCGGCTGCACTTCGGCAGCGCCTGCGGCGGCGGCGACGGGCGCTGCGCCCGCTTTCGCATCCGTATCGATCGTCGCGATCAATTCTTCTGCCGTCACTATGTCACCGTCATGCTTGATCACTTGCCCCAGCACACCTGCAGCCGGTGCCGGCACTTCCAGCACGACCTTATCTGTTTCAACTTCGACGAGAATTTCGTCGATGGCAACAGCTTCGCCAGGCTTTTTCTTCCACGTCAGCAAAGTGCCTTCGGATACGGACTCAGAAAGCTGGGGAACCTTGACTTCTACGATAGACATTATGTTTTTTCCTGAATGTATCTGGGTACAACGTCAATTCCTGGAGAGTTCGACGCCGTCAATTTCTGGATGACCAGAGCGTGTCAATGCAGCGCGTCTAACCAATCAATGGCGAGCGCTGCTTGTGCATTCCACGTTCAAAATCGAAACTTGAATCACAGGACAGCGCGCGAAAAACCGGGGAGCCGCTAACAGCGGCGCTCCCCGGTCACAGCCGTTACTTCGAGATCGTCTGTGCGCCCTTCAACCGGCCAAACGCGCCTTCGATCAGCGCCTTCAGCTGCTCGTAGTGTTTCGCGTAATAGCCGACTGCCGGGGATGCCGATGCCGGACGGCCGCTGTACGCCAGCTTCTGTCCTTCACGCATGCCTTCACGCAGATGATGCTCGACGTAGAACCAGGCGCCCTGGTTCTGCGGCTCGTCCTGTGCCCAGACCACTTCGTTCGCATTTTCGTATTTCTTGATTTCCGCGTCGAACTGCTTGTGGGCAAACGGATACAACTGCTCGATACGGATGATCGCGACGTCGTTCGCCTTCGCTTCGCGACGATGCGCCACGAGGTCGTAATACACGCGACCCGAACACACGATCACCCGCTTGACCTTCTTCGGCTCGATCGTGCCGTCCACTTCGCCGATGATCGGCTGGAACGAGCCCTTCGCCAGTTCCGACAGATCCGACACCGCTTCCTTGTGACGCAGCAGCGACTTCGGCGTGGCGACGATCAGCGGCTTCCTGAACAAGCGGATCATCTGACGGCGCAACAGATGGAAAATCTGCGCCGGCGTGGTCGGCTGGACCACTTGCATGTTGTGGTCCGCGCAAAGCTGCAGGAATCGTTCGATACGCGCCGACGAGTGCTCCGGACCTTGACCTTCATAACCGTGCGGCAGCAGCATGGTGAGACCCGAAACACGACCCCACTTCACTTCGCCCGACGAGATGAACTGGTCGATCACGACTTGCGCGCCGTTCACGAAGTCGCCGAATTGCGCTTCCCACGCGACCAGCGTGTTCGGTTCCGCGGTCGAATAACCGTACTCGAAACCGAGCACCGCTTCTTCCGACAACACCGAGTCGATCACGGTGAACTTCGCCTGACCTTCAGCAATGTTCTGCAGCGGAATGTACGTGCCGTCGTTCCAGCGCTCGCGGTTCTGATCGTGCAGCACAGCGTGACGATGCGTGAACGTGCCACGGCCCGAATCCTGGCCCGTGAGACGCACGGCATAACCCGATGCCACCAGCGACGCGTAAGCCAGATGCTCGCCCATGCCCCAGTCGAGCTTTGCTTCGCCACGGCCCATCGCGCGACGATCGTTGATCACGCGCTCGACCAGCGGATGCACCTTGAAGTTATCGGGAACCGTGGTGATGCGGTCCGCGAGACGCTTCAGTTCAGCCAACGGAACGGCTGTATCAGCGGCGTCGGTCCACTTGCGGTTCAGGAACGGAACCCAGTCCACCGCGTACTTGCTCTTGTAGTTCGAGAGCACCGGATCGACCGTGTGATGACCATCGTCCATTGCCTGGCGATACGCCTTCACGTAACCATCTGCGTCTTCCGCCGTGATCACGCCTTGCTGCACGAGCTTTTCAGCGTACAGCGCGCGCGTACCCGGATGCTTCGCAATCGTCTTGTACATCAACGGCTGCGTGACTGCCGGCGTGTCCTGCTCGTTGTGACCTAACTTGCGGAAACAGATGATGTCGACAACCACGTCCTTGTGGAACTGCATGCGAAAATCGATAGCCAGCTGCGTGCACAGCACGACCGCTTCCGGATCGTCGCCGTTCACGTGCAGCACCGGCGCTTCGATCATCTTCGCCACGTCCGAGCAATACAGCGTCGAACGCGCATCGCGCGGGTCGGACGTCGTAAAGCCGATCTGGTTATTAATGACGATATGCAGCGTGCCGTGCGTGCCGTAACCGCGCGTTTGCGCGAGGTTCAGCGTTTCCATCACCACGCCCTGACCGGCAAACGCCGCGTCGCCGTGGATCTGGACCGGCAGCACTTGCAGGCCGTCGATGTCGCCGCGGCGATCCATCCGTGCCTTGGCCGATCCTTCGACCACCGGGTTCACGATTTCAAGGTGCGACGGGTTGAACGCGAGCGACAGGTGGACCGGGCCGCCGTCGGTTGAAACGTCCGACGAGAAACCCTTGTGATACTTCACGTCACCGGCCGGCAGGTCATCGACGTGTTTGCCTTCGAATTCGGCGAAGAGATCAGCCGGCATCTTGCCCAGCGTGTTCACCAAAACGTTCAAACGCCCGCGGTGTGCCATGCCGATGATGATTTCCTGCACGCCCGCAGCGCCGGCGTGACGAACGACTTCGTCCATCGACGCGATGAAACTCTCGCCGCCTTCCAGCGAAAAGCGCTTCTGGCCGACGTACTTCGTGTGCAGGAAACGCTCAAGCCCTTCGGACGCCGTCAGGCGCTGAAGAATGTGCTTTTTCTTGTCGGGGGAGAAATTCGGGGTGGAGCGGATCGATTCGAGCTTTTCTTTCCACCAGCGCTTCTGTTCCGGATCGCTGATGTACATGAACTCGGCGCCGATCGTGCCGCAGTACGTGTCACGCAATGCCTTCACGATCTCACGCAGCGATGCCTGCTCGAAACCGAAATACAGGTTCTGCGCATGGAACATCTGATCCATGTCGGCTTCGGTGAAGTCGTAGAACGCGGGTTCGAGCTCAGGAATAGCTGGGCGCTCACGGCGCTTCAGCGGATCGAGGTTGGCCCATTGGGAGCCGAGGAAACGGTAAGCGCCAATCAGCGACTGGACGTAGACCTGCTTGCGCGCGGTCGCCAGATCACCACTACTTTCGCGCGGCACGAAGCCGTTCGATTTCGCGCGTTGCGCGAACGATTCGACGATCGGGCCGTGGGCCACGTCGTTGTGATTCGTCCCATCCGATGCAGGCACGTTCTGCAACGCATCGAAATAGGTACGCCAGGTCTCGGGCACTGACGCGGGATTATCGAGATATGCCTCGTACTGTTCTTCAACATACGGGGCATTACCGCCGAACAAATAGGAGTTCAGCTGGGAATTCTTCATCATTTTTACGCTCACCTTTCTTCGAGTTTCTCGAGAAATAGCGGGTTACTCAACCTTCCGCAACACGGCCTGACCGTTTAGCGGATTGCGCGAATCAAGTCTGCTTGGAAGGACCTAAAACTGGCAATACTTTCTCTAGCATAGCACAGATCAATACGTCGACGCGCCGATAGCCGCACCCCGAATGCTTATCCAGCGGGCTTTCGAGGACCTTTCGCGAATAAGGGACACATGAAAAAGGACGTGCTCAGGACTCGCCGAGGCAATAAAAAAGCCGCCCGAAGGCGGCTTTTCCCAACACGCGGCTTCGCGTGAATCAGTCCACTGCGCCCTTGCGGCTGGCGCTACGACGCTCGTGTTCCTTCAAGTAACGCTTGCGCAGACGGATGGACAGCGGCGTCACTTCGACCAGCTCGTCGTCATCGATAAACTCAACGGCGTATTCCAGCGACATCTGGATCGGCGGCACGAGACGCACCGCTTCGTCCGTTCCCGACGAACGCACGTTGGTCAACTGCTTGCCCTTGATCGGATTCACGACCAGGTCGTTGTCACGGCTGTGAATGCCGATGATCATGCCTTCGTACAATGCGTCGCCCGGCGACACGAACATGCGGCCGCGATCCTGCAGCTTCCACAATGCGTACGCGACTGCGGCGCCGTCGTCCTGCGAAATCAGCACGCCGTTACGACGCTCACCCACACCGCCTTCCTTCACCGGCTGATACGAATCAAACGTGTGGCTCATCAGGCCCGTGCCGCGCGTGAGCGTCAGGAATTCCGACTGGAAGCCGATCAGGCCACGCGCCGAAATACGATACTCAAGACGCGTACGGCCACGGCCATCCGACGCCATGTCGAGCATTTCGCCCTTGCGGCGACCCAGCTCTTCCATCACGCCGCCTTGGTTTGCATCTTCCATGTCGACGGTCAGGTTTTCGTACGGCTCGTGCTTCACGCCGTCGACTTCGGTCATCACCACGCGCGGACGCGATACTGCGAGTTCGTAACCTTCACGACGCATGTTTTCCACAAGAATGGTCAGGTGCAACTCACCACGGCCCATCACTTCGAACGTGGTTTCGTCACCGGTTTCATTCACGCGCAACGCTACGTTGTGGTTCAGTTCCTTGAACAGGCGGTCACGGATCTGACGGCTCGTCACGAACTTGCCTTCACGGCCAGCCAGCGGCGACGAGTTCACCAGGAAGTTCATGGTCAGCGTGGGTTCGTCCACGGTGATCATGGGCAATGCTTCCGGGGTGTCGATGGCGCAAATGGTCACGCCAATGCCAATTTCCTCGATACCGTTGATCAGCACGATGTCGCCGGCTTCGGCTTCTTCGACCTGCACGCGCTCCAGGCCCTTGAACGACAGTACCTGATTGATCTTGCGGTTCAGGATCGCGCCGTCAGGACCCGTACGCACGGCGACAGCCATGCCCGGCTTGATACGGCCACGCGTGATCCGGCCAATGCCGATACGGCCAACGTACGACGAAAAGTCGAGCGACGTGATCTGAAGCTGCAGCGGCGCTTCCGGATCAGCCGGGCGAACCGGAACGTGTTCCAGCACGGCGTCGAACAGCGGACGCATGTCGCCTTCGCGCACGTCCGGGTTCAGGCCGGCATAACCGTTCAGGCCCGATGCATAGACGATCGGGAAATCGAGTTGTTCTTCGGTAGCACCCAGCTTGTCGAACAGGTCGAACGTCTGGTTGATCACCCAGTCGATCCGCGCGCCCGGCCGGTCGACCTTGTTGATCACCACGATAGGCTTGAGTCCCAGCGCCAGCGCCTTCTTCGTCACGAAGCGCGTTTGCGGCATGGGGCCTTCAACGGCGTCCACCAGCAGCAGCACGGAGTCGACCATGGACAGTACACGCTCCACCTCGCCGCCAAAGTCGGCGTGTCCCGGGGTGTCGACGATGTTGATATGCGTGCCTTCATACTCGACCGCGCAGTTTTTCGACAGGATCGTGATGCCACGTTCCTTTTCGATGTCGTTCGAGTCCATCACGCGCTCGACCACTTGCTGGTTCTCTCGGAACGTGGCCGTCTGGCGGAGCAATTGGTCGACGAGCGTAGTCTTGCCGTGGTCGACGTGGGCGATGATGGCGATATTGCGGAGGGCGCGAGTCATAGGAGGCTGAGGAGCTTGTACATACAGTTGAGCGCCGTGGGTGGGTGCAAGCAGCAGGCCATGGAATCAACTCAGAAAGAAATCTCCACGCCCCCCGCACTCGGCGCGATGGGAACCCGAGAGTGTAACACGCCGGCGTGTCCTCTTCCGCCCCATCGTGCAATAGGACATAACCCGGAAGCGTTTTCCTATTTCAAGACAGCCGAAAACCGGCGTCAACACCTGCCGTCACCCCTCAGCGGGCCTTGAGCAAATCTCAAAATAACAACACCTCGTGACAGAACTCACTAATTAAGAGAATTCTTAACGCGAAGGTTGAAGTCCTTGCCGTGTCAACTATGTGATTCTATAATCTTGCATAGTCAATTATTGCAAGCGCACGAGAATCCATGAGCGACACCCCCGAGCCGATTCCCGAAATCGCGGCCTACGAACTCAGCGAAAGCGTGGGTTACCTGCTTAGCCGGGTCCGCTCGACCTTGTGGAACAGCGTCACCCAGCTCACGATGGCCGATCTCGGCATCACGAGCACGCAAGCCAGCATCATGTTCATGCTGGCGAGCGGCAGGAGCCTTGCCGCTGCGGATCTCGCCCGCGAATATGGCATCGACGCCAGCGCCGTGACCCGCCTGATCGACCGTCTGGAAAGGCGCGGACTCATTACACGCTTGCGCAGCGAGGAAGACCGCCGGGTCGTCCGGCTGGCGTTGACCGAGGAAGGCCGCGCCCTTGCTGGACAGATTCCGGCCATCTTTACAGGGGTGCTCGACAGGCTGTTAAGCGGATTTACGCCAGAGGAAGTAGGCTTCCTGAAAAGCATGCTCCGTCGAATCCTACTGAATTCGGGCGACCCCGCCGCTATTGCGTTGCTCGGCCTGCAGGATAAATCCGCACCCAAACCCTCCTATTGATGACACGTCGCGCGCCGCTTGATGGTGCCCGCGCAATGACCGCACTTTCCGGTCGCGCGACCGGTATCGTAATAAAAATGAAAGAAATTAGTTGCAGCGTCCATCTTTACCCTCCCTATCAAAGAGCCGAGCGATGAAACTCTTTTATTCGTCCGCGTCCGCGCCTGTCGCTGCGCGCAGCGCCCTGGCTGCCGCCGTGGCGGCGTTCGCGCTGGCAGGTTGCGCAAATTACGCCGGCATCAAAAGCGACAAGCAAATCGCCCAGCCGCAAAGCGACGCGCTGCAAGCCGCGCAAAGCCTGCCGTCGCAAGGCGGCCAGTGGCCGTCACTCGACTGGGCCAAGCAGTTCGGCGATCCGCAATTGACGCAATTGATCGATGAAGCGCTGGCCGGCAGCCCGTCGATTGCGCAGGCGCAGGCGCGGATCGCGAAGGCGTCGTCCTATATCGAGTCGTCGCGCTCCGCGCTTTATCCGAAGGTGAACGGCTCGTATTCGTGGACACGCGAACTCTATTCCGCCAACGCGCTGTACCCGCCTCCGTACGGTGGGTCCTGGTATAGCGAAAACAACGCGCTCGTGAGCGCGTCGTGGGACCTCGATCTGTGGGGCAAGAATCGCGCACGGCTGGATCAGGCGGTCTCGCAGCAGAAGGCCGCCGAGGCCGACATGCAGCAGGCCCGCGTCACGCTGGCAGCGTCCGTTGCGCAGACCTATAACCAGCTCGCGTTGCTCTACGCTTTGCGCGACGTGGCTCAACGGGAGATCGCGAACCGGACGGATATCGGGCGCATCACGAACGGCCGGGTGCTGGCGGGCCTGGACACGAACGTGGAAAGCCGTACCGCCGAAGGCAATATTGCGACGAGCCAGACCAACCTGTCCGAACTCGACGGCCAGATCACGACTACGCGTTATCAGCTGGGCGCGTTGCTCGGCCAGGGTCCGGATCGTGGCTTGAAGATCACTACGCCGGTACTGAATACGAAGGTCGAGGTCACGCTGCCGGACAACGTGCCGGCCGATCTGATTTCGCGCCGTCCGGATATTGTCGCGGCCCGCTGGCAAGTGGAAGCGGCGACATCGGACATCAAGGAAGCGAAGGCCGAGTTTTTCCCTGACATCAATTTGTCGGCGGCAGCAGGCTTCGATGCGTTCGGGTGGGGCCGTTTCCTCAACTTCACCAGCCGCCAGTTCCAGGCAGGACCCGCCATCCATTTGCCGATCTTCGATGCCGGCGCATTGCGCTCGCAGTTGAAGGGCCGGTACGCGGATTTTGACCTGGACGTAGCCAACTACAACCAGGCCCTGATCAACGCGCTCAGCGAAGTTGCCACGCAGATCTCGTCGATCCGTTCGGTCGATCAGCAGACCAGCGACGCAGTGCGCGCACTCGATGCCTCGACGCATGCGTACCAGCTCGCTGTGATTCGCTACAAAGCGGGTTTATCGCAGCAACTGCAAGTGCTCACCGCCGATCAGAACCGGCTGGCGAACGAGCAGACCGTGACGAATCTGCGCATGAAGCGCCGCGACCTGCAAGTGGGTCTCATCAAGGCGCTGGGCGGCGGATTCGACGCCGCGGATACGAACCTGGCCATCGACGGGCAAGTGTCGAAGAGCGCACCGTCGCAGACCGCGTCGACTGCGCCCCAGACAGCCAACTGAATCTGAATCGACTAGCAGCAACCCAAGACAGAGAATACGGAGCCATTCATGAGCGACCCTCAACAAAACGCCGCAGCCGCGCCGGCGCCCAAGACCAACAACACCAAGCGCCGGGTGCTGATGAGCCTGATCGTACTGGTCGTGATCATCGCGGCGATTGCTTACGGGCTGTACTACTTCCTGATCGCGCGTTTCCACGAAAGCACGGATGACGCTTACGTGAACGGCAATATCGTGCAGATCACGCCGCAAGTGGTTGGCACGGTGATTTCGGTGAACGCCGACGACACGCAAACCGTGAAGATGGGCGACCCGCTCGTCGTACTCGATCCCGCCGACTCCAAGGTCGCACTCGATCAAGCCGAAGCGAATCTCGCGCAGACGGTACGCCAGGTGCGCACGCTGTTCGTCAACGACAACCAGTACGCGGCGCAAGTCGCGCTGCGTCAGTCGGATCTCTCGCGTGCACAGGACGACTTGCGCCGCCGCATGACGATTGCGCAGACGGGCGCGGTCTCGGGCGAAGAAATCTCGCACGCCAAGGACGCGGTCCGTGGTGCGCAAGCATCGCTTAACGCCGCGCAGCAGGAATTGCAGTCGAACCGTTCGTTGACGTCGAACACGACCATCGCCAGCCATCCGAACGTGCTCGCCGCTGCCGCGAAGGTCCGCGATTCGTACATCAACTTTGCCCGCAACACCATGCCGGCGCCGGTGACGGGTTATGTCGCGAAACGTTCGGTGCAGGTTGGCCAGCGCGTTTCGCCGGGTAATCCGCTGATGGCAATCGTGCCGCTGAACGGCGTATGGGTCGATGCCAACTTCAAGGAAGTGCAGCTCACGCATATGCGCATTGGCCAGCCGGTTGAACTCACCGCCGACGTGTACGGCTCGAGCGTTGTGTTTCACGGCAAGGTGATCGGCTTCTCGGCGGGCACCGGCTCGGCGTTCTCGCTGCTGCCGGCGCAAAACGCCACCGGGAACTGGATCAAGGTGGTGCAGCGTCTGCCGGTGCGCATCGGGCTCGACCCGCAGGAACTTGAGAAGCATCCGCTGCGCATCGGTTTGTCGATGAACGTGGACGTGACGATCAAGGACGAGAACGGCGGCCAGCTCGGCGCGGCGCCCAACACGGTGTATCAGACGGACGTGTTCGCCAAGTACGGCGATCAGGCCGACGCCGAGATCGCCCGGATTATCGAAGCGAATGAAGGCGCGTCGGGTCCGGGTACGGGCGGTTCGCAGAAAACGTCGAAGGAAAATGTTCAGCCGGCGACCAAGCAAGACCTCGCCAAGCTGATGTAAGCGCTCGCACACGTTTTCCGGAATCGTTATATGTCTCAACCCAACGCCGCTCATCCGCCGCTAGAGGGCGCGAAACTCGTGATCGGTACGATCGCGGTCTCGCTCGCGGTGTTCATGAACGTGCTCGATACGTCGATTGCCAACGTGTCCATTCCGTCGATCTCCGGTGACCTCGGGGTATCGTCGGATCAGGGCACGTGGGTGATCACGTCGTTCGCCGTCGCCAATGCAATCTCGGTGCCGCTGACCGGCTGGCTCACGCAGCGCTTCGGGCAGGTGCGCCTGTTCATGACGTCGATCGTGCTGTTCGTGCTCGCTTCATGGCTGTGCGGACTGGCGCCTACGCTGCCCTTCCTGCTCGCCGCGCGCGTGTTGCAAGGCGCGGTCGCCGGCCCGATGATCCCGCTTTCGCAAACCTTGCTGCTTGCAAGTTATCCAAGAGCGAAAGCGCCCATGGCGCTCTCCATGTGGTCGATGACCACGCTGATCGCGCCGGTCGCCGGGCCAATCCTCGGCGGCTGGATCTCGGACAACATTTCCTGGCCGTGGATCTTCTACGTCAACATTCCGGTGGGATTCGTCGCGGCCATTGCGACGTTCATGATCTTCCGCGACCGGGATTCGGTGATCCGCAAGGCGCCTATCGATACCGTGGGTCTCGGTCTGCTTGTCCTATGGGTCGGCTCACTGCAGATCATGCTCGATAAGGGCAAGGATCTCGACTGGTTCAACTCGACCACCATCGTGGTGTTGACGCTGATTGCCGTGATCGCGCTGGCATTCTTCATTGTGTGGGAGCTGACGGCGGAGCATCCGGTCGTCGATTTGTCACTCTTCAAGCTGCGCAATTTCACGGGCGGGACGATCGCGCTCGCGGTCGGCTACGGACTCTATTTCGGCAACCTGGTGCTGCTGCCGCTGTGGTTGCAGACCGATATTGGCTACACGGCGACAAACGCAGGTCTCGTCCTGGCGCCAGTCGGACTGTTCGCAGTCTTGCTCTCACCGGTGGTCGGCAAGTTCCTGCCGCGCATCGATCCGCGCAAGATCGCGACCGTCGCGTTTCTCATCTTCGCGCTCGTGTTCTGGATGCGCTCACGCTATACCACGGGCGTGGACACCTTCTCGCTGATGATGCCTACCGTGATCCAGGGGATCGCCATGGCTGGGTTTTTCATCCCGCTCGTGTCCATCACGCTGTCGGGGTTGCCGGGAAACCGGATTCCAGCGGCATCGGGATTGTCGAACTTCGTGCGGATCATGTGCGGCGGCATTGGCACATCGATTTTTTCGACAGCCTGGGATCATCGATCCAATGTCCATCACGCGCAACTCATGGAGCAGGCTAACGCGTATAACCCGACCTTCAATGCATCCATGCAGCAGTTCGGTGCGGCGGGCTTCAGCCAGTCGCAGGGGTATGGGCTCTTCAATAGCATGGCCACGCAGCAAGCTGCGCAGTTGGGCGTGAACGATTTGTTCTATATATCGGCAGGGATTTTCGTCGCGCTGATCGCGTTGATCTGGATCACGAAACCGGAGAGATCGGGCGGCGGGGATTCAGCGGCCGCAGCTTCGGCGGCGCATTGAAGCTCGGTTGATGTCAGTTGATCTGCAATAAAAAACGCCACGAAATTTCGTGGCGTTTTTTGTTCCTTGGCCGCTCTTCAAGCCGCCGATACCACCAGCCGCTCCGGCGCCAACACACCCTCGCCCGCTCGCGCTACGCCGAGCAAACGCTGGTCATCGAGCGCATAGACACGCACACGGTCCGCGGTCGCGGGTGCGTCCGCTATATCCGACAACTTCAGCCGCTGCCCTTGCGCGAATCGACGCGTGGCATCGGCGTCGAGATGAACTGCCGGGAACGTCGACAATAACGCATCCACCGGCTGCAGCCAGCTGTCGCGCTCGGCAGGCGCAGCGTCTTCAAGCGTGTCGAGCGTGATTGCATGTTCGAGCGTCAACACGCCTACGCCCGTGCGACGCAGCGCAACCAGATGCGCGCCACATCCCAGCTTTTCACCGATATCTTCAGCAAGCGTCCGCACATAAGTGCCCTTGCTGCATGTCACGCGAAACGTCACATCCGGCAACGCGCATGCAATCAGATCAAGCGCGTGAATGGTCACGTTGCGCGCTTCGCGCTCAACCGTCTGACCGGCACGCGCGTATTCGTACAACGGCTTGCCATCGCGCTTGAGTGCGGAATACATCGGCGGAATCTGCGCGATATCGCCGCGAAAATGACCCATCGCGTCCTGGATCGCGGCTTCGTCACAGGTCACATCACGCGTTTGCAAAGCTTCGCCTTCTGCATCACCAGTCGTCGTGCGCACGCCGAGACGCATGGTTGCTTCGTACGTTTTATCGGCCTCGAGCAAATCCTGCGAAAACTTGGTCGCTTCGCCGAAACACAGCGGCAGCAGACCCGTCGCAAGCGGATCGAGCGTGCCGGTATGCCCAGCCTTCTTCGCGAGATAGATTTTCTTGGCGCGAATCAGCGCGTCGTTACTCGACAGTCCGAGCGGCTTGTCGAGCAGCAACACGCCATCCAGTAAACGACGCGGAATCTTCGGACGGGTAGAACCGTTCATCGATCAGGCGCCCTTCTCGTCGTCTGTTTTGTTTTCTTCTTCGCCGTTTTGCTCAGGCGCTTCGTCGTCCAACGCACGCGTGGAATTCGCCTCATCGATCAGCTTCGACATTTCCACCGCCCGCACCACGGTCTGGTCGTAATGGAAATGCAGCGTTGGCACCGTATGAATATGCAGACGCTTGAACAACAGATTATGCAAATGCCCGGCTGCGTGATTCAACCCGGCTTCCGTTTCCTTCGGATCGCCGGTCAGCGTCGTGAAGTACACCTTCGCGTGAGCGTAATCGGGCGTCAGTTCGACGCTCTGAAACGTCACCATGCCAATGCGCGGATCTTTGACATCGCGCACCAGTTCGGAGAGATCGCGCTGGATCTGATCCGCAATCTGCACATTGCGGTTGGGTGAAGTACGTTTCTTGGCCATGATGTTTCCGTAAATTGGTATGCGCCGGACTCGTGTGGGCGCTCAAGGGCGCTCGCCCAGGAAATGCCCATGCAAATAAAAAGGGCGGAGCGGGCGTGAAGCCCCCTCCGCCCTCGAGTCCAGCGGTGAATCTTTTATAGCGTACGCGCGACTTCCGTCACTTCGAAGATCTCGAACTGGTCACCTTCGACCATATCGTTATAGTTCTTCAGCGAAATACCGCACTCGAAGCCTTGACGCACTTCCTTCGCATCGTCCTTGAAGCGCTTGAGCGAATCGATCTCCCCCGTGTGGACGACCACGTTGTTGCGCAGCACGCGCACCATGGAGTTCCGCTTGACGACGCCGTCAGTAACCATACAACCCGCGATCGCGCCAATCTTCGGCACACGGATGATCTGGCGAACTTCCATCATGCCGGTCACCACTTCGCGTTTCTCCGGCGCCAGCATGCCCGACATGGCTGCCTTCACTTCATCTACAGCGTCATAGATGATGTTGTAGTAGCGAATGTCGATACCGTTCGACTCCGCCACCTTGCGCGCCTGAGCGTCGGCCCGCGTGTTGAAGCCGATGATGACCGCCTTCGATGCCGTTGCCAGGTTGACGTCCGACTCGCTGATCGCGCCGACCGCGCTGTGCACGATCTGCACGCGCACTTCGTTGGTCGACAGCTTGATAAGCGACTGCACCAGCGCTTCTTGCGAACCTTGCACGTCGGCCTTGACGATCAACGGCAGATTCTGCACGTTGCCTTCCGTCATGGACTCGAGCATGTTTTCGAGCTTCGCTGCCTGCTGCTTTGCCAGCTTGACGTCGCGGAACTTGCCTTGACGGAACAGGGCGATTTCACGCGCCTTGCGCTCGTCCGGCAGGACCATGACTTCTTCACCAGCGCCCGGCACTTCCGACAAACCTTGAATCTCGACCGGAATCGACGGACCCGCCGACTTGATCGGCTTGCCGGTTTCGTCGAGCATGGCCCGAACACGACCAAAAGCCGAACCCGCCAGCACGATGTCACCGCGATTCAATGTACCCGACGTCACCAGGATGGTCGCAACCGGACCCTTACCCTTGTCGAGCTTCGCTTCGATCACGAGACCCTTCGCAGGTGCATCGACCGGCGCCTTCAGTTCCATGACTTCGGCTTGCAGCAACAGGTTTTCCAGCAAGCTTTCGATACCAGCACCGGTTTTCGCCGACACTTCGATGAACGGCGAATCACCACCGTACTCTTCCGGCACCACGCCTTCTGCAACCAGTTCCTGCTTCACGCGCTCAGGCGCCGCACCCGGCTTGTCGATCTTGTTGATCGCCACGACGATAGGCACGCCACCCGCCTTCGCGTGAGCGATGGCTTCCTTCGTTTGCGGCATCACGCCGTCATCCGCTGCGACCACCAGAATCACGATGTCCGTTGCCTTTGCACCGCGAGCACGCATGGCCGTGAAGGCCTCGTGACCCGGCGTGTCCAGGAACGTAATCACGCCGCGAGGCGTTTCCACGTGGTATGCACCAATGTGCTGCGTAATCCCGCCCGCTTCACCCGACGCAACTTTCGCGCGGCGAATGTAATCGAGTAGCGAGGTCTTGCCGTGGTCGACGTGACCCATGACCGTGACAACCGGCGGACGCGGCAGGCGTTCGCCCACTTCTTCCTGCGTTTCGCCTTCGGACAGCAACGCTTCCGGATCGTCCAGCTTGGCCGCAACCGCGCTGTGACCCAGTTCTTCGACGACGATCATCGCCGTTTCCTGGTCCAGCACCTGATTGATTGTGACCATCTGGCCCAGCTTCATCATCACCTTGATGACTTCCGAAGCCTTCACCGACATCTTGTGCGCCAGATCCGCGACCGACACGGTTTCCGGCACATGCACTTCCCGCACCACTGGTTCTGTCGGCGCTTGGAAGTTCGTCTGATCCTGATGCTTGCCACGACCCTTCGGGCCGCCACGCCAGCCGCGATCTACACCGCCGCTGGTGTCGCCACGCGTCTTGATACCGCGACGCTTGGCTGCATCGTCCTGCCAGCTGCTCTTGCCGCCGGCCTTCTTCTTGTCCGGTCCCAGCGACGGCGTGGTAGCCGCCGGTGCACCTGCAGCCGGCTTTTTAGCCACTGCCGGACGGGCAGGCGCCGAACCTTCCGGACGGGCTGGCTTGTGCAGCGTACCTTTGGCTTCCGCGGCCTTCGCGCCTTCCGCTGCTTTGGCGGCGACAACCGCTGCGGCAGCAGCAGCCACGGCAGCAGGCGACGGCTCAGGCGGTTTCGCCTGTTGAGCCTTACGCGGCGTGTTCATCATTTCGCGGATAGCACGCGCTTCGGCTTCAGCCGCTGCACGGCGTTTCGCGATCTGGTCGTGCTCGGCACGCGCCTTTTCGGTCGCGGCGCGCGCGGCGTCTTCCGCCTTCTTCGCAGCTTCGCGTTGCGCGGCACGTTCGGCAGCGGCCTTCTCGTCGACTTGCGGTGCGGCAACTTCAGCCTTTACCGGTTCGTCAGCGACCTGTTCCGTCTTTGACTCCGTGCGGGATTCCTTACGCGCTGTAGAAGCAGCACGCGAGATTTCCGCGGCTTCCGCCTGAGCGGCAGCGCGCTTCGCCTCTTCTTCCTCGGCACGGCGACGCTCGGCTTCAGCAGCCGCTTCACGCTCGACCCGCTCAGCCTCTTCGCGCTCGAAGCGTTCCTGGCGTTCCTTCAACTCCAGCGCTTCTTTCTCGAGCAATTCGGCAGCATGACGCGCCTCTTCGTCGCGACGCTGCAATTCAGCTTCGTCGACTTCATCTTCTTCGACGTGGTTCGCACCTTCAACGACCTGTTCAACACCGCTCTGATCGCGCTGAACAAACACGCGCTTCTTGCGGACCTCGACCTGAATGGTGCGAGCTTTACCCGTAGAGTCGGACTGTTTGATTTCCGACGTATGCCGGCGGGTCAAAGTGATCTTGCGTTTGTCGGCATCGGCGGAACCGTGCGACTTGCGCAAGTGTTCGAGCAGGCGCGACTTGTCCGTCTCGGACAAATCGTCGTCTTCGCTCGCTTTCGTGACGCCAGCCGCCTGCAACTGCTCGAGCAGGACGCCCGCAGGCATTTTGAGTTCCGCGGCAAATTGGGCTACGTTGTTACTCGCCATTCATTCCTCTTGATGCAAGGACAAATTCCCTGCTGTTTGATCGGGGTCATGCGGCCTAACGGCCGCGATATGTCAGTGCGCCATGGTCATTTCTCACTGGAACCAGTGTTCACGTGCTTTCATGATCAACGCCTTAGCGGCATCCTCTTCAATACTGGTCATCTCGACCAGTTCATCCACAGCCAGCTCGGCGAGTTCGTCGCGCGTCCGGATCTGGTGTTCTTCGAGCTTCGCGTACAACTCATCCGTCATACCTTCGAGGCTCTTCAGGTCGAGCGCAACACCTTCGACCTTCTCTTCATTCGCGATCGCCAGCGTCAGAAGCGCGTCACGGGAGCGGTTACGCAACTCGTGAACAGTGTCTTCGTCGAAGGCTTCAATTTCGAGCATTTCGTTGAGCGGCACGTACGCGATCTCTTCGAGGCTGGTAAAGCCTTCGTCGATGAGAATGTCGGCCACTTCTTCATCAACGTCGAGTCGCGCCATGAACAGGCTGCGTAGCGTGCCACGCTCTTCGTTTTGCTTCAGCGCGGACTCGTCCGGCGTCATGATGTTGATTTGCCAGCCGGTCAATTCGCTGGCAAGACGCACGTTCTGGCCGCTGCGGCCAATAGCAACCGCGAGTTCGTTCTCGTCAACGACGACGTCCATGGAGTGTTTTTCTTCATCCACGACGATCGACTGTACGGCAGCCGGCGCGAGCGCGCCGATCACGAACTGTGCGGGGTCCTCTGACCATAGCACGATGTCGACGTTCTCGCCACCGAGCTCATTTCGCACCGCCTGGACCCGCGAACCGCGAATTCCGACGCAGGTGCCAATTGGGTCGATGCGTTTGTCGTAAGCAATCACCCCGATTTTCGCACGCACGCCAGGATCACGCGCGGCCGCCTTGATTTCGAGCAGACCCTGCTCGATTTCCGGCACTTCCATTTCGAACAGCTTCATCAGGAACTCGGGTGCCGTGCGCGAGAGTTCGATCTGTGGACCACGTGCCGTGCGGTCAACCTTCGCGATATAAGCGCGAACCCGGTCGCCGACTCGCAGGTTTTCCTTCGGAATCAACTGGTCGCGGCGCAACAGCGCCTCCACACGGCCCGATTCGACGATGAAATTGCCCTTGTCCAGACGCTTGACCGCGCCGGTCATGATCTTTTCGCCGCGTTCCAGGAAGTCGTTCAGGATCTGCTCGCGCTCAGCGTCGCGAACCTTCTGAAGAATCACCTGCTTCGCAGCTTGCGCGCCGATCCGGCCGAACTCGATGGACGGAATGGGTTGCTCGATGTACTCATCGATTTGCGCGTCAGGCTTCTCTTCCTTCGCTTCGAACAGCAGGATTTCCTGGTCGGGTTCCTGCAGGCCGGCTTCGTCCGGCACCACTTTCCAGCGACGGAAGGTTTCGTGCTCGCCGCTTTCACGGTCGATTGCCACGCGGATATCCACGTCTTCCTCGAACAGCTTCTTCGTTGCCGAAGCAAGCGCTGCTTCGAGCGCTGCGTACACCACGTCCTTGTTGACGTTTTTCTCGCGCGCCAGCGCATCCGCCAGCATCAAAACTTCGCGACTCATTGTTTGCGGCTCCTAAAGTCAACTTTGGGGACGAGACGTGCTTTATCGAGGTCTGCGAGCGTGAAATCGAGCATCGCAGCGCCGCCGTCCTTCCCTTCGAATTCCAAACCAATCGACTCGCCTTCCGGGGCATGCAGGATGCCACGGTACGACTTGCGCCCGTCCAGCGGCTTCTTTAATGTGATAGTGACTTCGCTGCCTGCGAAGCGTTCGAAATCCGCCAATTTCTTGAGCGGACGGTCGAGACCCGGCGACCCGACCTCGAGCCGTGAGTAATCGATATTCTCCACTTCGAACAGATACTGAAGCTGACGTGTGACTTTCTCACAGTCTTCAATCGCGATGCCGGTGGGCTGGTCGATGGAGATACGCAGCAAACCGCCCCCCGCGCGCTCGATATCGACAAGTTCGTAGCCCAGGCCCGAGACCGTGGTTTCGATGATTTCCGTCAGTTGCACAGTGAAAGACTCCAAGATGTTCGCGCGCTCCACGCCGAACACCTGCGGACCGCGCCTTGAGCTGGCGCACTTTCGTTGCCCCAAGATGCTGAACCGAACGGCCAAAAAAAAATGGGCGCAACGCCCATCCTTCTGTACCGAGATCACATCCGGGCGGCGAAACAAACACCATGCCCAGCGACTTCGTGATTTTAGCCATTTTTCGGGATAAACGCAACCAATGCGCCCTGTATATAGCCATTTGACGGCCATTTACAAGGCAAATCGAAGGCACTCATCACGCTTTTACCGGACTTTCTCCGGGGCTAAAGTCATCGTGCTGAATTTAAGGGACGTCTCAGGCGGGCAATTTGGTCGCCCGCCTTTCGACCCTAGTCACATGCCGTGCCACGCAAACCTGCGAGTTGGCGCGACGTTTGACTCTTAGCGACCGCGCGTCCGGTTGCGCGGTGCCGGGCGAGCACCGCCGCGGCCTGCGCCGCCCGCGTTACCGCCGTTACCTTGCGGCCCGGCGCCGGCCGGACCCTGACCTTGGCGGCCGCCTTGGCCCGGGCGCTTGCCGCCGCCATTTGCCGAGCGTCCACCTGCGCCGTTGCCACTACCCATCGCGGGTGAACCCGGCGGACGACTCCCGCGCGGGCCGCCGGCGGAACCGCCTGGACGCGGCATCGCGCGATTGCCATTCGCTTCGCCGCCGCCTGCACGATTGCCGTTTGCTTCCCGGCCGCCGTTGCTGCCGCGCGCGCCGTAGCCACCGCCGCTGCCGCCGTTGCCTGCATAACCGCCACTGGAACCGCCACCGAACCCGCCCGGTGCGCCGCGCCTTCCGCCTGGACCGCCAGGACCGCCGCGTGTAGGCGTCGTCTGGGCGAATCGGCCGTGCGAACTGAGCACCGGCTCACGCGTGATGATGCCCATCGACGTTTGCAGCGGATCGGGCTGGATACGCGGTGCAGCGCTGCGCGCGCCCCGCTCTTCCGCCGGCGCCTTGAGTCCGACCGATGCGAGAAGACCACGCACTTCGTTGTCTTCAAGTTCTTCCCAACGACCGCGTTTGAGGCCCTTAGGCAAAGCGATCGGGCCGTGCCGGGTACGAATCAGCCGGCTTACCATCAGGCCGGCGGCTTCGAACATGCGGCGCACTTCGCGGTTGCGGCCTTCAGCAAGCGCCACGTGGTACCAATGATTCGTGCCTTCGCCGCCGCCATCGCGGATACGAAGGAAGTTCGCCGGGCCATCTTCCAGCTCCACGCCGTGCAGGAGTTTCTGACGCATGCCTTCCGACAACTCGCCCACCACCCGCACCGCGTATTCACGCTCGACGCTGTAACGCGGGTGCATGAATCGGTTAGCCAGGTCGCCAGACGTAGTCAGCAGCAGCAAACCTTCAGTGTTGAAGTCGAGCCGCCCGACCGCAAGCCATTTGGCTGTTTTCATCGGCGGGAGATTGTCGAAGACCGAAGGACGGCCTTCCGGATCGGCGTGGCTGACAATCTCGCCAGTCGGTTTGTGATACAGCAGGATGCGCGGCGGTTTGCTCGCGAGCTTCCGCTTGACCGGCTTGCCGTTGATGCGAACCTGGTCGGTCGGCATGATGCGCTGGCCGATATGCGCCGGCTCACCATTCACCGATACCCGCCCGGCTACGATCAGCTCTTCCATGTCGCGGCGCGAGCCCATGCCTGCTTCGGCGAGCACTTTGTGCAGCTTCGGCGTGTCGTCGTCCGCTTCGAGTACGCGTTTTTGCGGGGCGGGCCGGCCACGGCGCAACATCGGAGCGCGCAGGTCGCCCGAGGTGTTGTCGGCATCGAAGGCCGGCGATGTCACATACGCGAAAACATCGTCTTCGCTACCAGTTGCGGCTGCCGACACAGCCGGTGCTGCCGCGTCATCGCGGCGACCGCGTTTTTGACCTTGTCCGGGTTGAGCCGATTGAGCCTGCCGCGGCGGGCGACGGCCACCTTCACGCGGCGGCTGGCCTTCGCGAGCGCCTTCAGCCGAAGCTTCGCGCCCTTCACGCGGAACGCGGGGCTTGCCACCTGACCCGGTGCGTGCGCCGTCCGCGCTACCTGCGCCGCTGCGCGGTCCACGCGAGCCTGCGTCCTTGCGCGGCATGCGCACCTGCGCCGCGACCACGCCATCCGGAGGTGTCTCAGCGATTACGCCAGCCGGCGCCGGTAACAGCGTACCGTCGGCACCCTTGTTCTTCGCGACGGCGCGACGGCGGGCAATCAGGCTGCGAGGCCCGCGCCGCAATCCGCGACGCGGTCGTTCTTCGCCGTCAGCGGGTTCGTCGTTGCGTGTGCGTTCGCCTGCATCGGCCTGGCCATGTGCTTCATCGGCACGAACGGGGCGCTCGGATTCGGGCGAATCGCTGTCGTGGGAATGTGTCAAAACAACCTCAATTGTGTCGGGTCGCGCGCCTGTCGCAGGCGCGTCAAAAAATCCGGCCGATGGTGATTAGCAGCCGAATGAAGGTTCGGGCAAACAGGCCTCAGGCGCGGCGCGCAGTCTGGTCGTCCGGTGCGTTGAATTCGTCGGTTTCGTTTGCTTCGTCCGGCGCATTCGATGCGTCGAATAGCTTCGATGCATCCGGTGTATCCGCGTTGTCAGCGCCATCGGATTCATCTGCGGCGTGCGGTAATGCGTGTCGCGCAGCGTCGCTTGTCAATGCGCCGGCAACCGGCACCGCCTCGCGACGGTTGGCCGCGTCGCCGGGCGTTGTTTTTACTGAGTCCTGCCCGATATCCGTCGCCGCTTCGCGCGGTTCCGAACCGGTCAGGGGCACCGCTTGCTGCGGTTTGAATTGCACCGGGGCGTTCGTTCGCGCATCGGCGTTCTCCTCGTTCTCAGGCTCGTCAGCGCGAGCATGTGAAGGCAAAAACGGTTCGCCTGCAACGTGGACTGCTTCAGCCGCCGCGGGTTCCTGCGGATGTGACGACTGGGGCGCTTCATTCGTGTTCGGTGTATCCGGTGTATCTGCTTCGGCAGCATCGACAACCACTCCATGCTCGCCATTCGGCTCGCTGCCAGCGATAGCCGGCGCGGTTGTGGTCACGTCAGCGTCAGACAAAAGCGCGGATAATGGCGGTTCGTCCGCGTTCGATGTGTCCGGCAATAAAACAGGTCCGCCCTTCGATTCCAGCCCTTGCACCAGCGCAGCGCCGATGGCGGCAGCGTCGTCGCCGGGGAAATCGATCGCATGTTGCGCGAGCAGCGACGCTTCCAATTGCGCCGACGGGTTGTCGAGTGCGGGCAGCTCGTCTAGCGCGCTCAAGCCCAGGTCATCCAGGAACTGCTTGGTGGTGGCGTAGAGCGCCGGCCGGCCCGGCACGTCGCGATGACCGATCACCTCGATCCAGCCGCGGTCTTCCAGTTGCTTTACCACCTGCGTGTTCACCGTGACACCGCGAATTTCTTCGATGTCACCGCGCGTTACAGGTTGCCGGTAACCAATGATCGCGAGCGTTTCAAGTACGGCTCGCGAATATTTGGGCGGCTTTTCCGGGTGTAGCCGATCGAGATAGGCCCGCATTGCAGGTTTGCTCTGAAACCGCCATCCGGACGCCAGCGCCACAAGCTCCACGCCGCGTCCTGACCAATCCTGCTTCAGGGCGTCGAGCAAGGTGCGAACTGTGTCTGCCGATATATCGTCGGCGAAAAGCTTGCGCAACTCGGCGAGTTTCAGCGGCTCCTGCGCGCAGATCAAGGCAGTCTCGAGGACGATCTTCGCCTCTTGGGTATTCATGCAGCTAGATAGGACCCTGTATGGTCTATGAACCGGTCAAGTCAGGCCGAATCGAATGACGCCGACTACTCGAACCATTCGCTACGTTCAGACTGGAAAACCGTGGACGAGGATACTGACGACGCGCTCGCCCGATTTCTGATCGGTCATATTGATTGGGAGCACGCACCGGGGGGGAGGCAAAACACGGGATCAGATCCTGATCGCCGAGCTTTTCCCAGCCGGACGAAGTAGCGCTTTCCAAGGCGGAAGCACGTGACTGGACGCATATTACGCAAAAACAAACGATGCGTAAAGGTGAAACATAAGGTCGCCGCCAGACTCACGTCCGGCGGCCTTCTGGAGCCGAAATCCTGGCTTCCTGTCCCTGTTTATTCGCCCATTGCGCCGCGCCGCGTGCAACTCCGTACCGGTTTGGCCGCCAGCTTGGTCATTTACCCGGCCGCGTTTGCCTCCGGGTTTGCCTCCATGAACGCTCGCAGACGTGTGACCCCGGCGTCCAGGCGAGCGGTATCGCACGCGTAGCACCAGCGCACAAACCCCTCTCCTTCAGGACCGAACGCACTTCCGGGAGCGAGTCCGAGCGCGCTTTCGCGCACGAGCGCCTTGCACAACTCGAGACTGCGGTCAGCACCCGGCAGTTTGAAGAACAAGTACATGGAACCGGCTGGCGCCCGTACGTCGATACCCGGAATCCGCTGCAGTGCCGTCACGAGGTAATCGCGGCTAGCCCGAAGGTCGGCGACCAATGCTTGCGTAAATTGCTCGCCCTCCTTCACCGCGGTAATCCCGGCCATCTGGACGAACGACGGTGCGCAAGACGTGTTGTACTCAACCAGCTTGCCGAGATCCTCCATCAGGCGCTCAGGCGCCACGATCCAGCCGAGCCGCCAGCCCGTCATCAGCCACGCTTTGGAAAACGAATTCACCGCTATCACTCGTTCGTCGCGAGTCGCCAGATCAAGGAACGAAGGCGCGACCGTGGCGTCATCGCCGTAATAGAGGCGCTCGTAGACTTCGTCTGCAATCAGCCAGATGCCGAGTTGCCGGCATCGATCAAGCACGGCCTGCTGCTGCTCGCGTGTCATGACCCAACCGGTAGGATTGTTCGGCGAGTTGATCATCAACATGCGCGTGCCGGGTGTCAGAGCGGCCAGCAGTTTGTCGAGATCGAGCGTCCAGCCGTTCGAGCCATAGGTCAACGCGACCGTTTCCACGGTAGCACCAAGAATTTTGGGGATTTCGACCAGATTCGGCCACAGCGGCGTGACCGCGACCACGCGGTCACCTGCGCCCGCGACCAGTTGCGTTGCCAGCATCAGTGCATTGACCCCGGCGCTCGTCACCGCAATTTCAGCAGGCCGGGTGGCGCTATGCAGCTTGCCGACATAGTCAGCAAGCGCCTCGCGCAGCGGCGCGATGCCCAGGTTATGCGTATAGAAGGTTGCACCATCGGCGAGCGCGCGGCTGGCGGCGTCGCGGATGAACTGCGGCGTGACCTGATCTGACTCGCCAAACCAGAAAGGCAATACATCCGGGACACCGAAACCTGCATTGGCGACCTCTCGGATCTGCGACGGGCGCAGCGCGCGGACGGCGTCACGGGCATTCGGCGCACGTTCGCCTTCTGCCTGTGCGCTTGCTGCTGCGCTGGTGGGTGCATTAGTCAGCACACCAAGTTCCGAGATAACCGCCCCTTCTGACTCGCTCATTGCCGCCTCCGCCGATGGAAAGCGAAAGTCTAACGCGACGCCTTCCGAAAAGCGCTGTACGGCGCTCGCGTTAGCCATCAGGCCAGTTCTGGCGCGCTGGGTGGCGGGTCGATAGAGCAAAAGCCGAGGAAATCCCGCGACAACGGCCCGCACATTTAGCCCTCACGCGATCAAGCAATCGGCTAAGCCAGTTCTTCCACACGTTTTGCCAATCCGGCGACCAGCCCCCACACCGACTCGGCGGCAGGCGACAACGAACGGTCACGCCGTCGCACCAGTTCGACGGTTCGCTCGACGCGCGGCACCAGCGGCAACGCGACCAACGACGAATTCGCCGGCAATGGGAGCGCCAGCCAAGGCAGCACGCTAATGCCCACGCCCGCCTCCACCAGTCCGAACACCGTAGCGGAATGACCTAGTTCCTGCACCACGTCGGCGATAACGTGATGTTCACGGAGCACGGCATCGATAATCGGACGGCTTCCGGAGGCGTGATCCAGCATGACCAGGCGTTCGCCGGACAATGCGGCCCACGGCACTTCCCGCACCGCCGCCAGAGCATGGTCTCTTCGCACAACCGCACAAAACGAATCGGTCATCACAACTTCCCCATACAGGTCGTCATTGGCATACGGACCGATCGCCACACCAAAATCGACTTCGCCAGACTTGACCTTGCGAATGACGTCGCTCTGGAGGTCATCGCGCAAACCCAGCGAAATCAGCGGAAATTCACGAACACAAGACGAGATGACGAGCGGCATGAGACGGCAGGCCACCGTCGGACTGGCCGCGACAATGACCCGTCCACGCCGTTGCTGGCCGAGATCGCAAATCTCGCGAAGCGCTTCATCGAGATCGGACAACAGCCGTGACACGCTGCCCACCAGATTCGCGCCGACATCGGTGAGTTGCACTTCGCGCGTGGTCCGATCGACCAGTTTCAGGCCGATTTCCCCCTCGAGCTCACGCACGCAACGGCTTACCGCCGACTGCGTCAGCCCGATTTCATCGCCGGCCCGGCTGAAGCTTTGCAGCTTGGCGACTTCGATAAACACGCGCAGCTGTCGCAACGTCACATTGAGCGCCCGGCTCATACCATTTCCTCATCAATCCACTGCATAAATGCAGATTGTACATCGCCACGCTTAAGAAAACGGTTTCATCGAGCGGCACGCTGCGGTGCAGCAAAAATGCATTCGCGCACGCAGGATGGGCTTATTGCACTTGATTGGTGATTGTCCCGATTTCATTAACTGCACTTATAGCGTCTCATACGGGCCATGCTGGCATCGCGCCAGCCTACTGCCGCGAGGCTTTCCGACCGATCGATACACGCATGGCACGGTTCTCGCATTTACTTGTGCAGAGGTCGGCGCCATTGCAGTTCTAAACGCAAATCGTCCGTCGCAATGCTTGCTCCGACCTTACCTGGGTTCGATCTTCGAATTCCGACCAGAGTGCGCGGCGCGGGGCAGCGCACCGGGGTTAGCTTCGCTGAGGTGAAACATGATGTTCGACGATCTAAGAGATAACGAGTGGGCGCTGGTTGAGGCCTTGTTTTGCGCAGAACCGGCACGCAGCGAACGACGCGGTCGTCCGCGTGTGGAAGCACGCGCTGTCGTCAATGCCGTCCTGTGGGTCCTCTCCACGGGCGAAGGCTGGTCGAAGTTGCCGGGCCGCTATCCGTCGCCGCCGACTTGCCGTCGACGATTCGACGAATGGCAAGCTGACGGTACGCTTGCTGAGATCGTGAAACGGCTGGGCAACAACGGTCGCGAGGTGTCGTTGCGGGGCCGGATCGGTTCCACCGCTGCGAAGCCGCCTGCACCGCCGAGCCGCGATCGTCTGCGTGGCGCATTCTGGACGAATCCGGAATCGTGGCGCGCGCCGGTCAAGATGGCCTGACAGCCTGGAACAACGCGGTAACCGGCACGTTCTTCGGGCTATATCGATGATCGCTGCACGACCGCGTGTACCGCTAAAGTTACGCGAAGCACCCGCGAGCAGGTTTCCTGCGTTTTATCCCGGTTCCACCCGATGTAACTCCTCGGGTGATGAATCGACGGTCTGCGCTCGCAGGCCATTCTACTCAGCCAAAAAGTTGCCGGCAGGCGCTCGCCTTTCGTTCATCGAAAGGGAGCGCATGGGGTGCATGGCCTCCACACACAGTGACGTCGCGCTCCACGGGAGCGTTTGAACGTGCGACCTCCGACGGCTTGTCGCAGCCAATCAGGGCCGCGGGGAAACAACTCTTTACCAATATTTACAGCATCCTTTCGCATGCTGGCTTAGCTTAGGAACCTATAGCTAGCGAGCCAATATCGGTTCGAAGGGGAGTTTCGATCATGAAACCAATGTCACTGCTCGTGTGCGGCATTGTGCTTTCATCACTGAGTACGGGGCTGACAGTGCACGCGGAGTCGTCCGCGGGCAACTTCGCGCTGCGCCCGAATACACAAGTGAGCTTGCAGGACTGGAGGAAGGAACAGGTGCGTGGTGCGGAGCTGACCGAATCCGCGCCGCGTGGGGACTTGCGAGGCGATATCGCGAGCAATGCGCGCGCACGTCCCGAGCCGGATCGCGGAGGCCGCTCGCATAAGCATTGAGAAGACTGCGCATTGAGGAAACCGCGTAAGTTCAAGCGCGGTGAGTCATGAGGCGAGCAAGACCGCCGGAATGGCGCGGCTTCAAACCCTATTTGTGTCGATCGCGGTTCTTCCGGGAACCCTTCTTCATCGCGTCAGTCGGACGTTATGCCATGAGCACAGCGTGGCAGAAGTAGATCCGGTAAGCCCGTATCCTCGTGATACGGGCTTTTTTTGTCGGCGGTTGACCGATGTCGTGAGTCGGCCGCTTTCACAGATTACCCATTCGACGCAGAAATGGCGCTATTGCAGCCGCAACCGTTTGCCCGGCGTAAGACCACTAGATCTGCGCTGAAACGCTAAACCCTTTACTGCGAAAGTTGGAAGGGCTTCAGGCGCGCGCTTCGGCCAACGGTTCCTGAAGGACGGCCGGAGAATACGCTGCATTGCGATGCAGATCCCAGTCCATCGAACGCTCGTCACGGGCGAGACGGGAGAACTCCAGTTTGCCCCGCTCGGTCACTACCGCAATGTCCACGGGGGCGTGAAAACCGGGAGCGGGCGCTACGGTGCGCTGCCGGACCAGTTCCAGCAGGCCCAGGTCGCGTAGATGGCTGAAAACGTTTGGGCGCCTTGCCCACGGAACTTGACGATACTGAGCTCGCCGGAGCGCTTCAAGTACGGCTTCGTTTGAATACGTGGTCATCTCGTTATATCTTCCAGTGCAGCCGTGACGACGCCACATGGCAGTAACTGACTGCCAGCGGCACCGACTAAACGCGGCACGCCCCGAAACCAGTCAAGACGCCAACTTCGCGGCCCCTGACCGGAACTCGCAGCCGCCGCTTGCGCTAGGTGCTGCTTATTTCTGCTTACCGCTGCTTATAATTTCGAGCGCCCGTTAAACGCGCACTACACAACGCGTTCCGCAGTTCCGGCGATGCATTCCTATGAATGCGATGACCACGATGCGGATTATCTCGAAAACCTATACGTTACCTCAAACCAAATTGGTTCTTATAACTTTATTGCTGCTTTTCTTTGCACTGTTCGCAGTTTGGCGACAACACCGGCGTGCAGTCGCGCTTGTTTGCATCGTGCTGTTCTGGGCGCTGGGCGCAGGTTGGCTTTCCGCACCCCTGCTTCACCTTGCACAGCGCGGGTTTGAGGAGAAATCGACGCCACAGCAGGTGCATTTCGCATCGCGAACGACTTTTATCCTGATGGGCGGCGGCACGCGTTATGACATCGACAACCACCTGATTCCAAAACGCGATCCGTTCACACGTATTGTTGTCACAGCAGAGCTGTATCGCGATTGCCGTCGAGCGGGCGGTGCTTGCAGGGTGATCGTAAGTGGCGGCAACCCGCAGCATCACGATCAAGCTGAAGCCGACAACTATGGACCCTTCCTGCTGGCTCGCGGCGTAAGCGCGCGCGACCTCGTGCTCGAAAACGAAAGCCTCAATACGTACCAGAATGCGCGCAACGTTGCGAGCATCGTGCAGCCGGAACACGATGAAACCCTGGTGCTGATTACGTCCGCTTATCACATGCGCCGGTCATTGCTCGCCTTCAATGCCTTTGGCCTCGACACGCAAGTTTTCGTCAGCAATGTGCGGCAATCCACGCCGACCTTCTTTCCGCGCTTACGCGGTTTCGTCGATGCGGAAACTGCCCTGCATGAACTGATTGGCATCGCACGCTTTTGTGTGTACCGACGCATGGGGCTATATTGAATCGCATCGTGATTGCGAGCCGCTGGAATTGCGAGGCATGTGTCAACACCGTTACTCATCTCGAAATTCAGTACTAGAAACCAATGCGCTTCGCCGGTATTATCGCCGGCTCAGTCAATCGACTGGCCGGGCTGATGCTCTGTTAGAGTCAAACCGCAGGGTCATTGCTTAAATGTGACGGCACTGTAACTACATGTAACGATCCGCGAGCAGGATCGGTATTTGCTTCGCAGCGTGTAATGTCTCGCTAATCGGGACAGGCCAACCCGGGTTCAACGAGTCTATGGAGGTAACAATGAAGAAAATGTCCCTGGCAGTCTTGTTTTCCCTGAGCGCAATGACCAGTGCAGCATTCGCACAGTCCGATCAAGGCGTCACGATGAGTACGGATCCGGCCAAAATCTCGGATATCGAACAGCGCGCGCAGGACCTGCAATCGCGCCAATCGGCTATGCCGAGCGACATGCCAATGCACAAGGGCTCCACGCATCACAAGAAGGGCATGAAGCATTCGAAAGGCATGGCCGAATAAGCGATAAGGTTTAACCGTCGCAACGGCCCGCAAACGTTAGCGGTTGGCGAACCCGTTTGCCAACCATTCAACGAACCGCTCGCCCCAAAAAGCCGGATATGACGCACAAGGCGTTGTATCCGGCTTTTGTACGTTTGCGACGACTTCAGGAAACCTTCAGGAATCGATCCGTTCACCGGCGCGGCGTATGCTACATTCCGCGTCGATAAAATTGAATCGCACTCGTGTGCGGAGGATCGTATGAGCAACATCCAGCTGGATATCGAATGGACCGAAGCAGCATCACGCAAGATTGAAAAGCTGATGCCGCGCAACGCAAAGGACAAGGACGCGTATCTCGCGCTGCCGCCCGTGGAATGCCTGCCTATGGAAGGCGATGTGCTGTTCCTCGGCCCGGACGGCAAACAACAGCCGTTTATCGTGGCCGAGCGTCAGTATCATCATGACGGCGACGCCGACTGGACCATCATCCTGATCCTCGACGTACCGCACGAGACTCACTAAGTGCTGATGCGGTTTGGATGATCGGGCAGTCAGAAATGGCTACGCGGACGCAGTGACTTTTGCGCGGCCTGTTTAAGCGCTCAGAGCTTTGCCACTACGTTGATTTCGCCGTGTTCAATCAGGTCCGGCAGGGTTTTGCCGAGCGCCTGAATGTGCGGTGTTTGATTGTGCTCAGCCAGCGCCGCCTCGCTCTGCCAGCGCTCGTAGAATACGAATCGGCGTGGCTCCTTGATGTCACGATGCAGGTCATACTGCAGCGCTCCGGGTTCTTTGCGCGTAGGCGCCACGATGCCCTGCAGGACCTCCCTCAGCTTGTCTTCGTTACCCGGTTTGGCGACGAACGTTGCGACCACGGCGATTTCTGTCATGACTTGACTCCAGATTAAAAGGATCAAGCATAACGTCGACACTGCACGCTCGCTGAAACGACTTTTGAAACAACAAGAAAAAAGCCCGCGTCCCTTTTGGGGAGCGCGGGCAAAAGCCGTCGCCCTACGAGGATAGGCGACGGGGCCATCGAGATCCGCTTGGCCAGCGGATCACAATTCGTGAAAGAAAATTGGGTGACGTATGGTTGCGTGAAGCAGGAGGCAGCTTCGTCCAGGCGCCACGCAGATTACATGCCACACATACAATGTAATCCCTATGCAGTTGATTCCTATAAGCTTTCCCGCACATAAAAAACCAAAAACAGCGCCTGATGCGAACACGTCACTATCGGCTGTCACGTGACAGCGCCATCATGAAGGTTCGCCTACTTCCCTCTGATGTCTGTCGCCCGAAGCGTAACGCAGCGGTCGCATTCACTCGCGCGCGTTACCGCGCATTCGAATGCAAAAGGTATCTTCGAAACCCTCAACTAAACTCAGAGGTATAAAAAAACCCGCCTGAACTTCAGGCGGGTTAGTCGCGAACTTGGTCATTCCGCTCAGTCTTTCTGTGACATTCCGCTTACTGCCCACTGATTACGCTTATTGATTCAATTTGCTAAATCAGCCACGTGAACCACGTTTGCAGAAGGTCACTGCAGTTTGCCTCAACGCAATTGGTCGTCGAGCAAGCCCATGATCTGACGTGCTTGCGGCGAGGAATCGACGTCACCCTTGCTGTCGATGATCGACACACGCGTCTGCGTCTCTGTCAGCGCCCGCACGTTGATCTCGTAGTTCTTGGGTAGCTTCTCTTTCTTACCGTGGAACACCTGGCTCCAGAAGCCCTGCTCCGCCGACGTCAAGTCCTTCGGGTCGACATACCGGACGAAATAAATACCACGGCCACGATCCCGGTCATCGACAGTGAAGTTCGTCCGGTCGAGCGCCAGACCGACGCGCAGCCATGCGCGATCGTAGGGTTCCGGCAAGTTGAGCTCAACCGAATTTGCTTCAGGCACCACGTCTTCCTTGATCGGCGTCTGTGCCGAGAGCGCAACGTTCTGTGCCGCTCTCTGCGCTGACGTGGTGGCCGTGGGTGAGCTCCCTGCCGCGGCCGCTGCCATGGCAGCGTCGGTGGCGCCGGTCTGACCGCTAGCCTGGCGCGCGTCGGCCAGTGCGAGGTTCGCCATCAAGCGCTTCAGGTATTCACCTTCCAGGGCGGGGTCGTTCGGCTTGGCCTGCCACTGGCTTTGATCGTTGTTGGTTCCCGTCAGCGCTTCACGCATGCCCTTCTGGCTGATGAACACGTACGTGCCGCCGTTCGGTGCGGCCTCGAGGCGAGTGCGGTACTTGTTGCGTTCGGCTGCAACGTACGAGTTGCCCGTTGCTATTGTCAGCGTGTTGCGGATCAGCCCGTCTGAGATCGCCGGGTGGGTTTCGTTCCAGTCCGTTTCCATGACGCCCTTGGCGCGCGCGTCCACGACAAGCAGAAAGCCCTGTTCCTGCCAGAAACGGCGAATCTGCGGCCAGACCTGCTCCGGCGCCTTGGCGTCGATAACCAGCCAGCGCTCCGTGCCGTCACGCTGAATATGCATGCCAGAGACGGGCGGGATGACCGTGGGCGCGCTCGGCGCGGCCTTCTGCACCTGCTGGAGGTCCGAAAGCGAAGCCTGCCCGCCTTGAGGCGGTAACGAACGCTGATCCCCCGTTTCGTCGAGCAGATTGGGCGGGACCGCGAGCGATGCCTGTTTTGCGCGGCCATCGCTCTTGTAATTGATTGCATCGGGAGACGACGTACCGCATCCGGCAACAAGGCCTCCCACCATCAAGAGGGCCGCGACCTTCAAAGCCGGCTTGTTCACACGAAAATCTGTCATGTTTGGGAAATCCTTCCGCTACGCCACGGCGTTTTCCGTGGATCAACCAAGCATTTTACCGGTCCCGCGCGTCGCCGTGCAAAAACAGTGCCCCCGACGTCGTAATACCTGGACGACGCGGCCCGGGGAACGCCTCCCTTGCATGAATTTCAAGCAGGGAAATTCGCGCTGGTATTGCACGTCTGGATAGACGAATCAGGCCACGCTTGCAGACTTACCTGCATCCATTTCCCCCTCGCTTTCCGGCTTCATTTTCTCGCCCGCCAAAACCCACTTTTCATCTCATAAATCGCAGCTTCGATGACCGCGAAGACAATTTATGACATTTACTCTTGCTTTGTCCTAGTCTATTTTTAGCAACCAACACATTGTTTAATAAGCACTTTTAACTAATTTTCGAGGCGTTTTCAAAGGCCCTACAAGACAATTCCTATCTCGTTTTTTTAAAGCATATCTATCCTAAAATTAGTTCTCGATAACAAGAACGGCCATGAGAACGGAGTAACACCATGCCTCACTTCGAGTCCCTCGCCCCTCTTCGGGCAACCGCTGCCGCACTGTTGATCGCGGCAAGCGGATCGGCGCATGCACAACTTGGTAGCACCGTCGCGATCGCGGCATCGGGTACAGCAAGTTCGTCCAACGCAGCGGATGGCACTGCCCAGGTATTGCATCAGGCCGAGAACAGCGCAGCGCGCTGGCAGGAATCGACCGACGCCAATCAGATTCGCATGCGCCAGTACGTATCTTCCTCGGGCCAGGTCTATGCCGTCAGTTGGGACGGCCCGGCCATGCCCGATGTCGCAGCGCTGCTCGGCAACTGGTTCGATCGGTATAGGCAAGAAGCAAGCGCTGCGTTACCGAACGTAAGTGGGCTGCACTCATCGCGGGGAAACAGCAGCGATCTCATGGTGGAAACGGCAGTGCGCCTGCGCGATTTCAGCGGACGTGCGTGGCTTCCCAGCGCGTTGCCGGCCGGCGTCACGGCAGCAGACATTGAATAGGGGAAATCATGCGAAACCTGACTTGCGTACTTATCACGGCGATTGTTGCCGCTAGCGTCACGATAGCCGGCTGCGGCGGCGGCAGTGGCGGTAATGGTTCAACCGGCGGCGCAGCACCCGCGGCAAGTTCCCCGGCGGCCGCAAGCGCTCCGCTCGCGTCTAGCGGCGCTTCCGCTGCCAGCGCCCCTGTTGTCGCAGCTCCATCCGAACTTATCGCGCCAGCCAACACGGTGACTCAATCGACCACACCGAACGTGCAGCCCATTACCGTCGCGCAAATCGCGACCGGTACGCGCAACATGCTGCAAACCAGCGTGACGATCTGCGTTCCGAGAACAAGCACGTGCCAGACGATCGACAATATTCAGGTGGACACGGGATCGCAAGGATTACGCATTCTTGCTTCCGCGCTCTTGCCATCTTTGGCGCTACCCTCCGTGACGACCAGCACGGGTGCAACGGCGGCAAGCTGCACCGTATTCGGATCGGGCTACACATGGGGCTCGGTCCGCACTGCCGACGTGCATCTGGCCGGTGAGGTACCAGCGGCGACATCGATCCAGGTCATTGCGGACCCGGTTGTTCCGGCTGTGCCCACGGACTGCGGTAACTCGGGCCTGCCGATGCTGACCGCTACCGCTCTGCGCAGCAACGGTATTCTCGGCGTAGGCCCGTTCAGCGCCGACTGCGGCGGCGGCTGCGCCACGACCGCGCTGCCACGCTGGTACTACAGCTGCTCAACGAGCACGTGCGTGGCAACTGCGCTACCGGTTGCACAGCAGGTGACCAATCCGATCAGCCGATTCGCCACCGACAACAATGGTATTGTCATCGACCTTCCCGCCGTCGCCGCTACCGGAGCAGCGAGCGTTACCGGCACCATGACGTTCGGAATCGGCTCACAGTCGAACAATCTACTTGGCAGCGCTCAGGTCCTCCCGAGTAACTCGACGACAGGGTTTGTTTCGACAGCATTTCAAGGACAAACCTACAGCACGAGCTTCATCGACAGCGGCTCGAACGGCTTGTTCTTCGCACTGAGTTCCGCGCCAACATGAGGCTTCTGGTTCTGTCCAACCGCCGTGCAAAGTCTGGCTGCAACCGTTGCCGGCATCAATGGCGCGACAAGCAACGTAACGTTCACCATAGGAAACGCGACGTCGCTATTCGCAAGCGGCAACAACGCGCTCGGCAATCTGGCGGGACCGGCAAGCAACTATTTCGACTGGGGTCTGCCCTTCTTCTTCGGGAGACGGATCTTTACGGCTATCGAAGCGAGTGTGACACCCGCGGGCAATGGTCCTTACTATGCGTTCTAGGCCCTAAGCAATGTGCCGCGACGGCTCCTGATCAGCGAGCTGCCGCGGCAAACGTTGAAGGCTTCGTCACGATTCGCGCGTGCTCGAACTCTCCCGGTTCCGGGTGCTCGCGAACATGCATGTGCTGTGTTACCCGCAACAGCCCCGCTTCCAACGATCTCTCGCATCGATCTCGCTTTTTGCCACATCGATCCAGCATTGATCTCTGTAGCCAAAATAGTTGTCCTTGCGTTGATCCAGCTGGTCCAGTCGTGCTTGCAGTAGGTCCAGCGCCTCTCGAGGTTTATCGATTCGCCCATAGACGCTGCCCCAAGGCTGCACGGCCGCACCCGCTTGCGTGCTTTGCTGGGTGCCGAACCCCGTTTGCAGAACGGTAGGGTCCTGGATGCCCAGACTGTCACGCAGTTCCGTGTTGGCGCAACCCGCCAGCGTATAAACGCAGGCGGCGGCGAGGATAATGTTTTTCATGGTTCGACCCGGTGACATCCGGGGCATCAAGCTCCGTGGACTGGCTGTGCGTACCGCCCGTGACGGCGGCAAAGTTCAATTCGCTACGCGGGTCAACTGCCGAACACGTAACCCACGCCCGCACGCACGATGGTGCTGTTGCCACCCGACGACGACACTCCGCCATTGAAATTGATATTGCCCTTGTCATTCCAGCGCGAAACACCAATGCCCATCGCCGCCTGCCCGCGATAAGCTGCGACGCCTGCATTCAACGTCGTTCGCCCCGGCAGGTACGGCGTCACGACGTTGAGCGCCGACGCAGACGCAATCCCCTTGCGCGTGTTGCGATCGAGGTCGCGAATTTGTTGGTCGGTATTGTTGAAGCGCTGATCGGTATAGCTATTGGCCTGACTGAGCGTAGAACTGGCCGACTGGTTCAATTGGCTGAGGTTGACAGCGTCCGTTGCCAACGTACCGGCCGCAACATTCGTAATCTGCCGTTCGTTGCCCACCGCTCCCACCGATACCGACGACGCACGATCCGCCAGCGAGCCCGCCCCCAGCGCCACCGAATTGGCCGCGCTGGCTGTCGCGTTCGCCCCCATTGCGACGGCATGAGTGCCGCTCGCAGTGGCCGCTTCGGTTGATGTATCTCCGGCAGCGCTGTAAAGCGCGCTGCTCGATGTCACGAAGTTGCTGACATGAGTGACGATATCGTTCAACTGAGCCAGGTTCACGGCGTCGGTAGCGAGCGTCCCTGCCGCCACGTTATGGATTGTGGTGCCGCCTGCAATGCCCTGTCCGAGCGTGACATTGCTGAAATCCGTCGCGCCGCTTGCGTTCTTGTCATAGGAGAGTGCGGTGACTGCCTTGCCAGTCTGGTCGACCAGACCTGCGCTCTTCAGCTGCCCGACGTTGACCGCGTCGGTGTCGGCCGTGCCCGCCTGCACATTGGTAATCTGCCGCTCGTTGCCCGATGCGCCCACCGACACGCTGTTTACGCGATCCGCCACCGAGTTCGCGCCGATGGCAACCGTGTTACCGGCAACGGCTTGTGCGTTACCCCCGATCGCAGTGGCGTTGAGGCCGCTTGCGGTTGCTGCGGCAAGCGTTGTGTTCGATACAAAATATTTGAGCGCGGCGCCATTCTGAAGACCGTCGACAAGTTGCGCTGTCTGGAACAACTGGTCACCGTTGATTGCGTCCGTACTGCCTGCTTTTACGGCGCCAGCCGCCACGTTGTGCAATGCGACGGGCGACACAGCGTCCGAACCACCTAGCGTCACGCTGCTTCGATTAATCGCGCCATCCGCGTTAGTGTCATAGGTGATGGCCGAAAGCGTATTGCCCTTCGAATTGATCAACCCGGCGTCCTTCAGTTGAGCGACATTCACCGCGTCCTGATCCGCCACGCCCGCCTTCAGGTTCGAGAGGACAGTGCCGCCGGTTCCACCCAGCACGACATTCCATTTGGTGTCGCTCGTGTACGCAAGTTTCAACGGTTCCGCTCGAGTCAGCGTGGCGAGCGAGGTAGCTACGTCTTGAACGTTTGTATTGGTCGCGTTCAGTTGGGCACCGTTGACCGCGTCGCTGCTCTGCGTGCTCAACGCGCCCGCCTTGAGGTTCGTGATCGTCACGGCAGGCGCGGCTGCCTGCCCCGGCGTTCCCGGCAATGCTCCGCGCAGCGTAATCACATTTTTATCGACACCGTCATAGGCCACAAAGGCGTTGGTCATTGTGCCCAGTGCGTTCGTGGTCGCACCAAGCGCCTTTAGTTGACTCACGTTGACCGCGTCCGTTGCACTCACCCCAGGCGCCGCGTGCGCGATTCGCCGCTCCGACCCAACGTTACCCACGGATACCACGTTGGCTAACGAACCATCGCTGTTCGCGCCGAGCACGACGCTGTTATTTCCGCTTGCCGTTACATTGCTGCCAAGAACGAACGAATCTGCGCCAAAAGCCTTGTTACCGTTTCCCACTACGTAGGTTCCCGCTCCGCCCACGAAGTTGTCCTTGCCGATTCCTCCCGCGCCCGCGGAATAAACCTGCGTGGCCGAGCCAATTGCAAGTGAATCCGTGGCATCCGTGCTAACACTTGTGCGCCAGCCCATGGCAAGTCCATGGTCGGAAGATGCACTTGTGCGAACGCCGAGTGCAGTTGATTCATTACCCGTTGATGACACCCTGACTCCAACCGCCGCCGAGCCCGCAGTCGCGCTCACGTAAGAGCCCACCGCAACAGAATAATCCCCGGCCGCGTGAGCGTTCACGCCCATTGCGACCGCATTCGTGCCGACCGCGGTGGTAGGAGTCGAGCCGTCGATTGTCCCGGACACGATCAACTGATCCGGTGTAAGGCCGGACCCGTATAACGGGACCGCCGCAAGCCGGCCGGCACCTTCACTGCCCGACCCGGAGGCGCGTGGGGCAACAGCGCTCAATGCCTCGCGTACTTGCGATGAATAGACCCGAGCGCGTTCGTTCGAACCTTCGCCAGGTTATCGACAAGCACAGCCCTCGATACTTGCGGCATCAACATCAAGGAAACGGGGGCAAGCGCCAGGAATACCGCGGCGCCCATTCTCGTTCGCCGGCTGGAGCAAGCGATCTTCGAAACACCGGATAAGCTAGCCACACACAAGTCGACCGACACTTCATTTTGTTTCTTCACTACCACGCGCTGCGTCTTGTTCATTTTTTTTGCTCACTCAGGTCTTAGACACGCGGACGCGCCCTCGGAATCATTGGCATCGGGTCCCGGATAGTCGATCGATCGGGACCAGCGACTTTGAGCGTGCGCAGGAATGCACACAGCCATCGAATTGCTTCGGTAGCCAGCAGACGGTCTCAGTGCGGTTCCTGTCAGGCGGAAAGCCGCTAGCACGCTCGTGTGCCACTGTGACAGGTCAAGATAAATTTCCCCTATCAGCAAACTCATAAAACGATGGGAGATAGGCCATTCGATAGGGGTTTCGAGTCTTCAGTGTGCGGTATTTGTGCTTATTTTGATGTGGTGGTCAAGATGAGATATCCAGGATCGACCTCTCGCACGTATCCTGAATACGTTAATTTGCTAGGTGAAGTGAGTGAGCGGGCGTCAACCCCGCTACCCCAAATGCAAAGACGGCGGCGTGGTTCACCACGCCGCCGTCCTGATCAAACAACACCCAACCATCGTCTTATGAACCGTCACACATTGAGCATGGCGCTCAGCGAGCCCATGCTTGTCTCCGCCTTGCTCCTGAATTTCGTTTGTCCGTCAGGACGATCGCTACGCCGCGCGATCGTCCTCGTCAAAGATTTTTTGTGCCAGATGAAACGCCGAATTCGCTGCCGGAACACCGCAATAAATCGCTGTCTGCAGCAGCACCTCTTTGATCTCGTCGCGTGTGACGCCGTTGTTTTTTGCCGCCCGCAAATGCAGCGCGAGTTCTTCGCTGCGGTTGAGCGCGACCATCATCGAAATGGTCAAGAGGCTGCGGGTATGGCGCGGCAAACCGGGACGTGTCCAGATGTCGCCCCATGCGTAGCGCGTAATCAGGTTCTGGAATTCGGTCGTGAGATCCGTGCGGTTCTCGAGCGAGCGCGTGACATGCGCATCGCCAAGCACCTCGCGGCGTACGTTCAATCCCGCTTCGTAACGTTCGTCTTCAGTCATGTCAGGCACCCAGGAACTCAAGCAGCGTTTTCGTGTAAACGTCCGCTTGCTCGATGTTCGACAAGTGCGCGGCATCGAGTTCGACGTAACGTGAGTCTTCGATATATCCGGCCAGTTCGCGCCCTTGCGCAGCGGTCGTGGACTGGTCATGCGTGCCCGAAATAACCAGCACCGGCGCCTTGATGGTCTTCGCTTCTTCGCGTGCATCGGCATCCCGGATCGCTTCGCAATTCGATGCGTAACCTTCGCCGGAGGTGTGACGGAACACATCACGAATGCCCGACATGACAAGCGGCTGCGCGGCCATGAAGCCAGCCGTGAACCAGCGCGGCAGAACGGCGTCGGCCAATGCCGGCATGCCACCCTCCTCGCGGGCTTTGGCGGCCCGCGGCGTCCAGATTGCGTCCGAGCCGATCAGCGCCGCCGTATTCGACAAGACCACGCGTTCGAAGCGCTCCGGGTGGCGTGCAGCGAGCGCGATGCCGGTCAGCCCGCCCATCGACAGCCCGCAATAGTGCGCGCGCTTGACACCGAGTGCGTCGAGCAAACCGATCACGTCGCCGACGAGCTGGCTCAGCGTGTACGGCCCCTTGGGCACGTCCGATCGGCCATGACCGCGCGTGTCGTAACGCAACACGCGATATTTCGCCGCGAGCGTTTCGACTTGCGGCGTCCACATCGAGGCATCGGCGCCGAGCGAATTCGACAACACGAGCCAGGGTGCATCGCTGCCGGCGGTGGCATCGATGCGATAAAAAAGTTGAATACCGTTGACGGCGGCAAAAGGCATTACGAAAAACTCCTGGAGGAAGGGACTCGATGCAAACGCAGCGCGGCATCGACAAAAGCGTGCGCCTGGCCCACGTAGTTGGCCGGGTCGAGCAAGGCTTGCAGTTGAACAAGCGAGAGATGTTGCGTGACGCGTGCGTCGTTCGAGAGCACGTCGTAAAGCGTTGCGCCGGTTGCCACGGCTTCTTTCGATGCATGTTCGACGAGCGTGTGCGCGTCGAGCCTGCCAATTCGGTCACCGAGCGCGAGCATCACCGCTTCGCCGAGAATCAGTCCGTGCGTCAGATCCAGGTTGGCTGCGAGACGCCCGCAATTTACTTCGATGTTCGAAACAATCGCCGTGATCTGCGCGAGCGCACCGCCCGTCAGGCGGGCAAGATCTGGCAGCGCTTCCCATTCGGCCTGCCAGCCCCCGAGCGCGCGTTCATGTTCCTGGACCATGCCGCTGAACACAGTTGCGACCAGATTCGGCGCGCGCATGGCGGCTGTTAAAACAGCAGCGCAGCCCACGGGGTTGCGCTTATGCGGCATCGTGGATGAACCGCCCTTGCCCGCTGCGGCCGGCTCGGCCAGTTCGCCGACTTCCGTTTGCATCTGCAGCGATATGTCGCGGGCGATTTTTCCGAGCGTCCCGATCAGCATCCCGAAACATGCCGCCGCTTCCGCGATGCGATCCCGCTGGGTATGCCACGGCAGCGCAGGAAGTTGCAAGCCGAGGTCATCGGCAAGCGATTGGGCGACCGGCGGCGCCTTGTCCCTCAGGCTCGCCAACGTGCCCGCCGCACCGCCGAACTGCAACGCCAGCGCCCGCGAACGGCACTGCGCAACACGCTCGCGATGCCGCGTCAACGCGTCGAGCCATTGGGCGAATTTAAGGCCGAGCGTGACCGGCAACGCCTGCTGAAGCCAGGTCCTGCCGATCGCCGGCGTCGTCCGATATGTCTGCGCCTGAAGCGCGAGCGCGTCGCAAGCGTCATGCAAACCCGCTTCCAGCAAATCGAACGTGGCACGCAGTTGCAAGACAGTACCGGTATCGATAATGTCCTGGCTCGTCGCGCCCCAATGCACGTACTTGGCGGCATCGGCATCTTCAAGCTTGACCGCCGCGGTCAGCAGCTTCACCAGCGGAATGGCGAGATTGCCGCCGGACGCAGCGCCGGCCATCAACGCGTCAGCATCGATCAGATCGGCGTTGCAAGCGGCCACGATCGCCGCCACTGCACTAGAAGGAATCACGCCATGTTCAGCCGATGCCCGCGCAAGCGCCGCCTCCACATCCAGCATCGACTGGACGGTCTGACGCGCGGACCACACGGCGTTCATCTCGCGCGTGCCGCAGATCAGGTCCGTCAGCCGTCCCGACACCGCAAATGTCGGCTCAGACATCACACACGCTCGATAGCGATCGCAATGCCCTGACCCACGCCAATACACATCGTGCACAGCGCAAAGCGTCCCCCGGTCCGATGCAGCTGATACGTCGCGGTCGTCACCAGGCGTGCGCCGCTCATGCCGAGCGGATGACCAAGCGCAATCGCCCCGCCGTTCGGATTGACGCGTGGATCGTCGTCCGCAATACCGAGCATGCGCAGTACAGCCAAACCTTGCGATGCAAACGCCTCGTTTAGCTCGATCACATCGAATTGATCGATGGTCATGCCCAGGCGCTTCATCAGCTTCTGCGACGCGGGCGCCGGGCCAATGCCCATCACGCGCGGCGGCACGCCAGCAGTCGCAATGCCCAACACGCGCACACGCGGCACGAGACCGAAGCGCTTGGCGCTGTCTTCATCGGCGATAAGCAAAGCCGCCGCGCCATCGTTCACGCCCGACGCATTGCCTGCCGTCACCGTGCCATCGGGACGCACGACGCCCTTCAGTCTCGCGAGCGCTTCCATGCTCGTTTCACGCGGATGTTCGTCCAGCGAGACCAGCACCGGATCGCCCTTTTTCTGCGCGATGGAAACCGGCACGATCTCCTGCGCGAGCGTTCCGTCCTTCTGCGCGCGCGATGCTTTCTGCTGGCTGCGCACAGCAAACGCATCCTGGTCCTCGCGGCTCACCTTGTAGTCGGTCGCGACGTTTTCGGCCGTTTCCGGCATCGAATCCACGCCATACATCTTCTTCATCAGCGGGTTGACGAATCGCCAGCCGATGGTGGTGTCGAAGATCTCTGCCTGACGCGAGAACGCCGTGGTCGCCTTGCCCTGCACGAATGGCGCGCGGCTCATGCTTTCCACGCCGCCCGCGATCATCAGCGCCGCTTCGCCCGACTTGATCGCCCGTGCAGCCACGCCGATTGCATCCATGCCCGATCCGCACAAACGGTTGATCGTCGAGCCGGGAATGCCTTCAGGCAAACCGGACAACAAAGCCGACATGCGCGCGACGTTGCGGTTGTCTTCGCCCGCCTGGTTCGCGCAGCCGAAGATCAGGTCATCGACGGCGCTCCAGTCCACGTCCTTGTTGCGTTCCATCAACGCGCGCAGCGGCACGGCGCCGAGGTCATCGGCACGAACTGAGGACAACGCGCCGCCGTAACGGCCTACCGGTGTGCGAATCGCGTCGCAAATAAAGGCTTCTTTCATGCACTTCTCCTGATTACGCGTCGAGCGTGTTAGCCGCTTCGAGCGGTTCAAACGTCAGCGGCACTTGCGCCAGTTTCTGCAGTTCGTCGAACGACAAGCCTTCGATAATCTCCCGCACCACGAACCCGTTCGGCGTCACGTCGAACACGCCGTGATCCGTGTACACGCGATTCACGCAATTCACGCCTGTCACCGGATACGAACACTCGGGCACCAGCTTGCTTTCGCCTTGCTTCGTGAGCAGCTCCATCATCACGTAGACCTTCTTCGCGCCGATCGCCAGATCCATCGCGCCGCCGACAGCGGGAATGGCATCGGGCGCGCCGGTATGCCAGTTGGCGAGGTCACCCTTCGCGGACACCTGGAACGCGCCGAGCACGCAGATATCGAGGTGGCCGCCGCGCATCATCGCGAACGAATCGGCGTGGTGGAAATACGCGCCGCCGGTGAGCAGCGTCACGTGTTGTTTGCCGGCGTTGATGAGTTCGTCGTCTTCCGTGCCCTTCTCCGGCGCCGGCCCCATACCGAGCAGACCGTTTTCGCTGTGCAGGAAGATTTCGCGATCCGCCGCGAGATGGTTGGCGACGAGCGTCGGCACGCCGATACCCAGGTTCACATACGCGCCTTCCTGAATGTCACGGGCGACACGTTTCGCCATTTCGTCACGAGTCAGTTTTTTCATATCGATGTCCTTGCTTGATGCATTCGTTATTGCTGCCGGGCTAAGAGGCTTGCGCTCAAGCAGCGCTTGCTCAAGCCGCTTTATCCGCCGCCAGCGCTGCCGCGTGCACCGCTTGCGGCACCTCGATCACGCGCTGCACGAAGATACCCGGCGTCACGATGTCTTCCGGATCCAGCGCGCCGAGCGGCACGACTTGCGAAACCTGCACGATGGCCGTTTTGGCGGCCATTGCCATGATCGGCCCGAAGTTACGCGCCGTCTTGCGATACACGAGATTGCCCCAGCGGTCGCCCTTGAACGCCTTGATCAGCGCAAAATCGGCGTGCAGCGGCGCTTCAAGCACGTAATGGCGGCCATCGATAAAACGCGTTTCCTTGCCTTCAGCCAGCTTCGTACCGTAAGCCGTGGGCGTGAAAAATCCGCCGATACCCGCACCCGCCGCGCGAATGCGTTCTGCGAGATTGCCTTGCGGCACGAGTTCAAGTTCGAGTTCGCCCGCGCGATACAAACCGTCGAACACTTGCGAATCGCTCTGGCGCGGGAACGAACAGATGATCTTGCGCACGCGCTTCGCTTTTAACAGCGCCGCGAGGCCGGTCTCGCCATTGCCCGCATTGTTGTTCACGATAGTCAGTTCGCGCGCGCCCCGCTCGATCAGCGCATCGATGAGTTCTGACGGCATGCCCGCCGTGCCGAATCCACCGATCATCACGGTCGCGCCGTCCTGAACGTCCTTCACCGCTGAACTCAGTGAGCCGAAAATCTTGTTGATCATGCCGTGTCTTCCTTAATCAAAGCGCGCCGGGTGATTTGATTCCGACCGGCATTGCTTGCATTTTTAAGTTCGCTGTGCGAACATGGATTCGTTTAGCGAACAAACGTATGGTATTCCCGCATTCGTTGCGCTGTCAATGAACCTCGGGTTTGTACCGATGCATTGGCAATTTGCCTGACGGACAGGACCAAAAGGACCAGACAGCGATGACCACGTCCCCTGCTGAAGCCGATCTACCTGATCCAGAATCTCCTTCGCGGCCCGGCGATGCTTATGTGCAATCGTTCGCGCGCGGTTTATCGGTGATTCGCTCCTTCGATGCTACGCGCCCGGCGCAGACCTTGTCGGAGGTCGCCGCCGCGTCGGGGCTGACGCGCGCCGGCGCGCGGCGCATTCTGCTGACGCTCCAGGCGCTTGGTTACGTCGACGCCGACGGGCGGTATTTCACGCTGACGGCGAAAATCCTCGACCTGGGTTTTGCCTATCTGACGTCGATGCCGTTCTGGAATCTTGCTGAACCTGTGATGGAAGAGCTGGTGGGCCAGGTGCATGAAAGCTGTTCGGCAGCCGTGTTGAACGGCACGGAGATCGTGTACGTGTTGCGCGTGCCTACGCATAAGATCATCACGATCAACTTGTCTATCGGCAGCCGGTTGCCGGCGTTCTGCACGTCGCTCGGACGCGTGCTGCTCGCCGCGCTCGACGAAGACAAACTCGATGCCGTACTCGATGCCAGTCCGCTGGAAGCCCGCACGCCGCGCACGCTCACCGATAAAACCGCGCTGAAAGCCGCGCTGGCGGTGGTGCGCAAGCAAGGCTGGTCGATCGTCGACCAGGAACTGGAAGAAGGCCTGATTTCGATGTCCGCGCCCATCCGCGACCGGCAAGGACGCGTGATCGCGGCGCTGAACATCAGTGGCAACGCGCAGCGCAAGAACGCGAAGCAGATGGTGAAGGCATTCCTCGATCCGCTGCTGGACGCGGCCCAGCGTGTCTCCGAGATGGTCGCGAGACGTGGCTAAGCCCTGGCGGAGGCCGATCAGATCATGCCGATGAAACCCGGTGACCTCGCGCTGCACGAACTCGATCTGAACCTGATCCCGTATCTCGTCGCGATCGAGGAGACACGCAACGTGAGCCGCGCGGCCGAGCGGCTTGGCGTGAGCCAGCCGCGTGTCAGCACGGCGCTTGGCCGCTTGCGCGAGTATTTCAACGATCCGTTGTTCGTCCGGACATCGCGCGGCATGGAACCGACGCCGCGCGCCCTCGCACTGGTGCCCGCGGCACGCGAGGCGCTGAACCGGATCGAACGCGGCTTGCTCGACACGCAGCACTTCGATCCCGCCCTCACCACCGATACCTTCGCCATCGCGCTATCCGATGTGGGCGAAATCGTGTTCTTGCCGCGCCTGTTGCAGACGCTCGCCAGCGTCGCGCCACGGGCAAACCTGCGGTCGGTATCGCTGAAACACGATCAGGTCGAACGCGCTCTGGAAAGCGGTGACATCGATCTGGCCATTGGCTATTTCCCCGATCTCGCCGGCAACAACTTCTTCCAGCAGCGGCTCTTTTCGCATCGCTTCATCTGTCTGATGCGACGCGATCACCCCTATTCGCGCGGCCCGCTGACCCTTGAGCAATATGTTGAATGCGGCCACGCGGTCGTGCGCGCCGAGGGCCGAAGCCAGGAAGTCCTGGAAAATTTCCTGGAGAAGAAACGCATCCGCCGCCGCGCCGTGCTCGAGACGCCGCACTTCATGTCCTTGCCGTTCATTCTGTCGCGCACTGACTTGATCGCCACGGTGCCGCATGCCATCGGCTATGCGTACGCGGCTGAACATGCGGCCATTACGCTGGCCGAACCGCCGCTGCCCTTGCCGCACTTCGATCTGAAGCAGCACTGGCATCGTAAGTTTCACAACGATCCGCGAATCCTGTGGCTACGCGGCGTGGTCGCGTCGCTTTTCAACGATGAACTCGACGAGTGGCCCAAACGCCCCGAACAATCGAAGCGCGAAGATAAACGCCGGTAAACTGAGCACTTTCTTTCCTATCAGGAAAGTGTCATGGACGCTGAGATATGGATGCCGAGTCATGGACGCATTAACTAGTCTGCGAGTGTTCCGCGATGTTGTAGAAGCTGGCAGCTTTGTCAAAGCCGCCGAGCGGCTCGATATCTCCACAGCGATGACCAGCAAGCACGTTGCCAATCTCGAACGGCAACTGGGTGTTCGCCTGCTGAACAGGACCACGCGTCATCTGAGCCTGACGGAAGCTGGCAGTGTTTATTACGAGCAGTGCCGGGAAGCGCTGGATATCCTGCAGGCCGCTGAAGCCGCAGTCGGGTCACAAACCGATCAACCGCGCGGCGTACTCAAGATCACGGCGCCGGGCTGGTTTGCGACCGCGAAGTTCGCCGATATCCTGGTTGCGTATCGGGCCCGTTATCCGGAAGTACTGATCGATCTGCGACTGGAAAACCGCTTCGTCGATCTGGTGGAAGAAGGCTATGACATGGCGTTGCGTGCGACGTCGGAACCGTCGCCTACGATGATCGTGCGACCGCTCTGCAGAGTGCCGTTCGTGCTGGTGGGATCGCCGGATTATCTGAAGCAGCGCGGATATCCGCGGCATCCCAGCGAACTCGGCGAACGCCACGAAATCGTGCTGCCGACTTACACCAGCGTGGAGACGGTTGAGTTTTCCGGACCGGATGGTGTTTTCGCGGTGAAGAACAGCGCCGTGCTCAAGACCAACGACAGTTCCATGATGCTGCAGCTCGTGCGCGCTGGAATTGGACTTGCCTACTTCCCCGAATGGATCGTTGCGCAGGAGTTGGCATCAGGCGCGCTGACGCGTCTTTTCCCCGATTACACGACGTTCGCACCGCGCGTGTACGCCGTCTACACGAGCCGCAAATACATGACGACCAAGGTGCGTACCTTCATCGATTTCATCTCGGCAGCACTCGCCGCCGATGATTCCGTCGATGGCTCCATGCCGCGTCCAATAGCCCCGCCGCGCTCGCGGGTATCTTCGCCCGCGCCTGGAAAACTAGGATAAATCGTATTCAAATCACATTACCGCTCGTGTGAAGATCGCGCCGATGCGCTTGTTCGACTCTCCGAAATCGACCACCGATGGCCCTGCTCCTTCCACTACCAAGACTACCAAGCGGCGTGTGATGAATTTCCCCTGGTTTCCGTTGATCCTCAATTTCCTGCTGTTGGGGGCGTTTGTGTTTGTATGCAACACGCTGAACACCGGGCGTCGCGCCCCCGTGTTTAACGGCGCGCTGATTTTCATTGGCTTTTGCTGCCTGGCGATGCTGCTGGATTTCATTTTTGCTTCAGCTACCACGACCGATCGTGAGCGATATATCGATCTGTCGTCGTTGTCCGCTTGTGGCGAGCGCGCAGTGGCTTACGCCATTCCGTGCGTGGTTGCGGCTGTGATGGCGCTAAGGTTTCGCGCGAGGAACCGGAGTGCGGTCGAGCCATCGGTGACTATTCATACCTCTGATTACACGCAGTCCGAGTTGCGGTATTGAAGTTGCGAACTTCGGCGTGCCGCGCGCTGGCGGAATGAACGTCATTTGCGCGATGTAAGAGTGAAACTGACGGGCTTTTGCTTCGAAGATGCTCTCCAGGTTCTAAAACTTAAGAGTCTCTGATATACTCCTCCTTCTTTCGGGGCGTAGCGCAGCCTGGTAGCGTACCTGCATGGGGTGCAGGGGGTCGCAAGTTCAAATCTTGTCGCCCCGACCAAGACAGCAGTAATGAAAACAAGGACTTAGCTCTCACGGGCTAAGTCCTTTTTTCTTTGCTTCATGCATTCGTGCACGCTCCCACTCAGACGGAGTGCGTGCGAACGGTTGAATCGAAGTACGTCGTTTCAGCTCACAGACAGAGCGTCGATCCCAGCTCAACTCGCAATCAAAACGTCGACTCGCACATCACGGGAGATCTCGCCCATTGGCGCCACACCGCTGATCTGCTCATGCAGAGCGGCTAGCCGCAATTTGTCCTGAACCCGAAGTCCGGGGCGCGCTTGAAGCCCCTCTATATGCGTTGACCAATAGCTGCTTCGAATCAAGCGTGGACGTCGAACGAGCTCATTCAGCGTCTTTTCCACCATGTCGATTTCTGCGCTTACCGACTTCATTGCGATCTCCGGTCTAATAGGTAGCGCTCTGTATGACGACAGGAATCGGAAAAACTTTAGCTCAAGTACGATTTCGGGCGATGGAAACGGTAATAACGGACCTTTTAACCAAGGTTTTTTGCGCGCTCAAAAGGTTAACGCGAGTCCCAACGACGCGGAACCCTCGTAGCGATAGATCACGTACACTTTTATGGTTCGGGGAGGACGGACCATGGGAAATAGATATGAACGCTTTCGCATGTCGCGGCCGTTTACGTACAGGGGTGTCCAATACCATCCAGGATTGCTGGTGGTTCTTGCCGTGCAGTTGCTCTGTTTGAGTGCGTTCGCGTTTTCACCGCATAGTCTCGATCACAACAAGTGGCTGTCTGCGGCAATCGCATTCAGCCTGCTCTTCGGACTGATCCTGTCACTGGGTTTCTTTGGAACGTGGAATCAGTTCAGAGACGATGTCGGTTTTTGGACGTTCCTCAATACGAACCCGGTTGACTCTGCGGTCGCGATTGCCGCTGCCGGTGAGGTAGTCACGATCTTGTTGATACCGCTAGGCTGAGAGACTTCACGCAAGTCGACCCGCACACGACCTGCTAAATCGGCCCACTTTTTTACACAGGTATCCGAATCAATCTGCGTGATTTTGCCTCGAGGGCAAAGCAATTACTTACCGTGCGAAGTGACTTCCGATCTGATCCAATGCCAGCATCGCGTCAAACGTTTGCGTATCCACCGCATATGGCTTTAAGCATTCAATGACACCGGCGGCGGGAAAAATAATCATCGTAAAAAGCGAATTTTGTTGCACTGCACGCATCCGATTCCGACACCGCAGCGTATATATTCGGGATGACCGCATCGCTTGATGAAGCGGCATCTATAACCTGTTCAGCCGGGGCGCCGCGGAGACAAAATTACCCGTCTGAACACACTGCATCCAACAACTATAAAAAATTAACCAGCCAGGCGCGGATTGTTCTCGCCGCCGCTGCTCTGCTGAAACCGGGGTCACACACATGAGAGCCAGTCAACAAAGCCGGACACCAAATATCAAAGCCACTTTCGACACAAAGACGTGTTCCGTTCACGCAATGATCGTGTCGAGAAGCGCTTCGCATATTGCGAGCACGTTGTCCGAATCACAGCGTAACAACGCACTTGCCGAAGCTATCGCTGAAGTCAGGAAAGACTACGGCGACAAATCTGTCGAACCGTTTCTGGATGCGTTGAAAGAGTGGTTCAATCAACGCGATTATCGGGTGGCCGCCGAACTGACCGGATACTTTCAAAGGCACGGATGCCTGCCGGAAATCGAGCAGTCCGCATCGCCGCGACGCCGGATCGCTCGGGGTACATCGAAGGCGGAAAGCACTCTCTCGGCGCGTGCCGCCTGAATCGCGGCGTTATAAATCAGCGCTCTGAAATCGGGCGTCAAGCGCGCCGCCTATGCCGGGCGCGAAAACGCCCGGTTATCGAATCCGACAACCGGGCGTGTTGCTACATTTAGCGCCTAAAAATGCCTCAAGCCATCAACGCAAAGCGGAATAAGCCGTCGGCGACAGAAAGTGGTTTTCAATCCGCTCGACAATAGGCTGCTTCGCCTCCGTTTCCGCACGCTTCGCGATCCATTCAGCATCGGCCTGGAACGCGTTCCACTTGGTTTCGCGCTCAGCCAGGCTTTCCCATTTCAGCAGATAGGTCAGCGCGTGGTTGCTCGGACCGGCCAGCGTGGTCCAGAAGCCGATCGGTTCGATCCCGTATTTCTTGAAGAAGTCGAGCGTAATGTTGGTGAACCGGTCGTTCAACGCGGGCAGACGGCCCGGCGCGCAGTGATAAATACGCATTTCAACGATCATTTTTTCCTCATGGACATGAAGTAATGCAGCGATCAGAACCGCTGCGGTTGGAAATCGCCATGAGTGAATCGTACCGCGTTTGGCGCAGCCGGCTTGCGGCCAGGCGATCATCACCGGCCGCGAGCAGACATCAAGCGGGGATCACGCTTGTTTGACGGTGACGGAAGCCGTATCGAAATCCTCGGCGTCGACGTCATAACCCGACGGTTCCCATCGAATTGACAGCAGCGCGATCAGCCCGGCAAGGGGCGCCACCGCGATGATCCAGAATACCTTCGTGCCAAGTGCCGCTGAAAGGACGGGGAACAGGAACAACGAAACAGTCGAACTCGCGCGCATCAGCGTCTGGTTGAAACCCACGCCCACACCACGCAACGACGTCGGATAACTGAGCGACGCAAACGTCATGCTGTGCGAACCCGGACCAAAGCCCTGCCCCAGCAGGAAAATCGCGAGAAACCCGATCGCCAGAACGACTTGCGCGCCACCCGCGGGACGGCCGACCACCGCCAGTCCGATCAACGCCGTCAATTGGAACGCGTAACCCAGCACGGTCAGCTTCCAGGCGCCGACTTTCGGCACCGATCGCACGGCGATCAATCCGCCCACGAACGCAAAACACAGGTTCAACGCGAGCGAGGCGAGGATGGTGGTGAGCATCGACTGCGCGAGAAAGCTGGAAATGATGACCGGAAGTCCAAACGCCACGGCGTTGTACGCAAACGATGAAGCCACCGCGATGACCGTCGCGAGCACCGTGCGTCGCAGATACACGCCGCGCAGCAATGCGCCGTAGTTGCTCCATGCCGCTTTATGCACAGGTTGTCTAACGCTTTGCAGTGCGCCCGAATCGACCTCGACATCAATGCCATACGAGCGTTTCAAAATCTGCGCCGCGCCGCGCAAATCGCCCTGGTTCGCCGCCCAGACTGGCGACTCGCTGATATAACGGCTGCGAATCGCGATGATCACAAGCGCCGGCAACGCGCCGAAACCCAGCGTCAGCCGCCACAGCCAGCCCGAATGGCTGGCCGGCAAGACCGCGTACAACGCGAGCACGAGCAAATAGGACACACTGATGGCGGCATACCACGTCGGGCACCACATCGCGATGCGCGCCGCCTTGTTGCCGCGTCCGTTCAGCCGCGAAAATTCGGCGAGGAACGCCATCGCGACCGGCAAGTCGATGCCAACGCCCAGTCCCATCACGAATCGCGCCCCGCCGAGTACCCAGGCATTGGGCGCCAGCCCGCACGCGATGGCCGCGACCACGAAGAAGAACATATCGGCCATGAAGACGCGATATCGGCCGATCTTATCGGTCAGATAGCCGCCCAGGAACGCGCCGATGATCGCGCCAAACGTAATAGCTGATGCGACAAAACCGGTCGCCGCCGGCGTCAGCGAAAACTCGCGGGCGATATCCTTCACGCCGAACGCCAGCGCGCCGAGATCGTAGGCGTCGAGGAACACGCCCCCGAGTGCGATGGCGATGACGATGCGCGCGTCGCTGCCGACTGCGGCACCGCGATTGACGAGTTGCGAGACATCGGCCGCGCTGCGAATAACGGGCCGCGCGGTGGCGCCGGTGGACGCGGATACTGCCGCGACGGCGGGCTCGGGCGCAAAGGAAATCGACATGGGAGGTGCAATGACAAAGGCTGCGGAACGCGCGATGCTACCGGCGTACGCCCGTCATCCCAAATTCATTTTTGTTATTTGTCGAATGACGGCGGCGCCGCGGACAGGTTCGACATTCAAATACGCGGCGCCCTGCTAATCATTGAAGCAAACTTCTGACATTACGTCGGCATCATCTTGGCCATGCCTTCGCGGATCTCACCTTCGGTCAGATCGCGCATATGCGTCGCGAGAGACCAGCGATGGCCGAACGGGTCTTCGATCTGGCCGTAGCGGTCGCCCCAGAACATATCGGTGACGGGCATGGTGGCCTTTGCACCGGCTGCGACGGCTTGCGCAAAAGCGGAATCCACGTCTTTCACATACAAATGCAGCGTGACGGGCGAGCCTTTCAGCGTCAACGGTCCGCTATGGCCGCAATTCGGGAACTCCTCGGCAAGCATGAGCGTCGAGTCGCCAATACCCAGCATGGCGTGCATCACCGATCCATCGGGACCGGGCAATCGCGATTGCTCGACCGCGTTGAATGCTTTTTTATAGAACTCGATGGCGTCGGCCGCGCCCTTGCAAACCAGGTGAGGCGTGATCGTATGCATCCCTTCCGGGATCGGTTTGACAGCTGCATTGGACATTGCTTTGCTCCTGGATGTAACAGGTTGACCAAATAACTTGAGAGAAAGCGCTGAATACGCGCCCTCTGTCGACACGACGTGCGATCGGCCCGCAAATCGACACGTCGGGCGGACTTTTTTTATGCGCTCGAAGGCGTCGGTTCGACTGTCCATTGTCCTGTAACGACCCGGCTATTTCTTTGACAGCGCACAGCGGAGAGTCCGTTTTAAGACTCGCCTCGATGGCTTATTTGCGCTTGCGCCCGGCTTTTTGCTATTCGATCTGCACCCAGCCATTCGCCTTCGACGATGCCAGCACCGCATCCACGATGCGCGCCGAGCGCCAGCCGTCGTCGAATGTCGGCAGACCTTCGCGCGTTTCGCCACGAATCACCGCGTAAGTGTCCGCCACGAACGCCTCGAAACATTGCGCATAACCTTGCGCGTGGCCGGCCGGCAGCGTCGCCAGGCGACGCTGCTCCGCGCTTCCTCGCGACGGATCTCGCACCAGCAGCCGCGTGGAATCGCGTTCGCCGACCCACAGCCGCTCCGGATCCTCCTGATCGAATACAAGGCTCGCCTTCGCGCCATCGATTTCGAACCACAACCGGTTCTTCCTCCCCGCCGACACCTGGCTGACCGTCAGCGTAGTCAGCACGCCGGTTTTAGTGCGCAGCAAGGCACCAGCGATATCTTCCGTGCCCACCGTTTGCGTCGGACCGCCCTTCTCTGCCGACGTAAACGACTGCACCGAACCAGCGGGCCGCTCAGCGACCGTTGTCTGCAAGCTCGCCACAACTGAATCGAAGCGCTCGCCGCCGATCCATTCCACCAGGTCGCACCAATGCGAGCCGATATCCGCAAATGCCCGCGATGGACCACCCAACGCTGCATCGACGCGCCAGTTGGTATCGTCCACGCCCAGCAGCCAGTCCTGCAGATAACTGCCGTGGATCAGTTGCAGCGCCCCCACGCTGCCGTCCTGCACGAGCGCACGCGCTTCACGGACCATCGGGTGATAGCGATAGACGAACGGAACCGTCGCGACACGACCCGCTTTGCGCGCAGCCAGCGCCAGCGCTTCGGCATCGCTCGCGCGAGTTGCCAGCGGCTTCTCGCAGACGACATGCTTGCCGGCATCGAGCGCGGCCATGGCTTGCGAAAAGTGGCTGGCGTTCGGCGTGCAAACGTGAATAACCGATACAGAAGGGTCCGCAATCGCCTCTTCCACCGACGCATAAGCCCGTTCGATTCCCAAGCGAGCGGCCGCCCGCTCCGCGCGGCTTTTATTCGACGACGCGACTCCGCACACCTTCGCGCCAGCCAGCCGTATCGCTCGCGTGTGAACCTCGCCCATCATGCCAGCGCCGATAATCGCAACCCCCAATGTCTCCGCCATGCTCCACTCCCTCCTCGTTGTCTCGAAACACGATACCCGCTGAGCGTGGAATGGAGCAATCGGGGGATTCGTGTCGTCATGTGTTATGTCCCCGTTTTGCGCTCGTCTGCCCCTGTTTTGCTTGTGTACACTCTTGCTCCGGCGCGTTTTCGACAACGTCGAGACGACCGCGCGACGACTTCCCCACAAGTTTCGGCGCTCACCTATTTTCGCCAGATTCACCCTAAAGTTTTTTTACCCGCTGCCGAAAGCCCTTCTATGGACCACGAAATCAACCAACCAGCCGACTCAAACGATCCCACCTTCCAGAGGGCGCGAGCGTTGAGTCTGAGCGTCGGCGCAATCCGGAAAGCGCAGGGGAAAAAATGCCCCGGCGATTTCCCGGTTGGCACTATTGAATGGCATGCGGTGGTTGAGGAATTTGCGAATGATGTACTGAAAGCGATGCTGTCAGAACCGGATTTGCCGATCCTGGAACTCAAGCGCGACAACGCTCGAAAATAACAGCCTCGGGCGAAGTTTAAAACTCGTAAAACCGCACCCGTTCCCGCTCGAATCAAAAATGAAAAAGGCGTCGCCGATTAAATCAACGACGCCTTTTTGCTTGAGTTTCTGCTTGATTCTGACGAATCGTCAACCGCCCAGTAAATCGATCACTTGCAGAATCTCCTTACGCAATTGATCGACATCGACCGACACATTTGCTTGAGGAACCGCGCCGCCTTCCTGCGGATCTTCGATATCACCGGCCGAACCGTTCGGGCGACCATGTGAATCGAGACGATTGCGCGCACCGTTGATTGTAAAACCCTGCTCATAAAGCAATTCACGAATGCGCCGGATCAGCAGCACTTCGTGATGCTGATAATAGCGGCGATTGCCCCGGCGCTTGACAGGCCTCAGTTGCGTGAATTCCTGTTCCCAGTAGCGCAGCACATGCGGCTTGACGCCGCACAGCTCGCTCACCTCACCGATGGTGAAGTAGCGCTTGGCTGGAATCGGAGGCAGGACGACTTTTTCCATCGTCAATCAACCAATAGGGTGAATGTCGCGAATGGGGCTAATGTCGCTAATAAGCGGAGAGGCGGCACTTGGCAAATGCCCGTCACTTCAGCGGCCGAAACTGTTTTCAGCACCGGCTTCCACCAGCGCTTTCAACTTCTGACTCGCATGAAACGTGACAACACGACGCGCCGCGATGGGAATCGCTTCCCCCGTTTTTGGATTACGTCCGGGACGTTGCGGTTTGTCGCGTAACTGAAAGTTGCCAAAGCCAGATAGCTTGACACTGTCGCCGCTTTCAAGCGCGTCGCGAATGACCTCGAAAAATGCTTCCACCATATCTTTGGCTTCGCGCTTATTCAACCCGACATGGTCAAATAGCATTTCGGCCAATTCGGCTTTTGTCAGCGTAGGCGTTTCTGCCGTTGCCGCACCGTTCGAAGTGGGAACATCTCGGATCATGGCGCTGCGTTGCGCCGAAAGAAGGGCTTCGAAATCACTCGAGTTCATTTGGTTCATATCGAAAAAATGGCGTAACGATGAAGACGGAGGGGGCCAACTGCAGGCTATCCGCGCAATCGCGCGCCATGTACTCGAGCCAAGCGTTCCACCAATGTTTTGATGGCCGTTTCGACCGTTTCGTCCTGAAGCGTCCCGCCAGTATCTTGCAACGTTACACGGAAGGCAAGGCTTTTCTCATGCGCGTCCAACCCACCGGAAGTGCTTGATTTTGGACGAAATTCGTCGAATAAAGCAACCCTGGTGACATGCTTGCAGGCGGCCTCGGAACGGGCGCTTTCCAGCTCGTCGATAAGCGCCTGCACTTCCACTTTCTGGTCCACGACAATCGCGATATCGCGGCGAACCGGCGGGAATTTCGGCACTTCTGACGGAACCGGCAACGCGCGCTGCATCAGCGCTTCAGCGTCGATTTCGAACAAAACCGGCGCGTTCGGTAAATCGTATTTCTGCATCCAGCGTGGATGCAGATCACCGATCCAGCCCACGGCCCGGCCGTCAATTTCGATTCGCGCGCTACGCCCCGGATGCAACGCCGGATGTTCGGCTTTCACGAAACGCGGGACGACCGGCGCGAACAGCGCTTCCACGTCGCCTTTCACATCGAAGAAATCAACGGTGCGTAACGGTTTCGTTCCCCATTGCTCTTCGAGCGCGGGGCCGTAAGCCAGGCCGCCTATCATCTTCGGCTGGTCAAAACCTTCAATAGCCAGTTCGCCTGCTTTGATCGCCGGATCGTGCAGGAACACACGGCCCGCTTCGAACACGCGAATCCGGTCTGCGCGCCGGTTCAGGTTGTAACGCAGCACGCTGATCAGGCTGCCGAACAACGTGGTGCGCATGACCGAAAGCTGGCTGGCGATGGGATTCAGCAATTTCACAGGATTCGTGTTGCCGGCGAAATCCGCTTCCCACTCGGCATCGACGAAACTGAAGTTCACGGTTTCCGCGTAATCGCGTGCGGCCACGGCGTGGCGCAGCACGTGAATCGAACGCTTCGTTTCGTTGGTCGGACGCATTTCGCTCGTCGCGACCGGCGGCCGCGCCGGGATCTTCTCGAAGCCGTAAATACGCGCAACTTCCTCGATCAGGTCTTCTTCAATCTCGATATCGAACCGATACGGCGGCGGCGTGACAGCAAACGTGTCGCCTTCGCGCGTGAAGGTGAGGCCTAAACGCGTGAAAATCTGCGCGATTTCCTCAGCGCCAATAGCCACGCCGATAATCCGGTTCGCCCGCGACACGCGCATGCTCACCGGTTCGCGCGTGGGCACGTTCAGCGTCTGGTCATCGACGGGACCGGCGTTACCGCCGCAAATATCGAGGATCAACCTGGAAATACGCTCGATATGCTCAACGGTCGTCGAATAATCCACGCCGCGCTCGAAGCGATGCGCCGCATCCGTAGAAAAGTTGTACCTGCGCGCGCGGCCACGAATGCTGTCCGGCCACCAGAACGCGGCTTCCAGGTAAATGTTGGTCGTCTCGAGCGAGACGGCGGTGCTGTCACCACCCATGATACCGGCGAGGCTTTCGACCTGATGGTCATCGGCGATCACGCCGACGGTTTCATCGAGTTCCACGGTGTTGCCGTTCAGCAGCTTGAGCGTCTCGCCCTTCTTTCCCCAGCGCACTTCGATCCCGCCGTGGATCTTGTCTAGATCGAATACGTGCGTCGGGCGGCCGAGTTCAAGCATCACGTAATTCGAGATATCGACGAGCGCAGAGATGCTGCGCTGACCCGAACGTTCGAGACGTTCGACTATCCAGTGCGGCGTTTTCGCGTGCGCGTTCACGCCGCGAATCACGCGGCCTGAAAAGCGTCCGCACAGGTCCGGCGCCAACACTTTGACCGGCAGCACTTCGTTAATGGTGACGTCAACCGGCGGCATCTCGAGCGCATGCAACGGCGCGCCCGTGATCGCAGCGGTTTCCCGCGCGACGCCGAATACCGACAAACAATCGGCCTTGTTCGGCGTGAGCTTGATTTCGAAAACGGTGTCGTCGAGATTGAGCGTCTGGCGAATGTCCTGGCCAATCGGGGTATCGGCGGGAACGATCAGCAAACCGCTGTGATCTTCCGACAGCTTCAATTCGCGCGCCGAACACAACATGCCCTGACTTTCGACGCCGCGCAGCTTGGACAACTTGATTGCGAACGGTGCACCGCCCGCTTCCGCCGGCGGCAATTCGGCGCCGACCAGCGCGACCGGCACCTTGATGCCCGGCGACACGTTCGGCGCGCCGCACACAATGGTCAGCGTCTCGCCGGTACCGGCGTCGACCTGACACACGTTGAGCTTGTCAGCGTTCGGATGCTTCGCCACTTCCAGCACCTGCCCGACGACGATCTTCGTGGTCGGCGGCGCCACGGGCGCGAGCCCTTCCACCTCGAGACCCGCCATGGTCAGCGCGTGCGAGAGTTCATCGGTCGAGAGCTTCGGATCGACGAAAGTTCTAAGCCAGGATTCCGGGAATTGCATGTGTGTCTAGTTTCGAAATGAGGTTCGACATAAGTCGTGTCTGCGTCCGGACTGTTAAATCTCTATGTCCGGACAACGGCCCGCAGCAAGTTGCATTCAGGCAAATTGCTCGAGGAAACGCAGATCGTTTTCGAAGAACAGGCGCAAGTCCTGCACGCCATAACGCAGCATGGTCAGGCGTTCGAGGCCGCTGCCAAACGCAAAGCCGATATACCGCTCCGGGTCGAGTCCCATGTTGCGGATCACGTTCGGATGAACTTGTCCCGAACCCGAGATTTCGAGCCATTTACCGGCGTTCTTGCCGTGCTCGAACATCATGTCGATTTCAGCGGACGGCTCGGTGAACGGGAAATACGACGGCCGGAAACGCACGAGAATATCGTCGCGCTCAAAGAATTTCTTCAGGAAGTCCGAGTACACGCCTTTCAGGTCGGCAAAGCTGATGTTCTCGTCGATCCACAAACCTTCGACCTGGTTGAACATCGGCGAATGCGTGGCGTCGCTATCCACCCGATACGTCCGGCCCGGCACGATCACCTTGATCGGCGGTTTATTCATGCGCGCGTAGCGCACCTGCATCGGACTGGTATGCGTGCGCAGCAGCAGTTGCCGGCCATCCGCATCCTTTCCATCGATATAAAACGTGTCCTGCATCGAGCGCGCCGGATGGTTTTCCGGGCTGTTCAATGCAGTGAAGTTGTACCAGTCCGTTTCGATTTCGGGGCCATCGGCCACATCGAAACCAATCGTGCTGAAAATTTGTTCCACGCGTTCCCACGTGCGCATCACCGGATGCAGGCTGCCGGCGCCGAGACCGCGGCCAGGCAACGTGACATCGATCGATTCCGACGCAAGACGCTGATTCAGCAACACGTCCGCCAGCGCCTGACGGCGCGCGTTCAGCGCTGCTTCCACCTGCTGCTTGGTCGCATTGATGCGTGCGCCCTCGGTCTTGCGGGCTTCAGGATCGAGTTTGCCCAAGCCTTTCAGCAGATCCGTGAGCACACCGGACTTACCAAGAAAGCGGGCCTTTTCGTTTTCGAGCGTAGCCGCATCGGCGGCATTTTCGAAGGCATTTCGCGCGTCGGCGACAATCTGGTCCAGATCCATTGATCCCATCATTTCCGCGTCAAAGTTCTTCTGATCGTTCCCGGGCCGATGTTTGCGCAAACGGTGCTTTGTTGCGTTTCAGCCCAGCTTCACCGGCTTCACCAACAAAAACGGGGCTCGACAAGAGCCCCGTTTTCTGTCGCTGCGCTGTCCGGTTAGAGACAGCGCTACGACGAACAATGCAATACCAATCCAGCTAAATAGCTCGATCAGGCTGCAACGGCGGCTTTTACCTGCTTGACGATCGCAGCAAAAGCAGCCTTGTCGAACACAGCCATGTCGGCCAGCACCTTGCGGTCGAGTTCGATCGAAGCCTTCTTCAGGCCGTTGATGAACACGCTGTACGTCATGTCGTGCTGACGCACCGCCGCGTTGATACGCGTGATCCACAATGCACGGAACACACGCTTCTTGTTGCGGCGATCGCGATAGGCATATTGCCCGGCGCGCATGACCGCTTGCTTGGCGATGCGATAGACGTTATTGCGACGGCCGCGGTAACCCTTGGCCAGCTTGATAATCTTCTTGTGACGGGCCCGTGCGGTAACCCCACGTTTGACTCTAGGCATAATGCGCTCCTGTGAGTGTCAGTTAAGGGTTAAGCGAACGGCAACATTGCGCGCACGGAGTTCATATCAGATGCATGAACAGCCGTGGAACCGCGCAAATGGCGTTTGACCTTGGTGGTCTTCTTGGTAAGAATGTGACGCTTGAAGGCTTGACCACGCTTGATGGTACCGCCCGGACGCACCACGAAGCGCTTTGCAGCACTCTTCTTGGTTTTCATCTTCGGCATGAAACTACTCCAGTTTATTAGATGGATATGGGTGTGCGGTCGATCCATTCGATCCTGACCCGCCCTTCGAAACCCACATGCCACTTATGAGCGGCAGACTTTTGACAGCCACCGCTTTTTCATGAGCACCGCCATTATCCGGTGATGCCCTGAAACCTGCTCAAACGATGCCGCGCTGACCTTTGATGCTTTCCGGCCGCGCGATCCATCGCCTAATTCTTCAATTACTTCTTTTTCTTCGGGGCCATGACCATGATCATCTGGCGCCCTTCCATCTTCGGCATTTGCTCGACTTGACCATGCTCTTCGAGGTCGGTCTTCAACCGCTCGAGCACGCGCATGCCGATTTCCTGGTGAGCCATTTCCCGACCGCGAAAACGCAACGTGATTTTCGTCTTGTCGCCATCTTCGAGGAAGCGCGTGAGATTGCGCAATTTCACGTTGTAGTCACCGTCGTCGGTGCCCGGCCGGAACTTGACTTCCTTGACCTGAACGATCTTCTGCTTGAGCTTGGCCTCGTGCTGCTTCTTAGCTTCCGAGTACTTGAACTTACCGTAATCCATCAATCGGCAAACAGGCGGAACGGCCTGCGGCGCGATTTCGACGAGATCCACGTCCTGCTGTTCCGACATGCGGAAAGCATCGGCCAGTTTCACGATTCCGAGTGGCTCGTTGTCCACTCCGACCAAGCGCACTTCCGGTGCAGTAATTTCCCCGTTGATGCGATGTGCAGACTTATCAGTAGCGATGTTACGTTTCCTCTAAAAATCTAAAAAAACTAGCCGCGCTGCGGGTGGGCTTACTTGTACGCCTGCACGTCCTGCTGCAGACGCTCAAGGAATGCATCGACCGGCATCACGCCAGCATCGATACCGCCACGAGCACGCACGGCTACGGTTTGTGCCTCACGCTCCTTGTCCCCGACGACCAGCAAATACGGGACCTTCTGCAGCGTGTGCTCTCGTATTTTATAGCTAATCTTCTCGTTGCGCAAATCGCTCTCTACTCTAAGCCCTTGTTTTTGCAACGATTGGGTCACTTGCAGTGCATATTCCGCCTGAGTTTCAGCGATATTCAGCACCACAGCCTGCACCGGCGCGAGCCAGGAAGGCATTGCACCAGCGTAGTGCTCGATCAGAATGCCGAGGAAACGTTCCATGGATCCGACGATTGCACGGTGCAACATCACCGGGCGCTTGCGGCTGTTGTCTTCCGACACGTACTCCGCGCCGAGGCGTTCCGGCAGCACCATGTCGAGCTGCAGCGTTCCGCATTGCCACGATCGGCCGAGCGCGTCCTTGATGTGGTACTCGACCTTCGGACCGTAGAACGCACCCTCGCCCGGCAGTTCTTCCCATGTGAGACCGCACGCCGTCAGCGCTTCGCGCAGGCCCTGTTCGGAGCGATCCCAGGTTTCGTCGGTACCGGCACGCGCGTCGGGACGCAGCGACAGCTTGATGTCGATCTGATCGAAGCCGAAATCCTTGTAGATGCTCATCGCGAGCGTATTGAACGCGATGGACTCTTCGATGAACTGGTCTTCCGTACAGAAAATGTGGGCGTCGTCCTGAACGAAACCACGCACGCGCATCAGGCCATGCAACGCGCCCGACGCTTCATTGCGATGGCACGAGCCGAATTCCGCGTAACGCAGCGGCAGGTCGCGGTATGAACGCAAGCCATGATTGAACACCTGCACGTGGCCAGGACAGTTCATCGGCTTGATGGCGTAATCGCGCTTCTCCGACTCCGTCGTGAACATGTTTTCACGATAGTTCTGCCAGTGGCCCGACGCTTCCCACAACGAGCGGTCCATGATCATCGGCGTCTTGATTTCGAGGTAACCGACTTCGCTCAGGCGACGGCGAATGTATTGCTCGACTTGTTGCCAGATCGCCCAGCCCTTCGGATGCCAGAACACCATGCCCGGCGCTTCTTCCTGCAGATGGAACAGGTCGAGTTGCTTCGCGAGCTTGCGGTGATCGCGCTTCTCGGCTTCCTCGAGCATGTGCAGATACGCTTCCTGGTCTTCCTTCTTCGTCCAGGCCGTGCCATAAATGCGCTGCAATTGTTCGTTCTTCGAATCGCCGCGCCAGTAGGCGCCCGCGACCTTCATCAGCTTGAAGACCTTCAGCTTGCCCGTGGACGGCACGTGCGGGCCGCGGCAAAGATCGGTGAAACCGCCGTGTGAGTACAGCTTGATGTCGTCGGTGGACGGGATCGATTCAATGATCTCCGCCTTGTACTTCTCGCCAATGCTCTTGAAGTAGTCGACCGCTTCGCCACGCGTGACCACGCGGCGCGACACCGGCTCGTCCTTCTTCGCGATTTCGGCCATGCGCTTTTCGATCTTCTCGAGATCTTCCGGCGTGAAGGGACGGCTGTACGCGAAGTCGTAGTAGAAGCCGTTCTCGATCACCGGGCCAATGGTCACTTGCGCGTCCGGATACAGATCCTTGACGGCGTAAGCCAGCAAATGCGCCGTGGAGTGGCGAATGATGTCGAGACCGTCAGCGTCTTTTTCCGTGACGATAGCGAGCGACGCGTCGTGATCGATCAGCGTGGATGTATCGACGAGCTCGCCGTCGAGCTTGCCGCCCAGCGCAGCCTTCGCGAGTCCCGCGCCAATCGACGCGGCGACTTCCGCAACCGTCACAGGGTGGTCGTACTGTCGAACCGACCCGTCAGGCAAACGTATCGAAACCATTTCGTTCTCCAAGACGCCGGCGGCCGGCGCCCAAGTTCATTCAACAATGCCTTGCAAACGCCAGGTCAACCGCGCGAAGGCAAAAAAAATGCGGCCCCACATTTTGAGGGGCCGCATTCACTTTTCCTACAACTGCAAAGGCGAAAGTGGTCCTCGACTAGCGTCGCTCCGAAGTTGTTTCGGTCAACGTTCGCGGTGCCATCTTGTTCATTTGCCTTTCGCGCCAAGACGCTTGCTGCAGTTCTGAAAATCCAGCGTGAACCGGATTTTCACTTTCGTTGGTAGGCTCGATTGGACTCGAACCAACGACCCCCACCATGTCAAGGTGGTGCTCTAACCAGCTGAGCTACGAGCCTGAAGAAGCGAAATTATATGGAGCGTTTTGAATCTTGGCAAGTGCTTTCCTGCGATGACACTGCAGATATTCGTCGATACGTTTAAGAAGCATCAACAATGCGCTTCAAATTCAACGCGTTATGGGCGTATCAAGCGTGTGCGGCAGCAAGTGTTTTTCTCGCGAGCCCGCAACTCAGGCCCGTCGCGACGCGCTCACCACACCCTGTACTTCACTCAGCAACGAGCACGCGCGCTGAATTTGCGCGGCGCTCGACACCTCTACCGTAAATTGCATGTACGCTACGTTGCGCCGGCTTTGCGTCTTCACGCCGGTCACGTTCATCTTCTCGCGTGCGAAGACTTCCGAAATATCGCGCAGCAGGCCTTGCCGGTCGTTCGATTCCACGGCGAGATCGACCGGATATACCGACGATCCGCGCCCGTTCATTACGTCGGCCGACCACGCTGTTTCAAGCACGCGCTCAGGCGAACGCTCGGCCATGCGCTGGAATGTCGGGCAGTCACTGCGATGGATCGACATGCCCTTGCCGCGCGTGACGAAGCCCGCGATGCGATCCGGCGGAGCCGGACGGCAACACCTTGCCAGTTGCGTCAACAACGCGTCTACGCCGACGACCAGCACGCCGGTAGACGCACCTTGCGCCACGCTTTGCCCGCTGCTGCGCTTCTCGAATTGCGCGGGCGCTTCGGGCTCCGGTTCCGGCGGCGGCGTGTCGTGCAGCGCCTGCTCGATGTTGCGCAGGCTGAACTCTTCCTTGGCGACAACCGCGTACAGATCTTCTGGTGTCTTGAAGCCGAGCTTCGACGCCAGCTGGTCGAGGTTGACCGAAGTCTTTCCCTCACGCTGCAGCGTCTTTTCAACCAGCGCGCGCCCGTTCGCGATGTTTTCTTCGGAATCGACCGCGTTGAACCACGCGCGCACCTTTTGCCTGGCACGCGGGCTGTGCAAATAGCCGAGCAACGGATTGAGCCAGTCGCGCGACGGGCCGCCCTCCTTCACTGCGACGATCTCAACCGTCTGGCCATTTTGCAACGGCGTGTTGAGCGGCACCATGGCCCCGTCGACACGAGCGCCACGGCAACGATGCCCAAGCTCGCTATGCAGGTGATACGCGAAGTCAACAGCGGTCGAGCCTTGCGGCATGGCGATCACGCGTGCTTGCGGCGTGAGCACGTAGATATGGTCGTCGTCGAGCGTGGCCTCGCGCAAATGTTGCCACGGCTGCGCACCCGGCTGATCGCCCTCGGATACGTCCTCTTTCCACGCCAGCAACTGACGCAACCACGCGATCTTTTCGTCGTATTTGTCACTGGCCGTTACCTGGCCGCCATAAGCGCGCGTGCCGGCTTCCTTGTAGCGCCAGTGGGCCGCCACGCCGTATTCGGCGAAACCGTGCATTTCCTGCGTGCGGATCTGGACTTCAAATGCTCGCCCGTCATCGCCTACCACGACGGTATGCAGCGACCGGTACCCATTCGCTTTTGGCCGCGAAATGTAATCGTCGAACTCCCGTGGCACCGGTTGCCACAAGTTATGGACGATACCAAGCACCGTGTAGCAATCCTTGATGTCGTCGACGATCACACGAAACGCGCGCACGTCATTCAGCTCGGAAAAATCCAGTTCCTTGCCGCGCATCTTTTTCCAGATGCTGTAGATGTGCTTCGGCCGGCCGCTCACTTCCGCCCGGATGTTCGCGGTGGCCAGCTCCTTCTGCAAGCGTGCGATAGCGTCAGTCACATAGGCTTCGCGCTCGACACGTTTCTCGTCAAGCAACTTGGCGATACGCTTGTAGGTGGGCGGTTCCTCGAAGCGAAACGCGAGGTCCTCCAGTTCCCACTTCAATTGCCAGATGCCCAGCCGGTTCGCAAGCGGCGCATAGATCTCAAGTGTTTCACGCGGCACATCGGGCGAAGGCTCAAGCTTGTTCGCGGCGTAGTAGCGCAATGACTGCAGCCGTGAAGCCAGCCGGATCAACACCACGCGGATATCTTGCGCGAACGCGAGCAGCATCTTGCGCAGTGCTTCGACCTGCGCACGGCGCGCCGCCTGCGCGTCGCGTCCCGTCTCCGGCAACGTTGCCTGGGTAGCCCGTGAACTGAGCGAACCCAGCCGCCACAACTTGCGGACATCGGCGACGAGGCCTTGCACTTCCGCGCCGAACCGCTCGCTGATGACAAGCTCCGGATTGTCGATGTGCGGCGCAATGGCAAACAGCGCCGCCGCCACGATGGCCGCCGGATCGACATTCAAGGTCTGCATGATGCGCGCCGTGCCGGCAGCGTGCTCGACCAGCAATTCCCCGTTCGTCAACCGCGCGTCTTTCGCATGTTCGCGGACGTACGCGAGCGCGTCGTCGATGGACGGCGCCGGGTTCAACGCAGGGGGAACGGCGGGATCAGGCATACGGGTTAATCTATTGCTCGCAATGTTTCGGGCTTAGCCAAGCACGGCAGCAACGACCACCACTTCCACGAGGCAAGCCGGATTCGCAAGCTTCGCTTCCACGGTAGCGCGCGGCGGCGCATTGCCTTCCGGTACCCACATGTCCCACGCCGCGTTCATGGCGGCGAAATGGACCAGGTCGGCGAGATAAATCTGCACTGACAAAAGCTGCGTCTTGTCGCTGCCGGCTTCTTCCAGCAAACGGTCGATATGGCCAAGAACTTCGCGGGTCTGGCCCGTGATGTCCTGGTCGGTGTCTTCAGCGATCTGGCCCGCGAGATAAATGGTGCCGTTGTGGATCGCGATTTCCGAAAGACGCGCGCCAACATGGTGACGAATGACTGCCATGAGTGTTCCTGAGTGAATGGTCAAAAAATCCGGACGAAGCTCAATATTATGCCTCGGACGTTTCAGTATCGAGGAAGAACCGGTACGCAATCTCAATCTGATCGGGCGCCAGGAACGCCGGCGCGTGACCCACGCCCGCGATCTCCCTGGCCGTCACGGCGTGCCCGCTCGCGACCATTTTTTCGACGGTCTCGCGTGACAGCAAGTCCGAATGCTCACCCCGCACGACCAGCACCGGATGCTGAATGGACGCCAGCGAACGCCACAGGATCGCCTCGCCGAGCGAGGCCGCGTTCGCGTCTGCCGCAGCGAACGGGACCGCGATCTTCGGGTCGTATCGATACCCCCAGCGCCCTTCGCGCTCCTGCATCAACGGCATGTTGATCGCCCGCCATTCGTCGGCGGTCAGCGGCCCGAACGACGCGGCGAGTTGCGCCGCGTTGTCGATGCCTTCCTGCAGCGTGGCAAAGGTTTCGCCGCGGCCGAGATACGTGCCGATACGTTCCAGCGCCACCGGTTCAATATGCGGCCCGACGTCATTGAGCAGCATTTTCCGGATGGGTGAATTCGGCAATCCGGCGAGCCCAAGGCCGATCAGTCCGCCCATGGACGTTCCAAACCAATCCACCGTTTCAACATTCAGCCGTGCAACGAGCGCGACCATGTCGCACACGTACTGGGGCACGCCGTAATGCTTGGGATCAACCAGCCAGTCCGATAGACCCCTTCCGACCACATCCGGACACACCACCCGATACTCGCTGGCGAACGCCTTCGCGACTTCGTCGAAATCCCGGCCTGAGCGCGTCAGCCCGTGCACGCAGACAAGCACGCGCGGGTTCGCCGGATCACCCCATTCGGTATAAGCCATGCGATGCAGGCCCGACGGGCTGATGCACTGCACGTGGCGCTGGCGTGGCGTGGGAACAAACGAAGGCGCAGCTTCGACGATAGACGCGGACATAAGATTTTCCTCGGTGCGATGGCGCTGCGGCAGTCGGATAACTCAACTGAAATCGATTGTAAACGCTTTGCCGAATGCGCTTCGGCGCGATGCCGCAGCGTTAGCCGAACGGTCTGAACAAAGGCGCCATGTGCGGCCTCAAAACGCGAACCGCAAGCCCGGTTACGGCCCGATCGGCCTGTAGCAAACGCAGCAAGCCAAAAATAAAAAACCGTTCCGACTCACATCGGAACGGTTCAATTCGGCTGATAAAACAACCGTTGCGAAAAACCTTACTTGACGCCGCTCACATCTAACCGAGCGCCCGTTTTCTGCTGGATCTCTTCCACGCTGACGCCCGGCGCGAGTTCGACAAGTTTCAGTCCGGCATCGGTGACATCGATCACGCCAAGATCCGTAATGATCCGGTCGACCACGCCAACACCCGTCAGCGGCAACGTACAGGCTTCGAGAATCTTGTGCTGATCGCCCTTCGCCACATGCTCCATCAACACGATCACGCGCTTCACGCCCGCGACCAGATCCATCGCGCCGCCCATGCCCTTGATCATCTTGCCAGGGATCATCCAGTTGGCCAGGTCACCCGTCTTGCTGATCTGCATGGCGCCCAGGATGGCCAGGTTCACGTGGCCACCACGAATCATCGCGAACGAATCCGCCGATGAAAAAATCGACGATCCCGGCAGCGTGGTCACCGTTTGCTTGCCGGCATTGATCAGGTCGGCATCGACTTCTTCTTCCGTCGGCGACGGCCCGATGCCGAGCAGGCCGTTTTCTGATTGCAACCACACTTCCATGCCTTCCGGCACAAAGTTAGCCACCAGCGTGGGCAAACCAATGCCCAGATTCACGTAAAAACCGTCCTGCAATTCCTTGCCCGCCCGCGCGGCCATCTGGTTCCGGTCCCATGCCATGATCAGTCTCCTTTTGCGCGCACGACGCGTTGTTCAATGCGTTTTTCCGGATGTGCGTTTAGCACGATGCGCTGCACGAAAATGCCCGGCGTGTGAATAGCGTCGGGATCGAGCGCGCCCGTTTCCACGATTTCCTCCACTTCGACCACCGTGATCTTGCCTGCCATGGCGCACATCGGGTTGAAGTTGCGGGCTGTGCGGCGATAAATCAAATTGCCCGATTTATCGGCTTTCCACGCTTTCACCAGCGCGACATCAGCGGTGAGTGAATGTTCGAGCACGTAGTGATTCTCGCCAAATTGACGCGTTTCCTTGCCGTCCGCGATCACCGTGCCATAGCCCGTGTTGGTAAAAAACGCCGGAATACCCGAGCCGCCCGCGCGCAACTTTTCGGCCAGCGTGCCTTGCGGCGTGAATTCGAGTTCGAGTTCGCCGGCCAGATACTGGCGCTCGAATTCCTTGTTCTCGCCGACATACGACGAAATCATCTTCTTGACCTGACGGGTTTCGAGCAGCAGCCCGAGTCCGAAGCCGTCAACGCCCGCGTTGTTGCTGATGCAGGTGATGCCCTGAACGCCCGTGTCGCGCAATGCCGCGATCAGCGCTTCGGGAATGCCGCACAGACCAAAACCGCCCACGGCAAACGTCTGCCCGTCCTTCACGATGCCATCGAGCGCCTCTTTCGCGCTGGGATAGACCTTGTTCATCTGTTTGTCCCTTCCTGATCTGGATGAAATTTGTTTGTTTAGCCGTCTACGCGACTGATTTGCTTGGCGCGAGACGACTTTCTCACGTGGCGAAAGAGTACGACGCCGGATCGATCCGGCACAATACGCAAAAATACATAAGTAGTAGCCGTATTGAACAGATTGAAATAGTTAAACCCGACACGTGCGAGCCAAATGCGTCAACTGGATTACCAAACAGCGTTTCATCTTGCGCCAGTCGGACTGGTGTTGTCACGAGAACGGATCATCGAAGACTGCAATGCGCAGCTCTGCGCAATTTTCGGTGTCGCGCCGGAAGCTTTGCTGGGCCAGTCGTTCCAGGTGCTGTATCCGTCGCCCGTGGAGTTCGAGCGGATCGGCGAGCGCATCGCCGCGTTGATGCATCGCCAGGGCAGCTACGCCGATGACCGCATCATGAAACGCGCAAACGGGGAATTGTTCTGGTGCCACGTGACAGGGCGCTCGCTCGACCTGAGCGCGCCGCACGCGGCCGGCGTATGGACCTTCGAGGACCTGAGCGCGACGCGGCGGGTAGCAATCGAACTGACGCCCCGCGAGCGCGAAATTGCCGCGCAACTCGTTACCGGCAAGACCAGCAAGCAGATCGGCCGCGCGCTTGATATCAGTTCGCGGACCGTGGATATCTACCGGTCGCGGCTCATGCGTAAATATGACACGGGCAACGCGACCGAGTTGCTGCAACGGCTGTTAGGCGACTAGACGGGCGTTCCCGCTGTCTCGATGGCATGGCGCAGCAGATCAGGAATCTGCACCGATTTCGCCGCCGCGTAGTCGATCCACACGCATTTCGCCGTGCCCCGGGCATAGAGCGTAGCGGGATCGTCGGCGCGATAGAGCTCGAAACGCGTGTCGAAACTGCTGCGGCCCGGCGGCCCCACGAACATGCTGCCGATCACGTCGCCGGGATAGTGGAGCTGCCGCAGGAATTCCATCGATGCATTCACGATCACCGGCCCCTGCCCTTCAACGTTGGCGCCGGCCAAGGCCAGTTGCCGGAACCACGAGATCCGCGTTTCTTCCATGAACCGGAAGTAGACCGTGTTGTTCACGTGGCCGAAGGCGTCCATGTCGCCCCAGCGCAGCGGCATGGGCAGATCGATGACACGATGAAAACCGGCTGTCGCGCTCGTCTGATCGAGAACCTGGCTCATAGGCCAAACCCGTCGTCGGCGGCGATTACCGAGCCGTTGATGAACTGTGATTCGTCGGCGGCCAGCAGCAGCAACAAGCCATCAAGGTCTTCAGGCGTACCCACCCGGCGACGCGGCAGCATGGACAGCAGTTTCTGGCCAGCCTCGCTTTTCCAGTGATGGTGATTAAGCTCGGTATCGATATAACCCGGGCAGATCGCGTTCACATTGATGCCGTGACGCCCCCATTCCTGCGCCATCGCCTTCGTCATATGAATGACTGCGGCCTTGCTCATGGAGTAGATGCCGATCTGCGGCAAGGTTTTGAGCCCCGCCATGGACGCGATATTGATGATCCGGTAGCCCGGTTTGGTCGTGCCGTTGCCGCGCATGATCATCCGTTTGGCGACTTCCTGCGCGACAAAAAACGCGCCGCGCGTATTGGTATCGAATACGAAATCGAAGTCGGACGGCGTCACATCCGTCAATTTTTGCTGCGTCGAGACGCCCGAATTGTTCACGAGGATGTCGATCGTGCCGGCCTCCGTCTCCGCGTGGGCGACGGCCGACTTGATGCTCTGGTAGTCCGTGACGTCGAGCGACACGACGTGCGCCGCGCCGCCGGACGCCTCGATCTCGGCGCGCAATTCCTTCAGGCGCTCGGTGCGTCGGCTTGCCAGCACGACCCTTGCGCCCGCCTGCGACAGCACTTGCGCGAAGCGCTTGCCAAGTCCGCTGGAGGCGCCGGTGATCAGCGCGCATTTGCCTTCCAGGTTAATCGAACGGCCCATTGTTTTTCCTTGGTTGAAAGCGATTGAGGTGCCCGGATCGAACTGGCTTTACGTTGTCCGCCCTAAGGTTCGCTCCACGATTCGCCCTAAATAAGCATCGAACAGCGTCGAATCCAAACAGCCGATATGCTATCCTAAAATAATACGGTCGTGCTAATTTCAGGATCGCCGGTTGCACCCCGCGAAGGGTTCCCTGACAATACGCGATCCCCAAAAAAGCATTCTAACGTTAGACAGGAGCATTGGATGACCCCGGAGAGTCTCATCGAGCAGTACGGTCCCCGTGAATCCATGGAGTACGACGTCGTGATTGTGGGCGGCGGTCCTGCGGGGTTATCGGCGGCTATTCGGCTGAAGCAGCTGGCGCAGGAAAAAGGCGTGGAGCTGGGTGTCTGCGTGCTGGAGAAAGGCTCGGAGATCGGTGCGCACATTCTGTCGGGCGCCGTCATGGACCCGCGCGCGTTGAGCGAATTGCTGCCCGACTGGAAGGCTCAAGGCGCACCGCTCAATGTAGAAGTCGCCGAGGATCGCTTCCTGTTCTTGTCGAAGGACAGTGCAAAACAGGTGCCGAACTGGCTGCTTCCCGACAACTTCAAGAACCACGGCAACTATGTCGTGAGCTTGGCGAACGTGACGCGCTGGCTGGGGCAACAGGCGGAAGCGCTGGGCGTCGAGATCTTCCCGGGCTTTCCTGCAGCCGAAGTGCTCTATACGGAAGACGGCGCCGTGCGCGGCGTGGCGACGGGCAACATGGGCGTGGGCAAGAACGGCGAGGCGACCGGCAACTTCCAGCTCGGCATGGAATTGCACGCGAAATACACCCTGTTCTGCGAAGGCGCGCGCGGCAACCTGGGCCGCCAGCTCATGGATAAATTCAAGCTCGGCCGCGATGCCGATCCGCAGGTCTACGGCCTTGGCATTAAAGAGCTCTGGCAGATCGATCCGTCGAAACATAAGCCGGGCCTGGTGATCCACACCGCCGGCTGGCCGCTTGAAACAGATACCTACGGCGGCTCGTTCCTCTATCACATGGACGATAACCAGGTGATGGTCGGCTTTGTCGTCGGTCTGGGGTACTCGAATCCGTACCTCTCGCCGTTCGAGGAATTCCAGCGCTACAAGACGCATCCGGCGATACGCACGTTCCTTGAAGGCGGCAAGCGTGTTTCGTATGGAGCGCGCGCGATTACGGCCGGCGGGTTGATGTCGCTGCCGAAATTGGTGTTCCCGGGCGGAGCGCTGGCCGGCGATGATGCCGGGTTCCTGAATGCATCGCGGATCAAGGGCAGTCATGCCGCGATCAAGTCCGGCAAAATGGCCGCCGAAGCCGCGTTCGACGCCGTGCAAGCCGGTCGTCAAGCAGACGAATTGAGCGCCTATCCTGAAGCGTTTAATAGCTCGTGGCTCAAGACGGAGCTATATCGCGCACGCAATTTCAAGCAGTGGATGAGCAAGGGCCTGTATCTCGGCACGTTCATGGTCGGGCTCGAGCAGAAAGTCATGGGCGGCAATGTGCCGTGGACGCTTCATCATCAACACGCCGATAACGAAACACTCAAACCTGCGTCGCAATGCAAGCCGATCGTGTATCCGAAGCCGGATGGGAAGCTGACGTTTGACCGGCTGGCGTCGGTGTTTATATCGAATACGAATCACGAGGAAAACCAGCCTCCGCATTTGACGCTGAAGGATGCATCGGTGCCGGTGGATGTGAACTTCAGAACGTATGCGGGACCGGAAGGCCGATATTGCCCGGCGCAAGTGTATGAGTTCGTGAAGAACGACGACGGCAGCGAGCGCCTGCAGATCAACGCGCAGAACTGCGTGCACTGCAAGACGTGCGATATTAAAGACCCGACGCAGAATATCGTGTGGGTACCGCCAGAGGGCGGCGGCGGGCCGAATTATCCGAACATGTGATCGTTCGGGTTTTTCTTGAAAAATAGCGCCGGTTCTTATGTCCAGAACCGGCGCTATTTTATTTGGCGATATGCGCAGCGATGTGAGGCGTCGTCGTCACCACATCGCCATTTTGCGCACGATGCCGTAACGCATGATCGATCAGTACGAGCGCGAGAAGCGCTTCGGCTATCGGCGTCGCCCGGATGCCAACGCACGGATCGTGACGGCCGAAGGTTTCGACGGTGGCCGAATGGCCGGCTTTATCGATGGATTCACGCGGCGTGCGGATGCTCGACGTCGGTTTGATCGCAATCGATACCGTGATGTCCTGCCCGCTTGAAATGCCGCCCAACACGCCGCCGGCGTTGTTCGCCGCGAACCCCTCTGGCGTCATTTCGTCGCCGTGAACCGAGCCGCGTTGCGCGACGCTCGCGAAACCCGCGCCAATTTCAACGCCTTTCACGGCGTTGATGCCCATCATCGCTTTCGCGATGTCGGCGTCGAGGCGGTCATAGAGCGGCTCACCCAGCCCGGCCGGCACGCCCGTCGCAATCACGCCGATGCGCGCGCCGATGGAGTCGCCGTCCTTGCGCAGCGCGTCCATATATTCTTCGAGGCGCGGCACGATCTCCGCATTCGGCGCGAAAAACGGGTTTTTGCGCACGTGTTCCCACGCAACGAACGGAATCGGGATCTCGCCAAGCGCGCCCATGAAACCGCGTGTTTCGATACCCATACGCTCACGCAGCCATTTCTTCGCCACCGCGCCGGCAGCCACGGTCGGCGCCGTCAGCCGCGCCGACGACCGACCGCCGCCGCGATAATCACGGATGCCGTACTTCTGCCAATAGGTGTAATCGGCGTGCCCGGGACGAAAGGTCTCGACGATATTGCCGTAATCCTTGCTGCGCTGATCCGTATTGCGGATCAGCAACGCGATAGGCGTGCCGGTCGTCTTCCCTTCGAACACGCCGGAAAGAATCTCGACCTGATCGGCTTCCTGACGCTGCGTCACATGCCGCGACGTACCCGGTCTGCGCCGATCCAGTTCGATCTGGATATCGGCCTCCGAGAGTTCCATTCCCGGCGGGCAGCCGTCGATCACGCAGCCGATCGCGGGACCGTGCGACTCGCCGAAGTTCGTGACGGTGAAAAGCGTGCCGAGTGTGTTGCCGGACATGAGCGTCGTCCTGAAAAAGCGAAAGAGCCAATATTATGCCAGCCGAGCGTGGATTAAGCCCCCGGGCGCGGGGGCGTTCGGCTGCTCCGTGCTGCGCGAGGCCCTACTCGCGCCCTATTTGCGGACGCCTCGCAGCGTCGAGACCACTTGTTGCAGATGCTCCGGCGTGGCATCGGCGGGATCGATCGGCTCACCGACTGCCAGCGTCAAGCGGCTCATCACGCCGCGATGAATGGGACGCGGCCAGCGGTTGTCGTCGTGGCGCGAAAAAACGCTGCCCCACAAACCGCGTAAAGCGATGGGCACCACCGGGGCCGAATGGCGCTTGAGAATCTCTCTGATGCCATGGCGGAACGGGTTGATATCGCCAGTTCGGGTGAGCTTGCCTTCCGGGAAGATGCAGACCAGATCGCCGTCGGCGAGCGCACGGCCGCAAGCGTCGTAGGCTTTTTCCAGCAGTTTTGCGTCTTCGTGAGCAGGCGCAATGGGAATGGCCTTGACGTGACGGAACAGCCAGCCGATCAGCGGCGAGCGGAAAATCCGATGATCCATGACGAAGCGGATCGGGCGTGGACTTTCCGACATGATCACGATGGCATCGACGAAACTCACGTGATTGCACACCAGCACGGCGGCTCCGTGTTCGGGAATGCGCTCGGCGTTCACAAGCCTGATCCGGTAGAACGTATGCACGAGAATCCACGCGAGAAAACGCAGCAGGAATTCGGGCACGAGCGAATAAATATATGCGGCCACCACGATGTTCAGCAACGCCGTGGTGAGAAACAGCCCCGGAATGCCGACGCCCGCGGACGTCAGGCCAACCGCCATCAGCGCCGACACAATCATGAAGAACGAGTTGAGGATGTTGTTCGCGGCAATGATGCGCGCACGGTGCGTCGGCTGGCTGCGCGACTGGATCAGCGCGTAGAGCGGCACGCTGTAGAAACCGCCGAACATGGCGAGCAGGAACAGGTCGGCCAGGATGCGCCAATGCACGCCTAGTTGAAGAAATTCACCGACGCCCATCAGATGGCCCGCCGGCGTGATGCCGTGACTGGCAAAAAACAAGTCGATGGCAAAAACGCTGATGCCAATGGACCCGAGCGGCACAAGTCCGACCTCGACACGGCGATTGGAGAGCTTTTCACACATCATCGAACCGATGCCAATACCAATCGAAAACGTGCCGAGCAACACGGTCACCACATCCGGATTCGCCGACAGGACGTCCTTCGCGAAGTTGAAGAACGACGTAAGAAAAGTCGCGCCGACGAACCACAGCCACGAAATCCCAAGCAAGCTCAGGAACACGGTACGGTCCTGGCGCGCGAGCGCGAGGTTGCGCCACGTCTCGCTGAACGGATTCCAGTTGATCTTCAGATCGGGCTGCAGCGCCGCGGTTTTCGGCACGAAGCTTGATGCAACGCGTCCGATCAGCGCGACCGTCAGGCAGGACGCGGCGAGCAAAATGGCGCCGTGCTCGGCCCAACCTGCCGCCGCGCCGCCCATGATCGTCCCGATCAGGATCGCCACGAACGTCCCCATTTCGACCAGTCCGTTACCGCCCACAAGTTCCGATGGCTGGAGATGCTGCGGCAAATACGCATATTTCACCGGTCCAAACACAGTCGAATGCACGCCCATGAGGAACGTGCAAACGTAAAGCAGCAGCGCGCTGTGCCATATGAATCCCGCGCCGCCAATCAGCATCACCACGATTTCGAACGTCTTGACGAAGCGCGTAAGTGTGGCCTTATCGTATTTATCGGCGACCTGGCCTGATGTCGCGGAAAAAAGCACAAAGGGGATGATGAAGATGGCGGAGATCAGAAAGGCGGCGGTTTTCGGATCGACGCCCGAAAAGCGTGCAGCCTGAAACGTGACTAGCGATGTAAAGCCGACCTTGAAGACGTTGTCGTTGAGCGCGCCGAGAAACTGCGTCCAGAAGAACGGTGCGAAACGGCGTTCACGCAACAAGCGGAACTGACCGTCGCCATGTTCGGCGCCGGCCTTTTTCGCGCGGGCTGATGGGGATGTTTCGCTCATGGATTGTTGGAGTTGGCAGCTGAGAGAGTGGTGATCTGGTGAAGAGGCGAAAAAAAAGCGCGCCGCTCGGGCGCGCATTTTGTGCGTGATGTTGTGAGGCGCTGTGCGTTTCGAGCGGGTTAGTGCTAACGGCGCTACTCGCGCGGCACCCCGATCAACGCGCCTCTTCTTGCTGCTCCGGCCAGTCGCGGATATACGCCTTGAGCATCTTGTTCTCGAAACCCTGCTCTTCCACTACGGCCTTGGCCACGTCATAGAAAGAGATCACGCCCATCAACACGTTCTTTTCCATGACCGGCAGATAACGAACGTGATGCTCGAGCATCATCCGGCGCACTTCGTTCACGTCCGTTTCCGGTGTACACGTGATGGGGTGGTCGTCCATGACCTTGCGGATAGTGGACGTGCCCACGCTGCCGCCGTTTTCGCTCAGCGTGAGAATAATCTCGCGGAACGTCAGCATGCCGGCGAGATCGCCGTATTCGATCACCACGAGTGAACCAATGTCGTGTGACGCCATTGTGTTGATTGCTTCATGCAGCGGCGTATCGGGTGTCACCGTAAAGAGCGCGTTGCCCTTGACGTTCAAAATGTCGCTGACTCGCATGATTGTCTCCTCGCGAAAAGCCTGAATATCTATCGATCCTAGCGGAAAGGCACTTAAAAAGAAAGCGCGCAGGAACCCCGTGTTTTGTCTGTAAAAGCCAAGCGGGGCGGGCTTTTGCACCGGGTCGGCGCGTGCAGCGCCAAGGCTGCCCTTGCGCTGCATGGCCGCGCGCCGGCCCAAACGCCGGCGCTGGCGTCTACCCCAAGTTTGTCGGAACACACCCGATGTTACGATAAATGACTCTTTTCCATGGTAGCCCGCCCACGATGCCCGCCAACCGCTTCGACACGCTCGTGCTGCACGCCGGCGCTGCGCCCGACCCCACCACCGGCGCCCGCGCCACGCCGATTTACCAGACCACGTCTTTCTCGTTCCGCGATACCGACCACGCTGCTTCGCTCTTCAACATGGAGCGCTCAGGACATGTCTACTCGCGCATTTCGAACCCGACCGTCGCCGTTTTCGAGGAGCGCGTAGCCGCGCTGGAAGGCGGCGTGGGCGCGATCGGCACCGCCAGCGGACAGGCCGCGCTGCATTTGGCGATAGCAACGCTGATGGGCGCGGGTTCGCACGTGGTGGCATCAAGCGCGCTCTACGGCGGCTCGCATAACCTGCTGCATTACACGATTCGGCGCTTCGGCATTGACACCACCTTCGTGCCGCCGCACGACCCCGACGCCTGGCGCGCCGCCATTCGGCCCAACACGCGGCTGCTGTTCGGCGAAACGCTGGGGAATCCCGGACTCGATGTTCTCGACATTGAAACCATTGCGGACATCGCCCATTCGAACCACGTACCGCTGCTGGTGGATTCGACCTTCACCACGCCGTATCTGCTGCGTCCGTTTGACCATGGCGCTGACTTCGTCTACCACTCGGCGACCAAGTTCCTGGGCGGCCACGGCACGACAATTGGCGGCGTGCTGGTGGACGGAGGCACGTTCGACTTCACATCAACCAGCCTCTTCCCCGAATTCACCGAACCCTACGACGGTTTTCACGGCATGGTCTTCGCCGAAGAAAGCACTGTCGCACCGTTCCTGCTGCGCGCCCGTCGCGAAGGCTTGCGCGACTTCGGAGCCTGCCTGCATCCGCAAGCTGCATGGCAACTCTTGCAAGGCATTGAAACCTTGCCGTTGCGGATGGACCGGCACGTCGCCAACACCCGCAAAGTGGTCGAATTCCTGCTTGCCCACCCTGCCGTGGAAGGCGTGGCTTATCCGGAACTCGACAGCCATCGCGACTACGCGCTCGCTAAACGCCTGCTGCCTCGCGGCGCGGGCGCCGTCTTCAGTTTCGACCTGCGTGGCGACGTAGCGGCAGCTCGACGCTTCATTGAAGCGTTGACGCTGTTCTCGCATCTCGCGAACGTCGGCGATGCACGCTCGCTTGTCATCCACCCTGCTTCGACCACGCATTTCCGCATGGACGCCGTCGCCCTCGCCGCAGCGGGTATTGCACCGGGACGTATCCGGCTGTCGATTGGCCTGGAAGATCCCGACGATCTCATTGATGACCTCAAGCGCGGCCTGAAGGCATCGCAGAAGGCTGCATCGAGCGCTCCCCGGAGTGGCGACGGGAGCCGCGCATGATGCTCGACGTCGAGGGCGCACCGGCCTACGCCTACACTGGCGGTCACGCGTTCGAGCCTGACCGTCCGGTGGCCGTATTCGTGCATGGCGCCGAGCACGATCACAGCGTCTGGGCATTGCAGACGCGCTACTTTGCGCATCACGGCATGAACGTGCTCGCTGTGGATCTTCCCGGTCACTGCCGCAGCGCAGGCCCGGCGCGGCGAAGCATCGCAGCGCTCGCGGACTGGCTGGTGGCGTTACTCGACGCCGCCAAGGTCGACAAGGCGATGCTGATCGGCCACAGCATGGGCACGCTGATCGCGCTCGATTGCGCCGCGCGTTATCCGTCCCGCGTCACCCGTGTTGCGCTGCTCGCTACCGCCTTTCCAATGACCGTGTCCGATACGCTTCTCGATGCCGCGCTCGATCGCGAACCCGATGCCATTGACATGGTCAACCAATGGTCACACTCGTCGATCGCGGCAAAACCTTCCTGCCCCGCGCCGGGCTTCTGGCTACATGGCGCCAACCAGCGCCTGATGGAACGAGTGACCACTCGCGGTGAATCCGGCCTCTTCCATACCGATTTCAATGCCTGCAACGCGTATGCAGACGGACTGGAACGAGCAGCGGCGCTACGTTGCCCGGTGCAGGTCATTGCGGGTCGCCTGGATGCCATGACGCCACCGCGCGCCAGCCGCACACTGATCGACGCGATGAAGCAGGCGGGCGTATCTGTTGAAACAGTCATGCTGGACGCAGGCCACGCACTGATGAGCGAGCAACCCGATGCAACTCTCGCCGCATTATTCCGTTTTGCGATGCAACCGGCTTAAGTGACAGATCACGTTTCCGTTCATCAACTTAGTTCATGAATCAAGCTTAACTGCCCTCTTCCCGCTCCGCCACTAGCCGGATGGGAGGGGGTCTCAAACTTTTTCCAGGTCCGAATGAACGCAGTTGCGCGGCGGGCTCAATCGCCGGAGAATGAATCTTGCTGAGCCAACGCTGCAACCTGCTCGAAGGAGACTGTCATGGCCCAAACCGCGCATTCGGATCACTTCGCGAGCTTCGCCGAGTTCTATCCGTATTACCTCGAAGAGCACCGTAACGTGGTGTCCCGCCGGCTGCACTTCATCGGTTCTCTGGGTGTCATTGGCTGTCTTGCAATGGCCATTGCCACGGGCGATTGGCTCTGGCTTCCGGCCGCAGTCATTTGCGGCTACGGCTTCGCCTGGGTCGGCCATTTCTTCTTTGAGAAAAACCGCCCGGCCACCTTTCGTCATCCGCTCTATAGCCTGATGGGCGACTGGGTCATGTTCAAGGACATCTGTATCGGCAGGATTTCGCTTTAGGGGCGGTCACCCTCAGGGGCGGTTTTTCAGGCAGCTTGATGCGGCATGGACGTCACCGCTTGTGCCGCGGGAGCACCTTCCTGACGAGATGCTGCGCGCGCCGCCAGCAGGGTCGCCAACGTAATCTCAAGTTTCTCGTTGCTCAGCGCATTCATTAACGCGGCGCGGTCAATGTGCGAGGAATCGAGTCGCAACTGATAGTCCAGCTCGTCGCGTTCAATCACGAACAAATCAAACAGACTTGCTACCGTGATCTGTTGCGGATTGGAGATCAGCACATAGCGCGGCACCCGAAGGTTCTCCAGCCTCGCAATCCATTCCAGAGAGTCGAGCTTGCGAACCAGGCGCATGGATGTATCCACGTCACAACGCAACATCCGTGCGAGCTCGAGGCCGGTGTAACCTGGTAGCCCGGCTTCACGCGCTTCCGCAAGGCGAGCGAGTAATTCGAGGGCATCGAGCAGATCGCTCCCCGGAAAATCATTTCGATGAAACTGGCCAATCCGGATTGCCGGCAACGCGGACGTGAGCATTGCACCGATCAGTGTGATCATCCAGCACAAGTAGACCCATAGCAGGAACACGGGCAACGCAGCGAACGCGCCATACACAGCTGTGTAAGTTGGGATACGGCGCACGTAATAACCGAAACCGCGCTTCGTCAGTTCGAATGCGATAGCTGCCACGAGTCCGCCAACGAGCGCGTCGCGCCACTCCACTTTGCAATTCGGCAGGAACACATAGAGCATGGAGAACGCCAGCATGGTGAACGGCAGCGTCGCGCTGGCGAGCGCCCACTCGATCACCGGTGGCAAAAGATTATGCGAACCGGCAAATGCGATGGATTGCGCAAACAGGTAAGACGACATCGACAAGCTCACGCCAAACAGAATTGGGCCGAGCGTGATGATGGCCCAATACACCAGGACGCGTTGAGCAAATGGCCGCGATTTGCGCACGCGCCAGATCACGTTGAACGCGGACTCGACGGTCATCATGGTCATCACCGACGTGACGAACAAGATGATCATGCCGACCGTGGTCAACCCCTTCGCCTTCGACGCAAACTGATTCAGGTACTTGAAGATCTGGCTGTTGATCTGCGACGGCATCAGGTGCGCGGCAAGGAAATCCTGCAACGACATCTGGAATGAAGCGAAGATGGGAAACGCGGTAAAGAGCGCGAACGCGACCGTCGCAAGTGGCACGAGCGACAGCACGGTGGTGAACGTCAGACTGCCGGCCACCTGCGGCACTCGATCCTCACCCGTACGACGGGCGACGAAGCCGGCAAGCCGCTTCGTTGTGTCGAGATTGATGGGAAACTTCAGCAAGAACCTCTCTCCTTGAAACATGACAACAGATCCGCAAGGCGGCTTGAACAGCCAAGCAAAAGCACGCCAAATGCCACGTCCACGCACCCGATCCTTATAATACCCGTTCACCGAAAAGGCTCATGAACGACATTCTCGTGCTCTATTACAGCCGCAACGGCGCCACCCGCGAGCTCGCCCAGGCGATCGCTCAAGGCGTTGACAGTGTGCCCGGCATGCAGGCGCGCGTGCGTACCGTGCCCACTGTCTCCACCGTCTGCGAAGCTACGCAGCCGGATATTCCCGTCGATGGCCCACCCTACGCCGAAGTGCGCGACCTTGAAGAATGCGCCGGCCTGGCGCTCGGGTCGCCCACGCGGTTCGGCAACATGGCGGCATCACTAAAATATTTCCTCGATGGCACTTCGCCGCAATGGTTGTCCGGCGCGCTCGCCGGCAAACCCGCGAGCGTCTTCACTTCCACGGGCAGCTTGCATGGCGGGCAGGAAAGCACCCTGCTTTCCATGATGCTGCCCTTGCTCCACCACGGCATGCTGATAGTGGGCATTCCGTACACCGAGCCGAAGCTGACCACTACCCAAACCGGGGGCACGCCTTATGGCGCGTCCCACTTCGCCCGCGCTGAAACGGCCGGCAGCGGCATCTCTGCGGACGAGAAAGCATTGGCCGTGGCGCTCGGCGCGCGTCTGGCCACGACCGCGCTTGCCCTTGAACGCGGCGCCTGATCGATGACCACTACGCCCGTCCCGGACGCAGCCAACACCCAACCCGGCTTTGCACGCGGAGCCCTGCTGAGCCTGATTGCGCTGATTGCATTGTCGATTGCGTGGGAGCTTTGGCTCGCGCCGCTGCGACCGGGTGGCTCCGCGCTTGCACTCAAGGCAGTTCCGCTGCTGTTCGCGCTGCGCGGCACGCTCCGGCGCAACGTGTACACGCTGCAATGGGCGTCGATGCTCGTGCTGCTTTACCTTGCCGAAGGCATCGTGCGCGGCATGACCGACGGCGGATTGTCAGCACGCCTTGGCTGGCTCGAAGCATTGCTCGCCCTTGTGTTCTTTGTCTGCGCGCTTGGCTTTGTTGCACCGTTCAAACGCGCTGCGCGCGCCGCGAAGCGAGCAAGGGCCGCTGCCGTCTCAATACCGGACTCAACGCCAGACTCATCGTCAACCGGAAATCATTTGTAGCACGGAATATTCCGCGCCGACGAGACCTATGCCGTCCGGCCAGGGTTCGCCCGGCCGAACGTTACGCGATACTGTGCCACCTGTCGTCCACGCCAACGCTTTTCGAAACCCATGACCGCATCCGATCGTTCACGTAACTTTGTTGAAGCCTGCATCGAAGCAATTGGCGCCGCCCACGTGCTGACCAACGCTCATGACACCGCGCCGTTTCTCACGGACTGGCGCAAGCGCTATCACGGTCAGACGTGTGCCGTGGTGCTTCCCGGCACGACCGGGCAGGTCGCCAAAGTGGTGCAGCTCGCGCGGGAATTCCGCTTCCCTATCGTGCCGCAAGGCGGCAACACCGGACACTCCGGCGGGGCAACGCCAGACGCCAGCGGCACACAGGTCGTCATCAGTTTGCGCAGACTGAGCCGGATTCGCGATGTCGATCCGCTTAACAACACCATCACGGTGGAAGCGGGCGTCATCCTTGCCGACCTCCAGGCGCGCGCCGAGCAGGAACAGCGGCTCTTTGCCCTGAGCCTCGCCGCCGAGGGCAGTTGCACCATCGGCGGCAATCTTTCAACGAACGCCGGCGGCACTGCCGTTCTGCGCTACGGCAACACGCGCGAGTTGTGCCTCGGGCTGGAAGTGGTGACGCCGCAGGGTGAAATCTGGGACGGCTTGCGCGGGCTGCGCAAGGACAACACCGGCTACGATCTGCGCGACCTGTATATCGGCGCGGAAGGGACGCTCGGCATCATCACCGCGGCGGTAATGAAACTGCATTCGGCGCCTGTCGCTCGCGTAACGGCACTGGCAGCGCTCGCCTCACCGCAAGCCGCGCTCGATTTCCTTGCTACCGCGCAACGATATGCAGGCCCGTTGCTGACGGGCTTTGAACTGATGTCGGACTTTTCGCTTCATCTCGTCACTACGCATTTCCCGCAGATGCGTTATCCGTTCAGTCAGAAACACGGCCAGACCGTGTTGCTCGAATTGTCCGATAGCGAAAGCGAGGAGCATGGCCGCGCGTTGTTCGAACGGCTCATGGAACATGCAATGGAACAAGGACTGGTCAAGGATGCAGTGGTTGCAGAGAATTTGTCGCAGTCAAAGGCGTTCTGGAACTTGCGCGAACACATTCCGCTCGCACAGGCCGCGGAAGGACTCAATATCAAGCACGATATTGCGGTGCCTATTTCCCGCATCGGGCATTTCATCGAAGCGACCGACGCGCTCATCGCCCAAGCCATTCCAGGTGTGCGCATGGTGACCTTCGGCCATCTCGGCGACGGTAATCTGCACTACAACGTGCAGGCGCCGGAAGGAGTCGATCCCAAAAGCTTTCTCGCCGAATTCCAGGCCCCGGTCAATGCGCTTGTGTATGAAAGCGTGCACGCGCATCGTGGCAGTATCAGCGCCGAGCATGGCTTGGGACAATTGAAGGTGGCCGAAGCAATGCACTACAAATCACCGGTTGAGGTGCGGCTCATGCGCGCGCTCAAGGCAACGCTCGACCCCGAGAACCTGATGAATCCGGGCAAGGTCCTGCCGGACGTGCGTGCGCCGGGCGCGTCGCACACGTTTTCACAGTAGTAAGGAGATAAGTGCCGTGAAGATTCGCGTTCTGTCCGACCTGCATCTAGAGCACGACGAACCCCTGGCCATTCCGTATGCGGAGGCCGATCTCGTCGTGCTTGCCGGCGACATCCACAATCATGCGGAGGGTCTGCGCTGGGCGGCGGAAAACTTCGGTTCGCAGGTACCCGTGGTTTATGTGCCGGGCAATCATGAATATTACGACGGCGAATTCGGCGCACTCGAAAGCGCCATGCAGGACGCCGCGCGCAGTTTGCCCAACGTGCATTTCCTGAACAACACCACCCTCACTGACCGATACGGGAAATGGCGCGTGCTCGGCACTACGTTGTGGACAGATTTCGCGCTGTTCGGCGCGAGCGATGAAGACATGCGCGAGTCCATCGCAGCGTCGGAGCGGGTAATGCTCGACTACCGTGGCGTGATCCAGGTCGCGTGGCCGGAGCCGGAAGACGAGCCGCGTTCCTTCAGTCCCAGCGACTCGCTGGCGCTCCACGGGCAAGCGCGGGCCTGGCTTGCGGATGAGTTGGCAAAGCCCTTCGATGGCAAGACGATTGTGGTCACCCACCACGCGCCGCTCAAGCAAAGTCTGGCTGAGAAGTTTGCGACGGACCGGGCATCGGCGGGTTTTGTGAGCGATCTACCTTCGCTCGTGCGTGAACCGGTCGCGCTGTGGGTTCACGGCCACACGCATACCGCATTCGATTATTTCGTAGGAGACACGCGCGTGATCTGTAACCCGCGTGGATATCGGGATAGGCGCACGGGTGCGCCTGAAAATTCGTCGTTCAAATGGGACACCGTGGTCGAGATCTGAACAAGCGAGGCGCGAAAGACGCGTTTTCGGAGGGCGGCGATACAGGCATGTCTGACCGGTGCAAACTAACCGGCCAAGAAGCAACCGTTCGACCGATCAGCGTGATGACTAAAAACGGGCTAAAAACGCCCGTTCCAGGACGAAAAATCCCAAACGTCAGACGCGCACTAAACCAGCGGCCGACAGCCGGCGAGATACAATTTCCCCGGCGCAGGTCCAAAAACACTGCGCCATAAAAAAACAAAAAGACCGATAGCTCGGTCTTTTTTCTCAACGATCCGAAGAATCGCGCGATTGACGGTTCTTACGTTCATTGATACGGATCGGGATCAGGCGCGCGCGTTTCGCGTTTTCGCGGGCCGTACGCAGCAGTTCGCGGGTGGCAGGCACGGCGATCAGAGCCAGCAGTGCATAGATGGCGATCATCAGCGGCGTATTCATAACTTCCTCAGATATTGTCGAATCGGTAAAAAGTGAATCGGTGAAGCTAAAAGACAGACTACAAGCTATCAAGATGCAGCCGAAATAGACGTAAGCAAGTGTTGCATTGCGACAACTATACAGCATCGATAAAAGCACATTAAGCAGCCGCACGTTAACCAGCCCCTTAACTACCTCATTACCGGCTTAGCCCATTGTCCTGCTCATAAGCTTATGACGCCACAAATTCTTGCAGGGATTTTTCATCGGCGGCGAGTGCGGCAGGCAACTCAGCACGCAAATACTCGACCCAGGTCCGGATCTTCGCGTCCAGGTACTGACGCGAGGGATACAACGCAAACAGATTGAGCATCTGCATGGTGTATTGCGGCAAGACACGCACCAAGGACCCCGCGCGCAACGCAGGCAGGGCCGATGAAGTGGGCAATATTCCCACGCCCATACCCTCGCTGATTGCCACTGCCATGGCTTCCGCCACATTCACCGTGAAGGTCGATGGCCCGAGGGTGACGGTTTCCTGTCCGTTCGGACCATCGAAGGTCCATTTGTTCGGCGGAAACGCGGGCGTAATGAGTTGCAAACACGTGTGCCGCACCAGATCGGACAAGACATGCGGCACACCGTGTTCCTGGATATAGCCCGGCGACGCACAAGCGATGCTGAACGCGCTTCCCAGGCGCTGGGAAACCAGCCCTGAATCGGGCAGCTCGGTCCCAAGCACAATAGACACGTCAAAACCTTCATCCAGCAGGTCGGGCACGCGCTGCGCAAGCGTCAGGTCGATCTGCACCGATGAATGCAGTTTTCGGTAACGCGAAATCATCGGCACGATGTAATGCTGGCCGATACCCGCCATGGCGTGCATCTTGAGCTTGCCGGCCGGGCGCGCGTGCGCGTCGCCGGCTTCCGCTTCCGCCTGATCCACATACGCCAGAATCTGCTCGCAGCGCTGCAAATAACGCTCGCCGGCTTCGGTCAGCGCGATCCGGCGCGTCGTCCGGTTGAGTAAGCGAGTGCGCAAGTGCGCTTCGAGATCGGAGACGGCGCGCGATGCGTAAGCGGTGGTCGTGTTCAGTTGCTGAGCCGCGGCAGTGAAGCTGCCGGCTTCAACAACCCGCGAGAACACGCGCATGGTTTGAAGCGTATCCATGAGCCTTGGGTCTCGTTCCGGTGATCCCGCATTGTTACGCCATAAGCAACGATGATTACATCAAAACGCGTAACAATGCTTTTCATTTTTGCCAGTTACTCGCCAATCGAGGCAAAAATATAATTCTGGCCTGTGTCTCAATCCGATTTGAGAAATAATTTTGCGAATTCGCACGATCAGAAAAACCATCGTTCCGATGGTTCTTACATTAATTTTAACAATAGCAGGCTGCGCGAGCACGAAAAACGTCAGTCCCGAAGATACGCTTCAGGACACGTCGTCGCTCGATGCCGGCGCGACGCTGCGTGCGGCCAACACCGACGCGGCGTGGCCGGCGTCGACATGGTGGCGCGCCTACAACGACCCGCAACTCGACGCCTGGGTTGCGCGCGCGCAAGCCGGGAATCCGACGCTGGCGCTGGCCGCCGCACGCGTGCGCGAAGCCCGTTCGATGGCCGGCGTGGCGCAAGCCGCGCTCGCGCCTCAAGTCGATGGATCGATGGCGATCAACCGCCAGCAGTGGCCGGAAAACGGCTATTACGGTCCCGGCCCGTACAACAACGTCAACACCTGGGACAACACGGCCGCGCTGCAGCTCTCGTACAACCTCGACCTCTGGGGCCGCGACGGCAACGCGGCGGAACGCGCGCTGGATGCCACCCACGCGCGCGCCGCCGATGCCCGTGCAGCACAACTCGAACTCGAAGCGAACGTGGTGCGCGCGTACATCGGTTTATCGCAGGGATTTGCGTTGCGCGACATCGCTCAATCCACGCTCGACCAGCAGCAGAAAATCGCGGCGCGTGCGCGTCGGCGGCTGCAGGGCGGGATTGGAACGCAGCTTGAAGTGGCGCAGGCGGAAGCGTCGTTGCCGGATTACGAGCGCCAGGTCGAGACCTACGATGAAGCGATCGCGCTCGCCCGCAATCAGCTTGCGGCGCTCGCCGGCGCGGGCCCGGGTGCGGGCGATTCGATCACGCGTCCCGTGCTGTCGCTCGCAACGCCTCTTGGCTTGCCATCGGCTTTGCCTGCTGAACTGATCGGACGTCGACCGGATGTGGTCGCCGCACGCTGGACTGTAGCCGCTCAGGCGCGCGGTATCGATGTCGCGAAGGCGCAGTTCTATCCGAACGTCAACTTGATGGCGTCGCTGACGCAAATGTCCGCGGGCGGCGCGCTGCTGACCTTCCTCACCGGTAACGGTAGCGGCTGGACTGCGGGACCTGCCATCACGCTGCCTATCTTTGAAGGCGGCCGGCTGCGCTCGCAACTCGGGGCGGCATCGGCGCAATACGATCAGGCCGTCGATCACTACAACGCCACTCTGGTTGCAGCATTGCGCGACGTCGCCGATCAGGTCGTACGGCTCCAGTCGCTCGATCGCCAGCTCGACTCGTCCGGCCGCTCGGTCGCCGCCGCGCAGAAGAGTTATCGGCTGGCTGACGAGGGGTATAAGCGCGGCTTGACCGATTACCTGAACGTGCTCGTCGCACAGACGCAATTGCTGCGCGCCCAGGACGGCGAGGCACGCGTGCGCGCCGAACGGCTCGCCGTGTATGCGACGTTCTCGGCGGCGTTGGGCGGCGGCATCGACAGTTCCACCGATAGCCCCGCGAGCAGTCCCACAGACACGCAGATGAAACCGGCGAAGCATATCGGGCCGTTCGCCGAGCACAGAAACGCGTCATCTGGCGAGCGGAGCGAGTGAGCATGTCGACGCCCTCCTCCTCGCTGAACCGACCTCATTCGCTGCTGGCAGACTGGGCAGCGACCGACGGTCTCGCCTGGATTCACATCTTCAAGGCGGCGTTGGCAGCGTTCCTCGCGCTGTGGATTGCAATGCGTCTCGACCTGCCGCAACCACGCACCGCGATGACAACCGTGTTCGTCGTGATGCAACCGCAAAGCGGCATGGTGCTGGCGAAAAGCTTCTACCGTTTCTGCGGAACGCTCGTCGGCCTCGTAGTGATGCTCGCGTTGATCAGCCTGTTCTCGCAACAGCCGGTTTTGTTTTTATCGGCGACAGCGCTCTGGGTCGGCATCTGCACCGCGGGCGCGGCACGTAACCGTAACTTTCGGTCGTACGGGTTTGTGTTGTCGGGCTATACGGCCGCGCTCATTGGCATACCGGCTGCGCAGCATGCGGACGCCTCGTTTCTGTCGGCGATGACGCGCGTTGCCGAAGTATCGTTAGGCATCCTGTGTTCAGGCGCAGTCAGCGCGCTCGTGTTTCCGCGCCATGCCGGCGCGCAAGTCCGGACCTCTGTGCGCACGCGTTTCACCGCGTTCGTGGATTACGTGTCGAAGGCGTTGGGCGGCGGTATTGAACGTTCGCAAATCGAGCGCATCAATGCGGCATTCGTCGCGGACATCGTCGGGCTTGAGGCTGCGCGGAGTGTGGCCGTGTTCGAAGATCCCGACACACGCATGCGCAGCGGCCGGGTCGCGTTACTGAACGCCGAGTTCATGAGCGTTTCGACACGCTTTCACGCGCTGCATCAGTTGATGAACCGTCTGCGCGTCAACGGTGCAGCAGCGACGGTCGACGCTTTGGAACCCTATTTCCGCGAGGTCGCGCCGTTGCTGAGCGCAGCGGGCGGGCCGGTGGAGAAAGCCGCCGATGCAGCTCACGCCGCCGCGCAACTCGATACCTTCAAGGCCTGGCTGCCCAAGCGTATCCGCGCAACGCGACGCGCGCTTGATCCTGCAATCGATCTGCTCGAATTCGATACCGCCGCCGAGTTGCTGTATCGCTTCGTGGATGACCTGCATGCCTACACGCTGACTTACGCGTCGCTCGCGGTGCCCACGCACGAGCGCGAGCACCGCATCACGCGTTATGTGCCGAAGACCAGCTTGCTCGCAGCCGGCGTGTCCGGACTGCGGGCGTTCGCCGTGATCCTGGTCCTGAGCGGCTTCTGGATCATATCGGCGTGGCCGAGCGGCGGCACGGCCGTGCTCGACGCGGCAGCGGTGATTGCGCTCGCCTCATCGTCGCCGCGACCTACGCAAATGGCCTTCCAGATGGCCGCAGGCACGGCGCTCGCGACCGTCGCCGGCATGATCGTGGTGTTTGGGTTGTATCCGCATATCGATGGATTCTTGTTGCTGTCGGCCGCGCTCCTGCCGTTCCTGATGCTGGGCGTCTTCATCAGTACGCGGCCCGGCATGATGGGCGTCGGCGTCGGGTATTGCATCTTCTTCTGCTTTCTAGCGGGTCCCGACAACGTCATTCAGTACGATCCGTCGGGCTTTATCAACGACGCCATTGCGCTCGTCGTTTCCATGCTTGCTTGTTCGATGGCCTTTGCCGTGCTGCTGCCCACCGACGCGCCATGGCTGCGCCGTCTGCTGTTGCGTGAACTGCGGCGGCAGGTGGTGACAGCGAGCCAAGGCAGCCTGACCCGGCTCGCGATGCGCTTTGAAAGCGGTGCGCGCGATTTGCTTTCGCAGATCGACGCGCTTGCAGCAGGTCGTGAGGATCTGCAGCGCGAAGCATTGCGCTGGCTGTTCGCGGTGCTTGAAGTGGGCCACGCGGTGATTGACCTGCGTACCGGGTTGAGCCGCGCGGACAGCGATACCGGCGCTACCGCGCGCGCGTCCAAGGCGTCGATCACACAGGCATTGCATCAGGTAGCGCGCCTCTTCGATCATCCCACCACTCCGCGCTTCGATGCCGCGTTGTCGGCGACCGCGGTGGCTATTGAACATCTGCGGGCGCAGCTCGATACCGTGCATGAGCCGCGCGAAGAAAGCCATCGGCTGCATCGGATGTCGAGTCATCTGCATTTCATTCGTACGGCCTTGCTCGATCCACAATCGCCGCTGGGCCATCTCAGCCAGCGCGAACGCCCGCAAGAAGGAGCGCCCCATGCCGCGTGATATCGCAATTCTCGACGCCTACGTACCGACGATCCTGCTGCTGTTTATCGCAGGCGGCTTGCTGACGTGGTTTGTTGATCGGCTACTGGCGCTCACGGGCTTGTATCGCGTGGTGTGGCATCCCTCGCTCTTTCGCGCGTGCCTGCTCGTGTGCACCTGCGGGCTGTTTGGGCTCGCGGTGTATCGCTAAGCCGTCGCTGAACATTATTGAAGGATTAAAACCGCATCATGATCATCAGGAAAATTTTCGGGCTCTTCATGACCGCGCTCATTTTCTGCGCGGCCATTCTGATCGGGCGCGTGCTGTGGGTGCATTACATGGACCAGCCGTGGACCCGCGACGGACGCGTGCGCGCGGACGTGATCAACGTCGCGCCGGATGTCTCCGGCGCGGTCGTGACCATGCCGGTCGCCGATAACCAGCTCGTCCACAAAGGCGACCTGCTGATGGAAATCGACCCGTCGCATTACAAGATCGCCGTCGAACAAGCGCAGGCTACCGTCGCCGCGCGCCAAGCGGATCTACGCATGCGTCGCGACGACGCTGCGCGCCGCGCCGATATGGACAACGAGGTGGTGTCGAAGGAGTCACGCGATAACGCAAGCCAGGCCGCATCCGGTGCCGCAGCGAACTTGCAGCAAGCGCAGGCAGCGCTCGATGCCGCCGAGCTGAATCTGGCGCGCACGAAAGTGTTTGCGCCGGTGGACGGCTACGTGACGAACCTGAGCGTACATCGCGGTGACTACGCGACAACAGGCGCAGCGAAGCTCGCTATCGTCGATAGTCATTCGTTCTGGGTCTACGGATATTTCGAGGAAACGAAGCTGCCGCGCGTGCGTATTGGCGATAAGGCCGAGATGCGGCTGATGAGCGGCGGCGTGTTGAAGGGCCACGTACAGAGTATTTCGCGCGGCATCTATGACCGCGACAATCCGCAAAGCCGCGAGCTGCTCGCCGATGTGAACCCGACGTTCAACTGGGTCCGCCTCGCGCAACGCGTGCCGGTGCGGATTCATATCGACGAGGTTCCAGCAGATGTCGTGCTGGCTGCGGGGACGACCTGTACCGTGGTCGTGGCCCCTACTAGCAAGCAGAGCAACTTATAACGAATCGAATGTTTCCTGAGTCGTATCGATAACCATAAGCCCAGCTCTCAAGCCCGGCTTGACCGTCGAATTCGGAAACACGATGCGCTCCTCGTCTTGCAGCACTTCGTACGCGTAATCGCCATCTTCGGCGAGCACCGTGCCGCGCGCGAACGGCGTGAAGTTCGCGACATCGCCGGCTACGTGCAGCTTGAACGCCTCACTCTGTTTGTTGATTTGTCCGACGACGGTGAACACTTTCAATGTCTGGCCAGACGGTGCGGCCGGCGCAAGCCCGGCAATCAGCCGCCGCAACGCGGCGTCTGATGCCGCGAAACGCGATAGATCGTTGTGCCCGAACGCCCGAACCTTGCCAAGCTCCAGCGTGCACGCGAGCGCCCCGCATTGCTCTGCAGTGAAATGCGTGAACGTGTTCGACTTCTCCTTGTGCAGCAATACCGCCGACAACCCCGCATCTTGTAACCAGTCGAACATCGCGCGCGACAAAGGCTCAGCCGTGTAAGGCAGCAGCGCAAACTGCTCGAACACAGATGGACGGATAGCCGTGTGCATATCGATGTGCCACTTCGCGTGAATAGCGTCGCCCTCGGCTTCCGCGAAAAACGCCCGAGTGACATTCTCAAGTTCCGCTGCGCGCTGCGATTCATGACTCGCAGCGAGCTCAAGATAGCGGCCATTGAACAGCCGGTTGAGATCGTCATCACGATACCGGCACGACGCACGCATCGCGTCAATGTTGCCAAAGATGACCAGCACGCGGCTCTTCAACGCCGCTTTGCCGCTCGCGATATCCGCGACGAGCATCGACAGCATTTCGATCGGCGCGGTTTCATCGCCATGAATTCCCGCCGATGCCACCACGCTTTGCAACGTCGCGTCCTGTGGTTCGAAGCGAACGATGCCGTCGCCGAGCCACGTCCACTTCACGCCGCTCGGCAACGTGCCTTCAGTCAGTGCGGGCTTTTTTCCATCGAGCACAAAGTCGAGAAAGTTCGCGAACATGGCCGCCTCAGCGCTGGAAGTCATAGATAGCACCAAGCTTGAGAATGCCAGTCAACGCATCAAGCGCCGCGCGTGATTCATCGAGAAGTTTCAGGTCGGCGAGATCGCCGGGTGCAATACGGTCCCGATAGTGCGTGTCGATCCAGGCATCGAGTTGGGCGAACAATGCGTCGTTCATCCACACGCCGGGGTTGACTATGCCCCGCTCCGTGTCGTTGAGCACTACACGAAGGCGCAAGCACGCAGGACCACCGCCGTTCTTCATGCTTTCGCGAAGATCGAAGACGAGGACATCGTCAATGGACGTGGCGCGTCCTTTCAATGAATCAAGGTATTTGGCGACCCGTTCGTTTTCGCGGCACTCCTGCGGCACAACCAGCACCTGCCGGCCGTCTGGCCGCGTCAGCAACTGGCTGTTGAACAGATACGACGAGACGGCATCGGCCACACTGACTTCGTCTTCCGGCACTTCAATAGCGGTGAACGCTCCGCCATGCGTTTCGAGTTTCGCCCGAAGCTGGTCGTACACACCGGCTTGATCGAGGAACGCGCGCTGGTGGCAGAACAGCGTGTTGCGGTTGCCCACGGCGATCACGTCGTTATGAAACACGCCGGCGTCGATCACATCAGGAAGCTGTTGGGCGAACACAGTCGCGTCATCCGATAGCCCGTGAAGGCGAGCGACCGCGCGGCTTGCTTCAAGCGTTTGGCGTGCTGGAAAACGCTTCGGTTCTGCCGTACCTTGAGCGTATTCGCTGCGTCCGTAGACGAAAAATTCCACGCCCTTCTCGCCATACTCGCTGCAAAAACGCGTGTGGTTTGCCGCGCCTTCATCGCCCAACGCAGGCGTACCGGGCAATGCGTGATGGATCTTGAAATGTTTCTCATCGGAGAAAATGGCCGAGAGCGAACGGCGCGTTTCTTCATGCTCGATCGCCCGATGCAACTTCGTGCTGAGATTGGCCGGCGTGAAATGCGCGCGGCCATCGTTCGTATCCGCCGATGGACTCACCGTCGCCGCGTTCGCCGTCCACATGGCCGAAGCGGAGCTCGCAGCGGCCAGCAACTCTGGCGCTTCACGCGCAGCGCGTTCGACGACCGTAGCGTCGTCACCGGTGAAACCCAGGCTGCGCAGCAACTTGAGCGACGGGCGCTCGAGCGGTGGCAATACACCTTGATGAAACCCAAGGTCGGCCAGTTGCTTCATCTTGCGCAAACCCTGCTTCGCTGCGGCCTTCGGATTGGCAGCCGATTTCTCGTTGTTGCGCGACGCGACGTTGCCGAACGACAGCCCCGCGTAGTTGTGCGTCGGGCCGACCAGCCCGTCGAAGTTCGCTTCGAATGCTTGCATCGTGGTTCCTCAGAACTGAAGGCCGGGCGAGACGCTCGCGGGCATTTGCAACTGGGTACTTTCGACGGACGCCATAGGATACGAGCAATAGTCCGCTGCGTAAAAGGCGCTCGGACGCTGGTTGCCGGAGCGGCCGATACCACCGAACGGCGCCGCTGACGACGCGCCGTTAGTCGGCCGGTTCCAGTTCACAATGCCGGCGCGAATGGTGCGCTGGAAGTGCGTCCACGCCGCTTCGTCGTCGGCTAACAGGCCCGCGGACAAACCGAACGCGGTGTCGTTGGCGCGCTCTATTGCCTGATCGAAACTGCTGTAGCGCGTGAGTTGCAGCATCGGGCCAAAGTGCTCTTCGTCGGGGACGTTGCGCGCATTCGTCACGTCGATGATCGCAGGTGTAACGAAACCAAGCTGCGCCGAGCGTTGCGTCATTTGAAGCAACGGCTTGCCGCCCGCTTCGATCAACTGCGCCTGAGCCTGCACGAGCTTTGCGGCTGCGCGTGCCGAGATCACCGCGCCCATGAACGGTTGCGGGTCTGCGTCGAAGGCGCCCGTCTTGATCTTCGACGTCACATCGATCAGGCGCTCGGTGAAGCGCTCGCCGAACGCATTGTCTGGCACGAACAACCGGCGCGCGCACGTGCAGCGCTGCCCGGCTGACAAATACGCCGACTGGATCGTGTGATGCACGGCGGCATCAATGTCCTCGACTTGAGCCACGACCAGCGGATTGTTGCCGCCCATTTCCAGCGCGAGCACGATCTCCGGACGGCCGCCGAATTGCCGATGCAGCAACGTGCCGGTATCCGAGCTGCCAGTGAAGAACAGTCCATCGATCTGCCGATGATTCGCAAGCGCAATGCCGGTGTCCTTCTCGCCTTGCACCAGGTTCAGCACGCCGGCGGGCAAGCCGGCTTGCGCCCACAAATCCACCGTCAGCGCGGCGACACCGGGCGCGAATTCCGATGGTTTGAACACGACCGTATTCCCCGCGATCAACGCCGGGACAATATGCCCATTCGGCAAATGTCCCGGGAAGTTGTACGGGCCAAACACGGCCACCACACCATGCGGACGATGCCGAAGTACGGCTATGCCGTCGGCCATTTCCTGGCGTTTCTCGCCGGTGCGTTCGTGGTACGACTTGACGGAGATATCGACTTTAGCGGACATCGTCGCAACTTCGGTCCGCGCTTCCCACAACGGCTTGCCCGTCTCGAGGCCAATGGTATGAGCCAGCGTTTCCTTGTGCCCGGTCAGCAACGCCGCGAAACGCCGAGTGATGGCTATGCGTTCGTCCAGCGTCAACGCGGACCACGAAGCGAAAGCGCGTCGCGCTGAAAGCACGGCGTGCTCGACGTCCTGAACCGACGCGCTCGCGCCTTCCCACACCACGTCACCATTGCCCGGATTGCGCGACGCGAACGGGGCGCCCGTGCTCTCGGTCCACGTTCCGTCGATAAACAATTGAGTCGAAATCTTCGTCATGATCCTTGTCCTTAACTTGCTTTCTTTGAGCGCGGCTGCGATGCCAAGACGCGCACCGTATCGCCGGCTTGCACGCGAAGCGCATCGGCTTCTTCAGGCGTCAGCAAAAAGCTGCCGTCTTCGGGCACGCCGAACGTCGCGCCGCAGCGGAAGTCGTCCAGCGACGTATTCGATACCAGGCTGCGAGCCTCGCCGTGCACTGCACGCTCACCCACGCGCACCGTCATCAGCACGCTCTCGCGCACCGTGCGCAAGTCGGCTACGTGGCATTCGAGGACCGGGCCGGCATCGAAGATATCGACGTGATTTTCATAGCGCAGCCCTTCCGTTTCGAGCATCTTGCGGGCAGGCATGGTGTCGCGATGCGTCAACCCGACCGCCGCTTGCGCGTCTTCCGGCAGCATGGCGAGATAGACCGGATATCGCGGCATCAACTCGGCCAGGAACGACTTCTTGCCGTGCGAGCTGAGATAGTCGGCAGCGTTGAAATCGATCTGGTAAAAGTGCGATCCCACTGCCTGCCAGAATGGCGATGCGCCGCTTTCGTCGAAGTGACCGCGCAGTTCGGCGCAAAGACGCTCCGGAAAGCGCTCGCGGAATTGCGCGATAAACATGAAGCGCGAACGCGACAGCAAACCGCCCACGCCGGCCGTGCGATATCGCGGGCTTAAAAAAAGCGAACAGACTTCGGCATAACCGGTGAGATCGTGTGAGATGTTGAGCAGCGACATCTTGGTCCACACGCCCAGGTCGCGGCTCGCATGCACGACCGTCGACACGCGATAGTTATAAAACGGCTGCTCCAGTCCGACTTCCGTTTCAATACCGCACACGCCCGCAATGTCGCCGGTGGCCGTGTCTTCCATCGCAAACAGATACCCTGCTTCGAAGGCTGCAGCTTCGTCGGCAAGCGTGCGTCGTGCACGTTCAACGCGCGCGGTCAGCGCATCGCGATCGGGCTTGAAGGTGGTGAGTCCCGGTCCGGTCTCGTGCGCGAGCGCGACAAGCGCGTCGACATCTCCAGGCTGCACGCAGCGGACAACGATCATTGCAATTCTCCCGAAGCCTGATGAAGTGGCACACAACGCACCGTATCGGAATCTTTCACGCTTAGAACCTCGCACAGCTCGGCGGACAAGGGCGCACCGCTCACACGCGACGACGGCAAATTGACCAACGCGCATCGAAACGCGTGCGCGCCGCCGGCTGCGATCAGGTACGGCGTGCCCGACGTGCCCGTGTCGTCCTGAGCCGCTCGCACGGCGCGAACTTCGTTCGCCAACACGGACGCACTGCGTTCAACCGCGACGGTCAGAACAGGGCCTGCATCGAAGATATCGACGAAACGATCCGGCTCGAAACCTTCCTCAAGATGGATGTCATACGCGAGCAACGCGCCGTCGTCCGGTTCGCCCAGCACGCGTTGTGCTTCGGGCGGCAACAAAGGCACGTAGAGCGGATAACTCGGCATGACTTCTGCGATAAACGTACGGCTGCGGCCGCCCGATTCCAGTTCAACCTGCTCGAAATCGCGGCCAAAGAATTTCCGCCCAACCGCTTCCCAGAATGGCGACACACCCGCTTCGTCGGTGACGCCGAGCATGAGCGAGAAGATGTCGTCGGAGAAACGCTTGCGGTTCGCGGCCACGTACATCATGCGTGCGCGCGAAAGCAGATGTGCGGCGGCATCGTGCGTGGCCTCGCGCACCGACGGGTCAATATAGAAACCCGTCAGACGGCTCTTGCCCGTGAGTTCATGCGACATGGTGAGCGCGTGGATCTTGCGGTTCACCTTGAGCTCGCGCGACGCGTGGATCAGCGCGTCATTGCGGAACGCGTAGAACGGTTCCGAATATCCCGCCGATGCCACGATGCTCGAACTGCCAAGCAACGCACCGTTCGTGGTCTCTTCGAGCACGAACAGGTAAAACTCCTCGCCCGGAAACTCGACTTCCGCGCGAAACGAGTCTTCGGAGAGCGCGACGCGCGTTTCCAGCACACGGCGGTCGCGCGGCAACGAATGCAGCACCGGATGCGCGGCATTCGCCATCCGTTCGAGCGCGTCGAGATCGGCGAGTCTTGCGGGGCGGACGATTAACATCGGCGGTTCCGTTGGTTGAAAGATTTGACCGAAGCCCGCACGCTCAATGCGCCAACTCGGCGATGGCCTTTTCGATGCGCGCAAACCCTTCGTCGAGATCTGCCATGGGCATGATCAGCGACGGCGCGAAACGCAGCACGTTCGGCCCTGCAATCAGCATGATCACGCCGTTTTTCGCGGCGGCGGTGAGCACGTCCTTGGCGCGGTCCTTGTAGGCATCGGCGAGTTCGGCGCCAATCAAGAGACCCTTGCCGCGGATCTCCTTGAACACCGAGAAACGGTCATCAATGCGCTTCAAATGTGCCTTAATCGCGGCGCTGCGTTGCTGCACGCCTTCGAGCAAGGCGGGGTCGCTGATCAGTTCAACCACCTTGTCCGCGATAGCCGCGCCCAACGGATTGCCGCCGTAGGTCGTTCCGTGCACGCCGACCTTAAAATGCGCGGCGATCTTATCCGTGGTCAGCATTGCGCCGATCGGGAAACCGTTGCCGAGCGCCTTCGCGGTCGTGAGAATGTCCGGCGTCACGCCGTAGCCCATGTACGCGTAGAACGTGCCGGTACGGCCCACGCCCGTTTGTACCTCATCAAAAATCAGCAGTGCGCCATGCTGGTCGCAAGCCTCGCGCAGACCCTGGAGGAACGCGGGATCGGCGGGCAGCACGCCGCCTTCGCCCTGCACCGGCTCGACGATCACCGCGCAGGTTTGCGGTCCGATCGCGGCACGCGCGGCAACGAGGTCGTTATACGGGAGATGCGTGATGCCTTGCGGCGTCGGGCCGAAGCCTTCCGCGTATTTCGGCTGGCCGCCCACGCTGACAGTGAACAACGTCCGGCCATGGAACGACTGCGTGAAGGAGATGATTTCGACTTTCTGCGCACCGGTGTTGTCGATCGCGTAACGGCGCGCGAGTTTCAGCGCGGCTTCGTTCGCTTCCGCGCCGGAGTTGGCGAAGAACGCGCGGTCGGCGAAGGTCAGGTTGGTGAGGCGAGTGGCGAGGCGCAGCACCGGTTCGTTGGTGTAGCCATTGCCGATATGCCAGAGTTTCTGACCTTGATCGTGGAGCACTTTCAGCAATTCGGGATGCGCGTGACCCAGCGCCGTTACCGCGATACCGCCGGCGAAATCGACATAGTCACGACCTTCCGTATCCCACACGCGGGAACCAAGTCCGCGATCCGGCACGAAATTCGCCGGGGAGAAAAGAGGCACCATCACTTCGTCGAACGTACCGCGCGTTACATTGAGATCCGTCATGAACCGCTCCTTAGCTTGTTCGGGTAGTCAGCTTATGTTCCACCATATACATCGTTCTCAGATGGTAGGCGCGCCCGGGCGCCGCGTCTTGCGGGAACGCGACAAGGTTTCATGGTATTCGAGGGGATTGACGCTCGAAAGTCAGCCGAAAGGCCTGGGCGTGCGGAGCGATCACGCCGATCGCCCCGCCTAAGCTATGTAACCGCGCCGATAAGCCCAGCCTTACTTGAGGCTTCCAGAGAGGAACTGCTTCAGCCGCTCGCTCCTGGGCGTGCTCAGCACTTCAGCCGGCGCGCCCTCTTCTTCTGTGCGGCCCTGGTGCAGAAACATCACATGATTCGATACATTGCGCGCAAAGCCCATCTCATGCGTCACGACGATCATCGTGCGGCCTTCTTCAGCCAGCTTCTGCATGACCTTGAGCACTTCGCCCACCAGCTCGGGATCGAGCGCGGACGTGGGTTCATCGAAGAGCATCACGTCGGGATGCATGGCGAGCGCGCGGGCAATGGCCACGCGCTGCTGCTGCCCGCCCGACAAATGCGACGGATATTGTTTCTCCACCTTGGGCGCCAGTCCGACCTTCTCGAGGCATTCCCGTGCCCGTTCGCTTGCTTCCTTCTTCGATAACCCCAGCACGTGCATCGGCGCTTCCATGACGTTTTCAATCGACGTCATGTGTGCCCACAAGTTGAAATGCTGGAACACCATCGCGAGCTTCGTGCGCACGCGCTGCAACTGCTTGTGGTCGGCGACTTCGAGATTGCCCATGCGGTCGGTTTTCGTGCGCACCGGCTCGCCGTCGACGATGATCTCGCCCGCGTTCGGCCGTTCGAGAAAATTGATGCAGCGCAGGAAGGTACTTTTGCCCGAGCCGCTCGAGCCGATGATGCTGATCACATCGCCGGCGTTGGCCGCGAGCGAGACGCCCTTGAGCACCTCGTTCTCGCCGAAGCGCTTGTGGATATCGCGGGCGACGAGTTTGACCGCGGCGTTCTGCGCGGCGGCCGATGCAGCATTTTGTGCGGATGATTCCAACGCATTCTCCCCGGAAGATGGGTCTGGCGGGCTTCATGAGCCTGATAGCCCGCCCTATGTCGATCATGGCTGCGGATTCTACCGAAAGCCGCCGGCGAGCAGGCATAGGGACAAACGCCCTCGCCCGGCGGCGGCCTGACGGTCACCTGAGAGTCACTCGTTTTCAGCAGGTGCTGGCGTGACAGCGCGCACTTGCTGCGCCACGCGCCCATTGGCGATCGCAATCTCGGGACTGGTTTGGAGCAACGGGAGGTATTGGGCGTCGAAAGCAGTATGGCGATCCTTCGCGCCGAACATGGCCGTGACCGCGTGCGCCATGTCGATACGGCCGTCCGGCGTGGCTTCGTCGTCATCGAGCACGTCGTCAAGCGCGGCAATCAGGGTGGAGAGCGCGCCGAGCCATTTGTAAGCGCTGCCGTTAATCACGATCTGCAGGAACTCGCCCGGCGACACCGCGCCAAATTCGGCTTCGTGGCGGGTACGCAATTCGTCGAGGATGCTACGGTGCAGCGCCAGCAGCGGATGGCGCACGTCCTTGAGAAACGTGGTTGCAACCGGATCGGTCATCCTGATGATGGTCATGGTCCTTGCCCCGAAGTGGAAATGAGGCAAGCCTACACCGTCGCCGGACCACGTCCTACATAGCGAATAAAATCCGGCGCCGTCAGCGGCGCGGAAAATAGCCAGCCTTGCCCGAATTGGGCGCCGCGCGTGCGCAGGTAACACGCCTGCTCCTCGCGCTCGATCCCTTCTGCAACCACCTGGACATGCAGCGTCAGCGCCATGTCGATAATGTGCGACGCCACGCTACTGGATGCCGAATCCTGATCGATGGTATCGACGAAAGACTTGTCGATCTTCAGCGCATCCACCTGGAAATTCTGCAGGTGCGAGAGGCTCGAATAACCCGTCCCGAAGTCGTCGATATACACCGGATGCCCGGCATCGCGGAACGCCTGGATCACTTCCTTGGCGGCATCGGCATCGAGAAAACAGCGCTCGGTCGCCTCGATCCGGATCTGCTGCGGCGCGATCTTCGCCGCCTCGAGCGCGGGTGTCAGGCGCTCCAGGAACCGCCGCGATGTCAGGTCCGGCGCGCTCAAGTTGATCGATACATAGAGCTCTCTGTAGCGCTGCAGGAACTCACCAAGCTCGAGCAGCACCGTATCGAATACCTGGTCGGTGATGGCCTGGATCAAGCCACGATGTTCCGCGAGCGGAATGAAATGATCGGGACGGACGATGCGATTCTGGTGCTTCCAGCGCACCAGCGCTTCGGCGCCAATACAGCGGCGGGTGGCGAGATCGACAATCGGCTGATACGCGACGATGAATTGATGCCGGCGCACGGCATCGCTGAGCTGCCCGGTTGGCGAGAGGCGACGCACCATCAAGAGGCCGAGCCACGCGGAAAGCGTCAGGCCGCTCGCGATGCCCGCAAGCAGCCAGGTCCATGGCAGCGCGCGCAGCCGTTCAGTGAAAGTCGCATCCGATGTGCGCGCGACGTTCGTCGTGTTGACCACGCTGGCTGATTCAAAGCCGCTACGGGGCGTATCAAGATTCGTGGGATTCGCGGGCATCACCGCAGTGGCGAATCCGGGTAGCGGAAACTGCGCAAATAACCGGGACGGTGCGGCCACGACGGGCGTGTTTGCAATCAGGCGGATCGCACCGGTGTCGACCATGCGCACAACATAGCTTTCGATCGCAGCGGCTTCCCGCGCTGCTGCGACCCGTTCATCCACGCCGGGCGCAAACAGGACGCACAATACGCCGGGCAACAACGCCACGATCAGCACGATGCCTGCCAGAAGCGCCATGCGCCCGCTGTGTTTGAACGTGCTCATCGTGCGCTCATTTCGCGACGCCTTTGCGCCGGATGCGCGCTGAATGATGGATTTTAATGAGGCACCTGTTGACATCTGCGTCGATTTTGTCAAGGTTGGGTGGCTCGCGCCTAGTGCGCCGTCAGCGCTGTTGATAGTGGTCCGGTTGTTCAGGCCGTATCGTGTCCGCTTGGCTGACAACCGTATCCCTGTTTCCTTGCATGGTCCCTGCAAACGGCCCAGTTTAGCGGCGAGATACACTGGGCTTCAATGCTTCGTGGCTCACGAAATGCCCGCTTTGGTGGGCTGGCGCACGCCGGCTCAATGCTTTTCCGGCACGCGTGCACAGACGTCTTGGAATTGGCGGATGAGTCCGATAGTCGTGAGAAAATCAGACCTTTGGCTGATGACATTTCTCGTGACCGTCCTTGGCCATCATTGGCCTCATGATTGGCTGATTAACACTTAAACCACGGAGGCACTCGATGGCATTGCACGAAGCCGGCGCTCTCACGATCCGCGACGCGAACGCTACCGATTTCGAAACGATCATCCGCATTTATGCTCATTACGTGCTGCATGCTCTTGCGACGTTCGAGGAAACGCCACCGGGTATCGACGAGATGCGTCAACGGCACGCGACCATCACCGGTACGGGCCTGCCCTACCTCGTGGCGGAGATGGATGGCGTAGTGGTGGGTTACACGTATGCGACCACGTATCGGCCGAGATCGGCGTACAGGCACACCATAGAAGATTCGGTTTATATCGCCGATGGTTTCGCTGGACGGGGTCTCGGTCTCGCGCTGCTCACGGCGCTGATCGAACGTTGCGTTGCAGGGCCGTGGCGTGAACTGGTCGCCGTGATCGGCAACAGCGGCAACGCCGGATCGATTGCGTTGCATGCGCGTCTTGGTTTCGAGCATGTGGGCGTGTTGCGCAAGGTCGGCTACAAACATGGCCAATGGGTGGACACAGTGCTGATGCAACGATCCCTCGGCGAAGACAAGGCGTTGATTCCGCAGAAATAAGCCATATAAGTTGTACCGGAGGGTGTGCGCGGTTCATCGCCGCATAGTTCGCAGCGTTGTTCGCAGCGACGCCGCTTTCGCCCTACCATTGCAATGCTTCGCGACCCTCTCGTCACCTCTCTTTCAGCCTGAGCTTTAGTTGCCCACTTACACCCTCGCCGCCGCCGTCAGTGCAGAAATCGACATTCGCAAAAGCCGTTTTATCGCGTTGGCGATTCCTGTGGCCGATCGCGCGGCCGCGATGCTCGAACTCGACGCACTGCGCGCTCAGCATCCCAGTGCCACGCATGTCTGCTGGGCGTTGCTGGCGGGCGGTGAGTCCGGCATGTCCGACGACGGTGAGCCTTCCGGCACCGCCGGCCGGCCGATTCTGGAAGTGCTGCGGCATCACGAAGTGGATGGCGTGCTGGCCGCCGTGGTGCGCTACTACGGCGGCATCAAGCTGGGCGCCGGAGGCTTGGTCCGTGCGTACACGGACGCTATTGCAACCACGATGCAACTGGCCGAGCGCATAGAACGCGTGGCGCTCAGCGTGCTGCAAGTGGAAGTGGAATACGCCGATGAAGCGCGCGTGCGCCGCTGGGTCGAACAGGAAGGCCATGCACTCGATGAACCCCGCTACGGCATGACCGTCAGCCTGTCGATCCAGATGCCGCTTGCCGTGCGCGACCAGGCCGCCGATGTTATCCGCGACCTGACCCACGGTCGCGCAGTCATTACCAAAGCGCCCTGAGCATCATGAGCGCCGCCGGCCTTCCACGCTCTTTTACGATCACGCTGCTGCCTTCGCAGCGCACGTTCGCGTCAACCGGGCAAACCACGATCCTTGAAGCGGCCGCGCTGGCCGGGCTGCGCCTGTCGAGTTCGTGCCGCAACGGCACGTGCCGCGCTTGCTTGTGCCGTCTGCTCGATGGCGCCGTGCAGTATCGGATCGACTGGCCGGGTTTGAGTGCGGACGAAAAGGCCACGAGCTGGATTCTGCCGTGCGTGGCGCTGCCTACGTCCGACTTGACGATCGATCAAGTGGATTTCCTGGAAATTCCGAATTCCACCGACACAAAACGACCTCGCGGCCGGGGTTTTTGAGCGCGTGAATCGGCCTCGGAATGCGTCCTGCGCAAACCGTCGGCGACCCCAGGCCGGCACCCGGGTAATCCGGGATTGTTGTCTTTTATCAAAGACATACGATGACATTCCCGAGCGGCGAAGCGCGTCCGATTGTTCCGCCGCCTGTAATCAAGGCGCCGAAAAGTGTACAATTGCCTTTTACCCAATTTTCTGGCAGGGCCAGACCAACTGAGATATCAATGACAAAAGTATTGTTGAAAGAGAACGAGCCTTTCGACGTCGCCATGCGCCGTTTTCGTCGCACCGTCGAACGTACCGGCCTGATTCAGGAACTGAAGTCGCGTATGGCTTATGAAAAGCCGACCACCGAGCGCAAGCGCAAGAAAGCTGCTGCTGTTGCTCGCCTGCGCAAGCAGATCCGCCGCGCGCAATTGCCCAAGAAAATGTATTGATGGTGTTGTACGTCTGAACGGCAGCTTGCGGGTCGACCCAGTTCGATCGAAGCGCCGAGTAGCCGGGAGCTTGTTCGATCGGCCCCGGTGTAGGCCAGATAAGTGCGAGGTAATTGTCCGACACACGGACGACCCTTGATACGAATGCGAGCGTCCAAATCCGTGGCCCGCGATTCGTGGCTCGATCCGCGAATAAATCATAGGCACTGCGCCCATCGAGGCGAAGCTTGAGCGGCAGCCGCATTCAGCACCGTCTAGCGCGCCCTTGCTGAATCGAGCATGCCGGATTGACCGCATGAAGCCATCGACAGATCGTGCGGAAATAGAAACCGCACTCCACGCTTGGCTTCCGTTGAAGGCTCGAAGACAACGAGTGCTGATAACTGTATCGGCCCTGTCCCTCGCATCCAGAATTCGAAACCTGCGCGATTTATATCGTGTGGGATTTTTGTGCCTGACGAATAGTCACGAACAGTCACCGAAGCACTTTTCGACCGTGCACGACCGTAAACGCATAAAGCCCGGTTAGACCGGGCTTTATGCGTTTAATCTTTGGTTGCGGGGGTAGGATTTGAACCTACGACCTTCGGGTTATGAGCCCGACGAGCTGCCAGACTGCTCCACCCCGCGAAAAAGATTATAGCGCTAAGGGTATGTCAGGTCAAACCGAATCGAAGAATATTGTGAATGAATGCGAGTGCGTTGACGTTATTGCATCGATGCCGGCTTTGCCGGAAACGGATCTGTCCCACTACGTACCACGTCCACACAACGCCGACGTTCTCGCGACAAGCGATTTAACAGCGGCAGCAAAATAATGGCGACGGCAGCCCCGCCGGCCGCGAGCCAGCCAAGTCCGAAAAATAGCTTCGTATAAAGCGGCAGCGATTGCAGCGAACTCAGGTCGTTGGACGGCATGCGCGCGAAGTTGGCGACCACGCTGCCCAGATACTGCGATACCCCGGTCGCGACGTAATACGCGCCCATCATGAAACCGCTCATGCGTGCGGGCACGTAGTGGGCGATCATCGCAAGGCCCAGCCCGGACACCAGGAGTTCGCCAAGCGAATAGAGCCCGTAGCCACCGACCATGAACCACGACGACACGCGGCCATCGACGGCATATCGGCCGCTGAACGCGAACACGCAAAATCCCAGCGCCACCACCATGAAACCCAGCGCGTACTTTGCGGCGATGGGGACGTCGTGACCACTATTCGCGAGGCGCGTATACGCGATCGCGAGGAACGGACTCAGCAGCATGATCCACAGTGGATTCAACGCCTGGAATTGGGCCGCGCTCCATGAGAACAAGGTCACGTTGAAGAGCGTGAACGATGCGTCCACGTTGCGCAGCGCGAACAAGGTCAGCGACGTGCAAATCTGCTGATAAAAGATGAAGAACAGTATGACCTGCAGCGTGAGGATCAATGCTGCGAGCAAACCAGCGCGCTCGCTTCGATCGCATTTCAACTGCATCCAGCCAAAGATCATGAGCACGGCAACACCTGCCCCGTATACGCAGATCGCAGCCACCCGTTCGTTCTGCAGCACGAACACTGTCGCTAGACCCAGGGCCACGCCGCCCAATGCGACCACGGCGAAGCGGCGCCACTTGATCGGCTCGTCGTCCGGCGCGGAGCCGATGTGCCCGACCGTACGCCGCATCAGCATGAAGTTGATCAAGCCCAGCACCATGCCCGCGAAACACACGGCGAAAGCCGCGTGCAAGCCCCAGTGATCCTTGATCCACGGTGTTGCGAGCATCGAGATGGTCGAGCCGATATCGACCGACATATAGTAGATGGTGAACGCGCTGTCGAGCCGCGCATCATCACCTTCGTAAATGCGCCGCACGAGATTCGCCGCGTTCGCCTTGAAGAGGCCATTGCCCACCACGATCACACCCAGCGCCGCGTACAGGTATCCCGATGAATCGAACGGAATGGAAAGCATCAGATAACCCGATGCCAAAACGCACGCGCCGAAGATCATCGTGCGCCGCGCACCCAGCACCTTGTCGCCAATCCAGCCGCCAATTGCAGGCGCCGAGAACACGAGTGCGGTGAATGCGCCCCACGTGAGGTTCGCGCGCGAATCGGCGAAACTAAGTTTGTCGATCATGAACAGCACGAGTAACGCAGCCATGCCGTAATAACCGAAACGCTCCCACATCTCGATCAGGAAAACGGTCGTGAACGAACGCGTCTGAGACGCGCCGGACGGATGTGGAGTCATGGGTCATTCTCGTTAAGGGTGGACGTCGCCTCCTGCCTTCGAATCGTTCGCACCGCGTGGCGGCCGATTCATTAATACAGGAGTCCGATACATGGGAAGCCGGGATTATCCCAACACTTTCGGGGAATGTGTGGCAAAGGCTTGCACATACAGCGTTCAGTTTTTTGAGATTAAGGACGCGGTTGAAAATCAGATGGAGCTATATTTTCGGATTGGATACGTTTTTTATTCCACTAATCATTTCGTATAACGATCTATTTAATTTTTTGGCATGGGACAGCAAGCTTTTTGAAACTCATGATAACTTTGTGTCTTTAATCATTCTCAGGTTTACGTCGATATGAACACTATCAAGGCGATTCTCACCGGCCACACACGCGGTCTCGGCGCGGCGCTGGCCGACCTCATGCTGTCACGCGGCATCGAGGTGCTTGGGGTATCGCGTACGAGGAGCAGCACGTCCGCTTCGTCCCTCTTGCGGGAAGTCGAACTCGATCTCACGAATTCCGCTGCGTTAGGCGAATGGCTTCGGACTGAAACGCTCACCCGGTTTATCGATGGTGGGCATACCGTCCTGCTGATCAACAATGCCGGCATGTTGCAACCGGTTGGCCCAATTGAAGCGCAAGACGTGAACGCGATCGGGCGATCCGTGAGCCTGAATGTTGCCGCGCCGCTGATGTTGTCGGCAGCAGTAGCAGCAGCAAGCCACGCGGCTTCTGATCGACGGATTGTGCATATCTCGAGTGGCGCGGGCCGCAACGCCTATCCCGGCTGGAGCATCTATTGCGCGACGAAGGCGGCGCTCGACCATCACGCGCGCGCAGTCACGCTGGATCGCAACCGGGCGTTGAAAATCTGCAGCGTGGCACCGGGTGTAATCGATACCGACATGCAGGCCGAGATTCGTGGCACGGGTCTGGAGCACTTTCCGTTGCGGGAAAAATTCGATGAACTCAAACGCAGCGGTCAACTTTCCACCCCAGCCGACGCTGCGCGAAAAGTGCTCGACTACGCGTTAAGCGATACGTTCGGCGACACGCCCGCGGTGGACGTGCGCGATCTTTCGTGAATGTCCGCGTCAAGCGCATGAGGATCGTGGCGAACGGCGTGCTGCGAAAGCGCATCGGCGGCGGCGTTGCGGGCGCGGGGAATCCACTGAAGGCGAACATCGGCGAGCTGGGCGATCAAAGCGCGCGCCTGCGCCGCGTAAGTGCTTAGCGCGGGCGCACTACTGGCTTCATCGCGGAGCACGTCTTCAATGACGACCTGACTGTCGCCATGAATCACCAGCTTGGCCGGCGCCGGCTTTCGCGCTACCGCGGCTTCGAGCACCGCGATCAACGCAAGATATTCCGCTTCGCAACTGTCGCCATGACCGGCGCGCGCGCTGATTTTCACAACCTCGCCGTCAGGACTCTCCAGCATGCCGCCAATGCCGATCTTGCCAGGATTCGGATACGCGGAACCATCGAACCACGCATGCCAGGCAGCGGCATCACGGACAACGGGCCGGACTTTTCGGGCTGCGCGTGCGGCTGCACGTTCTTGTTCACGATGGTGTCGCGCCTGCTCAGCTGCGACCCTTTCCCGATGCCGTGCGCTCACGAGCTCCGCGAGCGTCCTTGTGCCGGCGGATTTTTCCAGTGTCTGCGTCAAGGCAGCGTGAGCAGAGAGCGAAGTGAGCTTCGACAAACGCCGGCTCGTCGCGCGCTCCTTTTTGTAGGCAATAAGCAATAGCTCTTCGAACTCGAACATGCCGGGCATTGAGGTCAAATGATGTGATCGAATGCCGAGCTTAACAAGTTTTTGCAACGGGTCGAAAATCGGAGCGCAGAGAACCTTGGCTGCTGATATCAAGCACCTATGGCGATGGCGCCGCGATCACCACGCTGGCGTGCCGATTCTCCGAGCCTCGGGCGTCGTCGCGTCCGGTCAGGTCAGTCGCGCCCGATGTTGAAACAATCCGCGCTTCCACCACGACCTCATGTTGAGCCGACAGTGTCGGTTGCGTCGACGGCGAGCGAGTCATCGAGAACGATCGTAGTCGGGAGCTCACCTGCAGTTAGTCGACGCTCAGCGGGTCGGCTCGCTCGGCGGCTACGGCAAGATCGACGGCTCCGTTATCAAACGAAGGCTTGATTGGTATAGGCAACGCGCTGCCATCGCTTGCCGCGGGCCCCGATGCCGATTTTGCAGTCGCCGGAAACCTCGACAACATCGGCACCATCGCCATGTCCAACCGGGTCGCAGGCGATCGCATGACCGTCTCGGGAGGCACCTACACATCCAGCGGCGGCAAGCTGCTCATCGATACCGTGCTCAACCAGGGCGGTGCGGCATCGAGCTCCGACATGCCGGTCGCGGACAGCACCACGCTTGGCACAAAGGGCCCAACGCAAGTGGTCGTCAAGAATGTCGGCGGCGCGGGCGCGGTGACCTTCGGCAATGGCATCGAGGTGGTCCAGGTCACCGACCCCACCCACTCGGCCGCCGGCGCATTCACGCTGCTCGGGCGCGTGGTCGCCGGTCCGTATGAATACAAGCTGAACCAAGGCGGCGCGCAGAGCGCCGATGGCAACTGGTATCTGAGCTCGGAGCAGGCCCCCCACGCCTCCGGATCCACCTACGCCACCTACCCCCCCGGACCCGCCCACACCACCGGCGCCGCCCACGCCGCTCTATAGGTCGGAAGTCGCGGCTTATCTGGCTAACCAGCACGTGGCCGGGCAGATGTTCGTGCGCAGCCTCGATGACCGCAGCAGCGGCGGCAACGGCGCTCCTGCGCTCGCGCCCAGCCTGTCTGTCCTCCCCGAGGATGTCTGGATACGCGCTGTAGGCAGCAACGAAGGCACCAACAGCAACAGCGGCGTCTTCGGCGTCAGCACCGACTCCTTTCTCATGCAAGGCGGCATCGAGGCATACCAGGCAAGACTGGCCGGCAGCGCCGATCTCCTGCATATCGGGCTGCTCGCCAATTACACCACGGCCAGAAGCGACGCTCAGGCCGCCGGCAATCCGGCGAGCGCCCACGGCGACGTGCAAGGCTATGGCGTCGGCGCTTATGCGACCTGGTACCAGAGCGAACAAAGCCGCCTGGGCCCCTACGCCGATACCTGGACCGAATACGGCTGGTTCAACAACAGCGTGACCGGCGACGAGCTGCGCACCGTCAAATACAACGCCCGCGGCTGGGCCATATCGGGCGAGCTCGGGTACGCGGTGCCCCTGATCGCCGATTGGGTGCTCGTACCGAAGGGCCAGATTATCTATGTGAACTATAAGGAAGACGCCATCACCGAGCCTAACGGCACCCAGGTCAGCGGAGCCAATTCCAGCGGCGTGCTCACCCGGCTGGGCGCGCGCCTGCAGCTCACCGTGAAGTTCAGCGCCGACAAATCCGCCCAGTTTTAGCCACCGCCCACTGGTGGTACACCAACACCAGCAGCACCGTTTCGTTCACCCAGTTACCCGAGGGCGGCCTTTATCCCGCCAATCGATACCAGCTCAAACTCGGCGTCAACGGCAACCTGGGCAAACACTGGAGCGCCTGGAGCAATCTCAGCGGCGCATGGGGCGCTCAGGACTATCACGAGTACATCGTGCGCGCCGGGCTGAAATATGCCTGGTAGCCTATGAAAAGCGGGCGCGCGGTTAAAGCCCCGCCGTGCCCCGCCATTCATCCCTTATCCCCGCTTGGGAATGTTTAAGCCCTTCTCTACTGCTGGACGCGCCACAAACGCATCGAGCGCACGCCTGACATTCGGAAAGTTTTCAATACCCACCAGGTCGCCCGCTTCGTAAAAGCCGATCAGATTTCGTATCCACGGAAAGCTGGCTATGTCGGCGATCGTGTACGTGTCGCCCATGATCCATTCGCGCCCTTCCAGCCGTTGCTCAACCACCGCAAGCAGACGTTTCGCCTCAGCCACGTACCGGTCGCGCGGGCGCTTGTCTTCGTAGTCCTTGCCGGCGAATTTGTTGAAGAAGCCGAGCTGGCCGAACATCGGGCCAATGCCGCCCATCTGGAACATGACCCACTGGATCGTCTCATAGCGGTCGGCCACATCGTGCGGGATGAACTGGCCGGACTTGTCAGCGAGATAAATCAGGATCGCACCGGACTCGAATAACGGCAGCGGCTTGCCGTCCGGGCCATCGGGATCGATGATTGCAGGGATCTTGTTGTTCGGATTCAGCGATAAAAACGCCGGCGACATCTGGTCGTTGGTCTCGAAGCTCACCAGATGCGGCTCGTACGGCAGCCCGGTTTCCTCCAGCATGATCGAGACCTTGACGCCGTTGGGCGTCGGCAGCGAATAAAGCTGAACCCGGTCAGGATGCTGCGCAGGCCATTTTGCTGTGATGGGGAAAGCGGACAAATCAGTCATGGTTATCCTTTAGACAAAAGCGTGAAGAGCGTGGCAATCAGGCTCGCCGGGGCAGTTTATGGGTCCGTTTCAGCGTACAGGACAACAAATATAGTCACTCCTGTAGATCTTGTCTTGGCGCACTGCGGCTGGGTATTGAGGTGGTCGCCTATGCCGGAACCGGATCAAAGCAACCAAGAAGCGTTAACATGTCACTACATCGCTGCAAGGCGGCGAACGCTTTACGCGGACAGAATACAAACGAGCCGGAGTTACCTATGAGTCAAATGATCAAGCGAAACGGATTGCAGGTCGCAGCCGAGCTTAGCCAGTATGTCGATGACGAAGCGCTGTCGGGAATTGGTATAGAGAGCGAAACGTTCTGGAAAGGCTTCGATTATCTCGTCCACGATCTCGCGCCGAAGAACCGCGCGCTGCTCGCCGAACGTGACCGGTTGCAGACGGAGCTGGACCAGTGGCATCGAAAGAATCCGGGACCCGTGCGTGATCTGAAGGCGTATCGCGCGTTTCTGAAAGGTATTGGTTACATCGTGCCTACAGAGGCGGCCGTGCAGGCCACGACCCAGAACGTCGATACGGAAATCGCCGAACAAGCCGGGCCGCAACTCGTCGTGCCGCTGTCCAATCAGCGTTACGCGCTCAACGCCGCGAACGCGCGCTGGGGCAGTCTTTACGATGCGCTCTACGGCACCGACGCGATTCCCGACACGGATGGCGCCGAACGTACCAAGCAATTCAACCCGGCTCGCGGGGCAGCGGTGATTGCCCGCGCTCGCGCGTTCCTCGATGAAGCCGCGCCGCTCGCCAACGGTTCTCATGTCGATGCCACCGCGTATCGCGTAGAAGGCGGCAAGCTTGTCGTTGCGTTGAAAAACGGCTCATCGGAGTTGAAATCGCCGGGGCAATTCATTGGTTTTCAAGGCGATGCGGGCTCACCTTCCGCGGTCCTGCTCAAGCATCACGGCCTGCACTTCGAGATCCAGATCGATGCGACCAACTCCATCGGCAAAACCGATGCCGCGCATGTGAAAGACGTGTTGATGGAGGCGGCGGTCTCGACCATCATTGATTGCGAGGATTCGGTTGCAGCCGTCGATGCCGTCGATAAAGTCCAGCTCTACCGCAACTGGACCGGCCTGATGAAAGGCGATCTGTCGGAACAGGTCACCAAGAACGGGAAGACCTTCACGCGCCGCCTGAATGCCGATCGCGAATACACCGCACCCGATGGCTCGACGGTCAAGCTGCATGGCCGCTCGCTGCTGTTCATCCGCAACGTCGGGCATCTAATGACGAATCCGGCTATTGTCGATCGCGACGGGCACGAGATTCCAGAAGGCATTCTCGATGCCGTGATGACGTCACTCGGCGCGCTGCACGACCTTAAAAACAAGCTCAATTCGCGCACGGGATCGATTTACATCGTTAAGCCGAAGATGCATGGCCCGGCGGAAGTCGCGTTCTCCGATGAACTGTTCGGGCGCGTGGAAGACCTGCTCGGCCTGTCGCGCCACACGATAAAGATGGGCATCATGGACGAGGAGCGGCGCACGAGCGTCAATCTGCAGGCGTGCATTGCGGTGGCATCGGCGCGGGTGGCGTTCATCAACACGGGCTTCCTCGACCGTACCGGCGACGAGATGCACAGCGCCATGGAAGCCGGTCCGATGATGCGCAAGGGCGACATGAAATCGTCGGCGTGGATCACGTCTTATGAGCGCAATAACGTGCTCGCCGGGTTGAGCTCGGGACTGCGTGGGCGCGCGCAAATTGGTAAAGGCATGTGGGCCATGCCCGACTTGATGCACGCGATGCTCGAGCAGAAGATCGCTCATCCGAAAGCGGGCGCGAATACGGCGTGGGTGCCCTCGCCCACCGCCGCGACGCTGCATGCACTGCATTACCATCAGGTCGATGTGCAAGCCGTGCAGCAGGAGCTGGAAAAGACCAGCTACGCCAGCGCACGCGATGAGCTGCTCGATGGTCTGCTGACGATTCCTGTCGTGGAAAAGGCGCAATGGCCGGAGGAGGAAATTCGCCAGGAAATCGAGAATAACGTGCAGGGGATTCTGGGTTACGTGGTGCGATGGATTGATCAGGGCGTGGGATGTTCGAAGGTGCCGGATATCCACGATGTCGGCCTGATGGAAGACCGCGCGACGCTGCGGATTTCAAGCCAGCATATTGCGAACTGGCTGCATCACGGGGTGGTGTCGGCGGCGCTGGTCAACGAGACGTTCGAGCGCATGGCGACAGTCGTGGACAAGCAGAACGCCAACGACCCGCAGTATCAGCCGATGGCCGGGCACTTTGAAACGTCACTGGCTTTCAAGGCGGCGAAGGCGCTGGTTTTTGAGGGCCGCGCGCAGCCGAGTGGGTATACGGAGCCGTTGCTGCATAGGTTCCGGCTGGAAGTTAAGCAGCAGCACGGTTGAAAGATCGGAGGCTGATTCTCGCTGGATATACAATACACGAACGTATATCCAGCGAGGCAGTCATGCAAGTATCCAAGTGGGGAAACAGTCTGGCGATCCGCCTCCCTGCGGCGGTAGTGGAAGCGCTTGAATTGCACGAAGGCGACGACGTGGAAGTTGTTATCGCGGGTGCTCGCGAATTCCAGATCAAGAAGAAGCCGACTGGCCGGGCATTGCTTGACCGGCTCCGTCAGTATCGTGGGCGCCTTCCCGCTGACTTCACGTTCAACCGCGACGACGCCAATCGCGATGGCTAAGGTCTTTCTGGATAGCAACATCGCGCTGTATCTTCTATCCGGGGACGCGACAAAAGCAGACCGTGCCGAGGGTTTGATGGCCGAAGGCGGAGTCATCAGCGTTCAAGTGCTGAATGAAATCGCCAATGTGACCCGGCGCAAGCTGGCCATGTCGTGGAACGAGACAAACGATGTGCTGGACGCGGTTCGGGCGGTGTGCACGACCGAGCCACTGACGATGGAAACCCACGACACCGGTCGACGGATTTCAGAGCGATACGGGCTGTCCGTGTATGACGCGATGATTGCGGCAGCAGCGTTGCTTGCCGGATGCGACGTCCTTTACTCCGAGGACATGCATGATGGGTTGGTCATCGAGGAGAGGTTGCGGATTGTTAATCCGTTTGCTGCAGGGGGCTGGCACAGCCCCGGGAGTTTGCTATAATCCGCGACTTGCTGGAGAGATGGATGAGCGGTTTAAGTCGCACGCCTGGAAAGCGTGTTTAGGGTCAAACCTAACCGGGGTTCGAATCCCCGTCTCTCCGCCAGAATAAACAGATAAGCCCATGATTTCATGGGCTTTTTTGTTTTTAAGTGTAGCCCGATATACACTTCAGACTACACTCTAACCGATGGTTTTGCAGCGCTCTAACGCTACATTCCCATATCAAATAGCGGACTAACTTGCGAAGCCGACGCGCCCAAACGCGTGGCCACGGCTGCCGCCGTCGATGTGGGGGATTGGCCAGGCTGCTGCGTCAGTTGGATATGGAACTGCCGGTTGTCATTGTTCGCACCACCACCAACAGAAGGCACGTATTCGGGCAGTGGTGGCGGCACAGGGCTGCCCTTGTTCTGCCCTACCGGTGGCGGAACAGGGACGCCCTTGTTCTGCCCTACGTCCGGCGCCATCAAATGGGCCATGCCGTAATCCCAGGCGCTGCCGATCATGCCGAACGTTGCCTTGATGACGTGACCAACCATTTCGATAGGCTTCAGCATCATTTCGAATGCGCTGGCGATTACGCCGCCGACAGCCATCCCAGCCTGGCCAAAAGCCTTCGTCGTTTCGCTTGCCTTATCGATTGGCTTCAGCAGTTCGCCAAACCAGCCAATCGCGCTTTTAACCCAGCCACCAATGCCGCTAAGGATTGGCATTACGACGGGCGCAATCACGCTAACAACCGGTTCGAACGCACCAGCAATAGCGGCCCTTATCGGCGCAACGCCAGCAGCGAATCCACCCCATAGGCCGCCGAAAAACGACTTCAGCGGTTCCCAATACTTATAGATCAGCAGGCCGCCCGCCACTACCGCGCCGATGACGGCGGCCACTGGCATGCTGATAGCGCCCAGCGTTGCGCCGATCCCCTCGATGGCGCCCATGGCAATGGTCCCGGCGCCACGAATCGAAGAAAACGCCCGGCCTAGCAATCCGACCGATGACGCACCTTCACCAGCGGCGGATGTAAATTTGCTGAAGACAAGCGCAGTCAGGGCGAAAGAACTTACGGCAGGCGCTAACGCAAATAGCGCAGTTCCGAGTGCGCCCAAGCCGACAGCCAGGCCAGCAGCCCCAATCGCAATTGCCTTCGTAAGCCGTGGGTTCCGCTCCATGAAGCCGTTCAGGCGTTCAAGTGCGCCCGTGGCCAGTTCAAGCCCCCGCGTGTATAGCGGCAGAATGTCCAGACCCATACGCAGCTTCAGATTTTCAACCTTGGCTTTGGCGTCCAGTTCCTTACCGCCCGCAGTTTGCTTGCCAGCGGCAAACGTCTGGTCGATATCGTATGCGCCGCGATTCTTGTGCTCGTCCTTATCGATCAGCTTCTGCTGCATAACCATTGCGGCCAGCAGGTCGGCGCCCTTCTTGTTCGAAACAAAGCTGCCGATCACGTCCACGATTTCTTTCTGGTCAGTGATGCCCTTCTTTTCCAGCGTCGGCAAAAGGACTTGCTTAACCCATTCGAATTGCGATTCGCGGAACAGCTTAGAGCCCAGCAACGCGCCAGGGTTTAGCTGCGAAATCTGGCCTACCTTGTCGTTTTTTACTTTCGACTTATCGCCAATGAGCCCGTACTTATCCAGATTTTCAGCAGCGCGCTTCGTGGTGCGTCCCTGGTAAAGCGACGTATAGGCAGCAGATATTCCCGTGCCCACCTTGTCGCCGCCCATCATTTGCACGAGCGGTTCAAGCTGGTAATAGAACGCGTCGTCGCGCATCAGCTTCGCAGCCGTGCCGCCAGTCGAAATGACGTTGCGCCATTCGTCCGCGCCCACGCGCCCGCCAGTGGCCGAAACCACCCGCTGGACCATGTTCGCCTGTTTATCGAAGTCTTCCCGGCTGTTCGCCCCGCCGCGCAGTTCAATGACTTTCAGCATATCCATGAACTTGCTTTCGTTGTCCGCGCCGTGCTCGCTGCCATAGAACGCAGCATTGCCGAATTTCATTTTAGCGAGTGTCGGGACCGCGAATTCCGTATGGTGCATGTCCGTAAAAATAGACAGCGCATCGCGAGTAAGCGTCAGGTTTTCTAGCTGTGACGTGCCGAACGTCTTCAATGCCGTTGCAAACTCGAAAGCTTGTTTATTCACCTTGTCACCCAGGCCAAGGGCCGTCAATCGCGCTGATTCGCTTTGATACGACTTGGCCTCTTTCACAGCCATGATGGACGGGGCAGCCAGAACCGCGCTCCCAATGCCCGCAGCCACGGCTGCGCCGCCTATCTTGTGGCTCGCCTTCGTCAGTGTGTTGTAACGGCTTTGCGCCGTGCTCAGACGGTTCTGTGCGGTCCGCAGGCGGTCAATGGTCCGGATAGACTCGGCGTAGCTGGTACGCAAGCCGTCGACCTGCAAACGCGTGCTGCCGGTGACTTTGCCGAACGCCTGGATTGTCTTCCCAAGCATGACCTGCCGTTTTTCGGTCGCGCGAATCTCGGCGCCGATCTTTTTAAGCCCGTCAGTGGCCGAACCAAAGGCGGACTTAAGGCTGCTCGAAATCGAACCGCCGATGGCAATTGTGGCGTTTAGCCGTTTGTTTTGCATATGGATAATGTGAGTAGGTAGAAAAACAAAAAGCCCCATACAGGTAACTGCGTTGGGGCTGTGCCATGAATGCGTCCGGTTGTGGGGAAGGTTGCCACCGATATTTCCGGCGTCGGTGGCCAGCGCGAGTAAAACCTAAGCTGCGTCCCTCTCGCCCATCGCGGGGGACTGTCGTTCCGCTCGCGCCAGGCGATCCCTATCTTTCTTTTCTATGAGGGCTCGCAGTGTCAGGGCCTTAGGATCGTGCCGACGCGCCTCGATACGATCCCTGCGCCCATACCGTTTGACGATCATTGATTTCATGGCGTTTAGCTGGCATTGACCGTTTCCAGGCCGCGACGCATGAGACTGGTGGCGGCCTGGCTCATCGTGACGCGCAGGCCGGTGGCCGATTCAATGCGCTGCTTGTGCGCCTCGATGGAGTTCATCAAGTCCGGTTCAGCGATTAGAACAAGCCGTTCCTTTCGCGCCGACACCATCGTTTCAAGTGTGTTTGTTTGCATGGTTCTCAGTCCATCCGAATTGGAAAGCCACTTTCTTGCGATCCACCAGAAACCCAATTTCGTTTCGGTTTTCCGGGTCGATCAGTCGTTCTCAGCGCCGTCTGCGTCCCAGCTTTTACGTAGCCAAGAAAGCGTGCAACCTGGCGGGCGTTTAGCTCAGGAAACGCCCGCTCTACGCGCTGCTGTAAGTCGTCCGCGACGATGAAATTTCCGAGTTGAGGTGCCGACATCATCACGCGCGGGCCGTCTATCGGATCGGCCGTCCGCAGCACGTAAGTGGCCACAACCAGGCAGTCTTCGACATGGCGCGGAAGAATGTTTGTCGGCTTCGGCGCCGCTTTTTCCTTCGGCGGTTTGTTTTTCCAGATTCCCATCACTTGCTGCCTTTGGCAATGTGGACGCGTGGTCCGACGCTGTGAGTGCCAACGAGAGCCTTAGACCAGTCGCGACGACTTTCAACACGCACGGCAGCGGCGCTGCGGTTCATGGCGGGGCCGCCTTTGCCGTTCCGTTCGGCGTCTACGGCAGCGGCCTGGCGCGCCACTGCAATCTCTTTCATCAGTTCGTCGGCGTTGCTCATGCTGTCACCGTCCAGAAGCGCGAGGTATCCGGCAGCAGCGGCTGAAACGCAGCCCATGCAGTTACAGCCAGCGAACCGTCTAGATTGGTGCGTGCAGCGATCACGTCCACGTCGCTGCGGATCATGATGGCCGATCGGGCGAACGTGCCGACGATAGTCGCGGCCATATCCGGCGTCAGTTCGGCCTGGATTCCAGCAGCACGCAACACGCCGTTTTGGTCGATCGCGGCGCCGTGCGCTGCTGTACCGACCAAGCTGCGTAGTTCAGACATACGAACACCAGCGGCAGCAGCGGCAGCCAGGGAAAAGGCGGCAGGCGTTGCGGCGACGATTGCGGTCAGCAGGACTGCATCGGCAGTGCGTGCCAGACCCGCGATAATGGCGTGCATGATCGACGCTTCGATGGAGGGGTAAGCCTTCAACGTGCCTCGGGAGAACTCGAACCGAAGTCCATAGACGCCGGTGTTGGTTTCCGGCCCACCTGCACCGTCCATATGAATACTTGCGCGATTGATCGGCAACGGCGTCACGGTAACGTTCGCCCCGTCTGCGACCAGCGAGAAAGGCGCGGCCTCCACCGTGGTGAAGTATGACGGGATGCTCTGCATTGCCACGTCGCCCAGCGTACCGGTTGAAATAGCAGTCGCCGGGTCTTTAAAAACGATGACTTCGGCCCCGGCTTGTGCAACCAGTGATTGGCGAATGATCGACGCCTCAATCTTGCTGTGTTCGACGGCAGGCGTCGCCAGCGGCAGGCGGTAATGCAGGCCGTCAGCCGTCGTCAGCTTGTCAAGCTGCGAGCCTTTCAGATCGATCACGCCACGAACAGCCGAACTACGCGGGACCGTGCCCCGGTGATTTTCGTTGTGGTCGTAAAAGTGAACGTCGCCTGGCGCGGTACGGGCTGCTTCTAAAAGCTCTTTGAGGTTCATATGTGTTAGGTATCTCTAAGTTGTACTTACTGGTTACGGTGTACCCATTATTGCTTTTGGTGCACCTTCATTCCACGGTGGGGTTTTTACATGCCGCAGAAGGAAATAGCGGCGCCGATGGATGCTAAGAATTCTTCGTGTGTCAGCCCGTTGCGCTCAAAAATTCCGGCGCCTGCCGCCAGGTCGTCGGCGTCGAACGTCATATCAACGCCGATAAGCCAGCCAATGCCCATCACGACATGCGGTTTCAGCGGATTGGGAAGCTGGCTTGTCGCATTCAGGCCGCGAAGCAGGGCAAGAAGCCAATGGACGTCATGCATGCCGAATGGCAGGCGGGGCAGCATGCCTTGCTGGGCGTAGCTCTCAATAACAGAGGCGTCAATGGCGAACATGCGAGCAAGGGTAGACACGGGCATGGCGTAAGGCGGAATTTCAGGAGCGATGCTTTCAATGGTTGCGGTATTCATGATGGTTGGCCTCAGAGATTTATTTTAGTGACACTACTTCTGTCGATTTATTAAAACTATCGAAATCAAATACTTGATTGTCAAGATATAGTGCTTGGACTGAATTTCAAAATTGGCGCAGAAGTCAAATAACGCGGTGCCATGATCCCCGCAGGCGGGCCGTCTCAGGGAGGACCCGTAAATCCTGGGGTGCACAGCCTTGGTGCATCATCGGCCATCCTGGCAGCCCTACAGGCATGCCGTGCTGGTCAGCCTAAGGCCGACGCCGTGGCTCCCTGATCCCTCGACCCCATCGATACCAAAGCCTTTGGCGCCCCAGACGCTGCCTTCCCACTGACTTAGGCCACTGGCAAACGACTCAGCAGCAACGATGCACCCGCATGCCATCCATGCGCATACATCACCGGGTCGCGTAATTCGCAACATTTGCATATGCCGCATGCCCAATGCGTCTCGCTTTTCAAAGTAGGCGTTATTCGATTCATTATTCATTCGTAGACTGTTTCTCATGTGTGCTGAGGTCTTCGATACTAGATGTGGCATTTGCATAATGCAAATCGCCCTAAGTGGCCTCATTCTGTTTCCATAAGAAAACATTTTAGGAAGCTAGAAGCAGCACGGATTTTTATAAGCTATTGATTGAAAATGGTTTTCGAAAAATATGAAAATTTCAAAAATCCGGCATCGCCGATGGATCGTATAAAAGTTTATTTTCATCGACTGTCTAAATGATGTTTTCCTGCAACACCGCATACAGGGAAGGCGAGATTCAACGCGTCGGGCTGATCGCTGCTCCCTGTATGCGCCTTTCAAAACCCTCAATTACCCCGGTTACTCGGTTATTCCCACGTTTTTAGCCGTAACCGCCGTAACCCTTGCCAGATAAGGCTTCGAGCGAAAGGTTACGATGGTTACGTCAAAAACGTCGTTTCTATACTTCTATCTGGAATACCTATTTCTATATCTTTTATCGAATAGGTCGTAACTGGTAGTAACTCGTAACAAGCCATATGCAGCAACGATTTCGAAGTTACGATCTGTTCCGGCAGTTCGTAACAAACAACGTAACCAGACAACGATCAGGGAGTCACGGCTGATTTGTAGCTCCCCGGCAAACGCTTAATAATGCACGTCGGGCGCAGGTGAATTGCGAGCCCAAACGCGTAAGCATTTCCCTCCACGCTTCACAACCTTGACCGAATAGCCTACTGCGCTTAATGCTTTGGCTGCTCGCATTTGTTCGGCGCGGCCCTGTTTCGCTAGCTCAAGTCCCACGGCGTGAACCAGCACGTCCGACAGGGTGACTTCGCTAAGCATGGCGCAGTAGTCAGAAATAGCGGCTTCCCATGCATCATCCTCGCGCCGCATTTCGGCCTGTTCGCGATGCGCTTCGATCGGCATTTCCCACCAGGTCGCGCCGTCCCGGAAAATCTCCGCAGCTTCAGCGAAAAGCTGTTCGCGGTTTTCTTCGAGCCAGTCCAGATCAATCCTGACGACTCGCAGCGGCCAGAAACGCCGTGCGCCGGTCGCGTCGCGCAGGTAGTGGCTCTCGTTGGTCGTGCCAGCAAAGACGGTGCGACGTGGCGCGTCGATAGCATGGCGACCATATGGCGGGCGGAAACGATCGACCTGGGAACTGAGAACTTGCTTGATGCGCGTTACGTCGGACCGCTTGAACGCGTCCAGTTCTGCGATTTCGACCAGCCAGCGGCCCTGAATCGAAACCATAAAATCTTTATTGTCCAGCGATTCGGTTAGTTCCGAATAGAAGTCACCGCCAAGCGTCTTCAGCAACGTGGACTTGAGCACCCCTTGCTCGCCTTCAAATACAGGCATGGTGTCCACCTTGCAGCCAGGGCGAAGGCCGCGCGCTACCATCGACAGAATGAAATTGCGGCCCAAAGCGGTGTGATATTCGTCCTGCGGTGCGCCGGTCGCGCGTGACAGCCAAGTGTCCAGGCGGGGTTCTTCATCCCAGCGCAAGCCTGTCAGCCAGTCTTTCAATGAGTCGCGCTGGTTCCGGGTCATTAAAACTTGAACCGCCTGTTCGACTAACTCAGGGGTGAATTTGACCAGCCCCATGTCACCTTGCAACACGTCTGCGATTGCCAAGCGGTCCACGTCTGCCCAGGCCCGTGGTTCGTCGCAGTCCCAATTCGTGAACATTTTCTGGTGAAACGTATCCAGCCAGAAGCTATCTTTGAATCGATAGTGCCTTTCCAGAACTTCGCGGACATTCGCCACGTTGCCAAGGGGCTCGTTACGCGCGCCAGCTTGCAGGTTGATGCCCATTTCAGCCAGGCGGGCGCCAGCCAGGGAAGGATCTACGCCGGTCGTTCCAGCCTTGCGACGGGACGCCAGGTCGATCGCCAATGCCACGGCGGCTTCTCTGCTGCGCTTTGCTGCGGCGTCGATGTTGTTATCGGCCATCTTGCCCCGCCAGGTGTGCTGCATTGGCAACAGCGAGCGCAATTTCTGCGTCCGGAACAGCCTCATGCCGGATCGACGGGATTTTGTTCAGAAGGCAAAGGTCAGAAGTGATGAAGCCAACACGTTCAGGTGTCGCACCATAACGCTTGAAATAAAAGCTCGCAGCTTTCCAGACGGCAGCCAGGCGCGTTTCCCTGTCTCGGGCCTGCAACACATGGAAAAAATTTCGGACTACTGATGGACATGCATTAAAATAGGACATGTATTCGTCTTTTGGGGCACTCATTTATTTGGGAGCCCCTTTTTTATTGTCCACGCGATGCGCGAACGCGTTCATCGATCCAGGCTTGCACTTCGCTGGCTATCCAACCAGCCGCACGCGGGCCAAGTTTGATTTGCTTCGGGAACGTACCAAGCCTGGCATTCAGGTAGATGGTTGGGATTGCCATCCCCGTCATTTCGCTTACCGATTGAATGCGCAGGATGCGGGCAGGGGTTTGTGTGGTTTGCATCTAACGTCCTATGTATAAGAATCGATAGCTGCAATTTAAGGGCGATAGCTTCCCGATTCCACGGTGGGGTTTTCGGAAATATAAAAGCCCGACAAACGGGCTTTTGGGTTTGCTAGACAGAATGCTTGGCGCAGTAGGATGCCCAGGCATCCATCATTCTGCCCCGCTTGGCCAGCAGGTCGCCGCGCTGATAGGCCGCCTCTACTTCGCTGCGGACGGCATGCGCCAGGGCTTTCTCTGCCAGTTCCCTGGGGAAGTTTGTCGTTTCCGCCGCCCACGTGCGAAACGTGGAGCGGAACCCATGCACGGTCAAGTCCGCGCGCTCCATTCGCTTCAGTACAGCAAGGAGGGACATATTCGATAGCCCCTTGTCTTTCTTCAATCCGGGGAACACAAAATCATCCTGCCGAACCTTCTCCATCGCCTTCAGAATTGCGACGGCGCGGCCACTTAGCGGCACGCGATGTTCCTTTTTCATTTTCATCCGTTCGGCTGGAACCGTCCACAATTTCGCTTCCAGGTCGATTTCGTCCCACTGCGCGCCGATGATTTCGTTTGTCCGCGCGGCAGTGTAGATACAGAATTCCAGCGCCTTCGCGGCCACGCCTTCCATTGCCCTAAGGGACTCCATGAAACCTGCGATTTCGGCGTAAGGAATTGACGCGTGGTGTTCGTCTCCCTGAACCGCGCTTGGCTTAGCCAGCAAGGTATCCAGGTGGCCTTTCCAGCGCGCCGGGTTTTCACCTGATCGAAGGCCACGCGTCGCCGCCCAGGCCAATACCTTCTCGATGCGGCCACGGACCCGGGACGCGGTTTCGTTCTTCATCGTCCAGATAGGTTCTAGGATTTGCCGCACGTCGGTTGTGTCCACCAGCGCAACGTCCTTTGTTCCGATGACCGGCGCCGCGTATGTTGTCAGCGTGTTCGTCCACTGCTCCGCGTGTTTAGCGTTCTTCCATCCAGGGGTTTGGGCTTCAATGTATGCGGTCGCGCACTGCGTGAAAGTCATTTTCGCAGCAGCCTTTGCCCGTTCGGACAGACGGATTTCCTTTGGGTCCTGGCCGTTGCCGAGTACCTGGCGCATCGATTCGGCTTTGGCTCGGGCCGCTTCGAGGGAAACATTCAGGTATGCGCCCAGGCCGATCCAGTGCGCTTTCTTGTTACGGGCGTAACGGAAAATCCAGGACTTCGAGCCCGTAGGCCCCACGTCAAGGTAAAGGCCGCCGCCGTCACTGTAATATCCAGGCGTCTTTTCCTGCCTTACTTTGACTGCTGATAGCTTTTTTATGGGTCGCGCCATTCTGTCCGCCTAATCGTCTGGTCTACACTTCAGTCTACACTTGATGGCCGCATGATAGCATCCGTTAATATCGACTGTTATAGACTAAACCCAGAACCGACAAGGCTTTCAGAGGTTTTATTATTTTTCTATATTCTTAGCTATTGCTTGAAAAGGCGGACCGTCTCTCCGCCAAGAATACGTTTCACATTGTTGAGCAGCACCCGAAACCCGCATCGCGCCTTGTGTCGACGCGGGTTTTTTTGCGTTTCTTCCCCTCACGGATGCCGAATATAATCCACCAGCGCCCTCGTATACGCATCCGGTTTCCAGTCAAACAAACTCACCGCCACCGCCACGAAAAACCCCGCCGGCACCCCAAACACCCCCGAACTGATCGACTCGATCCCAAACCATCGCCCGCCCGACCACCCCGTCATCTGCGTGAAATACGGATACGTCGACAGGATGTAATAGACGCACACGCTCAAGCCCGCCAGCATCCCCGCGACCGCCCCGAGTTTCGTCGTCCGCTTCCAGAACACCCCAAGCACCAACACCGGAAACAGACTGGACGCCGCCAACGAGAACGCCGCCCCCACAAGAAACAAAATATTCCCGGTATTGAGCGAAGCCACATAAGAAGCGAACAACGCCACGCCCAACAACAATATCTTCGATATGGTGACCCTCCGCTGACTGCTCGCAGTCTTATCGACCATGCAGTAATAGACATCGTGCGAGAGCGCATTCGCAATCGTCAGCAGCAAGCCATCGGCGGTAGAAAGCGCTGCGGCCAACGCGCCCGCCGCGATCAAGCCCGACATCACATACGGCAACCCCGCAATCTCCGGCGCGGCGAGCACGACCATGTCCGGCTGCATCTGGATACCGGACCAGCGCACGATGCCATCGCCGTTCACATCGCCGATATGAATCAGATACGGCTCCACCTTGCGCCATTGCATGACCCACGCAGGAAGATCGGCGAACTTGTGCCCGACGATTCCCGTCAGCATTTCATACTTGATCAGCACCGCGAGCACGGGCACGGTCACATAAAACAGCGCGACAAAAAACAGCGTCCATCCAACCGAGCGCCGCGCGGAAGCCACCGATGTCGTCGTGTTATAGCGGGTCAAAATATGCGGCAAACTCGCCGTCCCCAACGACAAACACAGCAACAACGACAAGAAATTCCGCCTGTGCAGGCGCGCGCTTTCATCGTCGGAAGGGGGAAATGCTTCGGCCACCGGCACCGGTGGCGCGGCGCGTTCAAGCATCGCATCGCGGGCGCGGGTCCATTGCACGTTCGCCTCGGCAGGCGTCTTCGGGAACGACGCCAGTTCGCGTTCCCGCTCGTTGATATCGCGTAACGGCCCGTTATGCCGGCGCAAGTCCGCGATCTCCTCCATCAACTGAGCTTGGCCCGTATGAAACGACGCGGGCAATTCATCAATCTGCGTCTGGATCTCCTGCGCCTGACGCCGGTAATCGTCGCGGACCCTGGCTTCTTCAGGCGAGTGTTCAACCGCGCGCTCCAGCACTTCCACGCGCTCCAGCAAGCGCCCATACGAAAGCTGCGGCAACCAGCCGAGCCCCTCGCGATGCGCGATCATCGAAACAGGAATCAGCATGGCGCTGATCAAGATGATGTACTGCGCGACCTGCGTCCACGTGACCGCACGCATGCCGCCAAGGAACGAACATACGAGAATGCCGGCGAGTCCGCAGAAGATCCCGATCGCGAAATCGATACCGATAAACCGCGACGCAATCAGCCCTATGCCCTGGATCTGCGCGACGAGATAAACGAACGAACACAAAATGGCCGCGAACGCCGCGATCCCTCGCACGAGGTTGCTCGAAAAACGCGTACCGAGAAAGTCGGGGATGGTGTACCGAGCAAGCTTGCGCACATACGGCGCGAGCAGGAACGCGACAAGACAGTAGCCTCCGGTCCAGCCCATCATGTAGGCAAGGCCGTCGTATCCGGTCGCGTAGATGGACCCCGCCAGCCCGATAAACGACGCCGCCGACAACCAGTCCGCGGCGGTAGCCATGCCATTGAACGCGGACGGCACGCGCCGCCCGGCGACGTAATACTCGACCAGATCCGACGTCCGCGACAACAAGCCGATCACGGCATACACGGCGATCGGCACGAACAGGAACACATAGCCGATCCACATGCCTGGCCCGGTCACGCGCTCGATCCGCGCCATCACGTAGATGAACAGGAAGAAGCCGAGCGTGTAAAGCGCGTAGGCCCGGATGAGTCGATGGGTAAGCTTCATCGGCAGTTCATGGCTCGAGCGTATCGATGGCCCGCACTGCAAGCCGCGCAAGGATCCGTTGCAGACGGGCATCGGCGAATTGCATCAGCACGATATACACCACGATCAACGCGACATAAACAAGGATTGCGCCTTGCGCGCCGAAGTAGAACGGCAACGGAAAGCCTGCGAAACGCACGTGATCTAGCTGCGTTGCCATGAGCGGAATGCCGAACGAGACGACGAATCCGATCAGCATCAGCACCGATATCACTACAAGGTTCATTCGCCAGTACACCCGATGCGCGTGCGCCATCGCCTCCGTGACGGGCGGTGGTCCGGCAAGACTCGAAGCAGGCGGTGGAATTGAAGACATGTGCTTATCTACCAAATGCTTTGAGAAGCGGCAATCGGGATCGACATCGTGTGCCGGCTGAAACTACAGGCTCGCGATGCAAAAACGGCTCCCTGAAACAGGGAGCCGTTCGTTCAAGCCCGATGATACTCAAGCCAAATTAATGCGCTTCGCCGAGTTGATCGAGGATCGCGGGATTCTCGAGCGTCGAGATGTCTTGCGTAATCTCCTCGCCCTTCGCAAGCGATCGCAGCAAGCGCCGCATGATCTTGCCCGAACGGGTCTTGGGCAAGTTCTCGCCGAAGCGAATGTCCTTCGGTTTGGCGATCGGACCGATCTCCTTGCCGACCCACGCGCGCAGTTCATTGGCGATCTGCTTGGCTTCATCGCCTTCAGGACGCGGGCGCTTCAGCACGACGAACGCGCATACCGCTTCGCCGGTCGTATCGTCGGGACGGCCAACCACTGCAGCCTCCGCCACGATCGGATTCGACACCAGCGCCGACTCGATCTCCATGGTCCCCAGCCGATGCCCCGACACGTTCAGCACGTCGTCGATACGGCCCATGATCGTGAAGTAGCCCGAGTCCTTGTCGCGTACGGCGCCGTCGCCGGCGAGATACAGCTTGCCGCCAAGCTCTTCCGGAAAATAGCTCTTCTTGTAGCGGTCCGGATCGCCCCACACGGTGCGCAACGCCGACGGCCACGGCCGCTTGATCACCAGAATCCCGCCCTGCCCGTTCGGCACGTCCTGACCGGTTTCATCGACGACAGCAGCCATGATGCCGGGCAACGGCAGCGTGCAGGAACCGGGCACGAGCGGCGTTGCGCCCGGCAGCGGCGTGATCATGTGACCGCCGGTTTCGGTCTGCCACCACGTATCGACGATAGGACAAATACCCGCGCCCACGTTCTCGTGATACCACATCCATGCTTCCGGATTAATCGGCTCGCCGACGGTGCCGAGAATGCGCAGCGATGTCAGATCGAAGCTCTTCGGATGCACTTTCGCATCGGCTTCGGCCATCTTGATGAGTGAACGGATCGCGGTCGGCGCGGTGTAGAAAATCGTGACCTTGTGCTTTGCGATCATGTCCCAGAAGCGCCCCGCGTTCGGATAGGTCGGCACGCCTTCGAACACGACCTGGGTCGCACCGATAGCAGTCGGACCATACGCGATATAGCTATGCCCCGTGATCCAGCCAATGTCGGCAGTACACCAGAACACGTCGTCCGGCTTGGCGTCGAAGGTCCACTTCATGGTCTGCGCGGCCCACAGCAAAAAGCCGCCCGTGCTGTGCTGCACGCCCTTCGGTTTGCCCGTGGAACCGGACGTGTAGAGAATGAACAGCGGATGTTCGGCGCTGACCCATTCCGGCTCGCATGTGTCGGCTTCATGCTCGACGAGCTCGTGCATCCAGAGGTCCCGGCCTTCGTGCCATTGCGTCTTGCCGCCCGTGCGCTTGTACACGATCACGCTCTTGACCGCATCGCAACCGCCGGCTGCGATGGCTTCATCGGCGATGCTCTTCAACGGCAGCGCTTTACCGCCGCGCATTTGTTCGTCCGACGTGACGAGCGCAACGGCGCCCACGTCCACGAGCCGCTCGTTAAGCGACTTCGACGAGAACCCGCCGAACACGACCGAGTGCGTCGCACCGATCCGCGCGCAGGCTTGCATGGCGACGACGCCTTCAATCGACATCGGCATGTAGATCACCACGCGGTCGCCCTTCTTCACGCCGCGCTTCTTCAGCGCATTGGCGAAGCGGCAGACGCGCTGCAAAAGATCCTGGTACGTGACGTTCACGACAGTGCCGTCATCGGCTTCGAAGATGATCGCGTTCTTCGCGCCGTGACCGGCTTCCACATGACGGTCGATGCAGTTGTACGACGCGTTGATTTCGCCGTCTTCGAACCACTTGTAGAACGGTGGATTCGATTCATCGAGCACGGTGGTGAACGGCTTGTGCCAGCTAAGCGTCTCGCGTGCGAGTCGCGCCCAGAAGCCTTCGTAATCGCGTTCGGCCTCGGACGTCAAGGCCTTGTACGCGTCCATGCCGGAGATCGCTGCACCGGCCATTGCTTTGGCCGATGGCGGGAAAATACGGCGTTCCTGGAGTACGGATTCAATCGCAGACATCGACAACCCCTTCTTTGATGGTGAATCTGATAGCCGCGATTCCGGAGCGCAGGCTCCAAAACCGCTATGTCTTCAGGCGTGGACGACATGCGCGTGCACTACGCGTCGTGCCGTGTCTCCTGCCTCTGTGCGTGGCCTGCTCGTACAGCGCAGCATACGCGCGCCAGGCTTCATACCCGGACGATAAGCCGCGCGCCTTACCCGCTACTTACGCAACCCAGTCAATATCCACGGGGTATACACGTAGGGGCAGGCACTTTTACAATGCGGCCTTTTCGACCCCTTACTACAATGATGCGCCTTGCTCTTGCGCGCTGCTTCGCTTGGGCGACTTCCATTGAGCGAGATCAATGATGCGCCATGCCATGTTAACTGAACTCGTCGTCCGGATTCCAGCTTGAATCGTTACGCGCTCTACCTCATCGCAGCCATGCTGCTGGTTGGAAGCAATGTCGGCGTCGGCAAGTCGGTGGTTGCGTTCATTCCCGTCTCGCTGTTCGCGTTGCTGCGTTTCGTCATTGCAATGGCGGTGCTCTGGCCGTTGTTGCGTCCCGCGAAGATCAGGCGGGTCAAGCGCGGCGAGTGGGCCAACTTGTTCCAGCAAGCGTTCTTCGGCACCTTCATGTTCACGCTGCTGATGCTCAACGGCGTGCAGCGCACGAGCGCCGTCGCGGCGGGCGTGATCACCAGCACGATTCCGGCTGTCGTCGCATTGTTCTCGTGGTTTTTCCTGAAGGAACGCCCGAACGGGCGTGCGTTAATTTCCATCGCGCTCGCCATTGTCGGCGTCGTCGTGATCAACGTCGCGCAAGGGACGGCCGGCGCGCACGGAGCGGGCGGCGCGTCGCACGATGCGTCGCTGCTCGGCAACCTGATGGTGCTTGGCGCGGTATGTTGCGAGTCGTTCTACGTGATCCTGTCGCGACGCCTGACGCAGACGCTTCCCGCCATCGATATCTGCGCCTATACGCATTTCTTCGGTTTCTTGCTGATGCTCCCGCTCGGGTTGTCGGCGCTCGTCAGCTTCGATTACAGCAGCGTCAGCCTGAGTGTCTGGAGCCTTGTGCTCTGGTACGGGCTTTCGGCGAGCATCTTCTCGTTCTGGCTGTGGATGAAAGGCATCCGGCACGTGGACGGCAGTCTCGCGGGGGTATTTTCCGGGCTATTGCCGATCGCAGCAGCGCTCTACGGCATTGTGTTTCTTGGCGAACGTCCGACGATTGCGCATGGAATCGCGCTGGCGTGCGTGGTCACCGGCATCGTCCTCGCGAGCATGAAGTCGAAAACCGCGCCGCCGATGATTTCCTGACCGGTTTCACGCGCGCGTCTGAACTGCCGCTGACCAGGTATTGGCGCCCGCGGCGCGTTCGGACTTCCTTAAGGGTTGACCCGCAACCCGTCGGCGGCGTCGCGCTACAATAACGAGCTTTCTCAAAAATGTGCGCGAGGTCCATTTTCGCGCGGTTAGCCTCATCGTTTCGTCTCATTTCACCCGTTTCGCGCTCTCCACGACCAAAGCAGTTACTGGATTCAATCAACCCTCCACGACCCGGCACCGCTCATGTCCGTATCCCCGAACATCCCCGGCACCCGTCCTCCCCGCCCTTCAATGAAGCCGCTTCCCGCCGTCATTTTCATGAGCCGCTGGCTTCAGGTGCCGCTCTATCTCGGCCTGATCGTGGCGCAAGGCGTGTATGTCGTGCTGTTCCTGAAGGAGGTCTGGCACCTCGTCACCCACATGACGACGCTCGACGAGACCAACATCATGCTGGTCGTCCTCGGCCTGATCGACGTGGTGATGATCTCGAACCTGCTGATCATGGTGATCGTGGGCGGCTATGAAACCTTCGTCTCACGACTCGGCGTGGAAGGTCACCCGGATCAGCCCGAGTGGCTCGATCACGTGAACGCCGGCGTGCTGAAGGTGAAACTTTCCATGGCGCTCATCAGCATCTCGTCCATCCATCTGCTGAAAACGTTTATCAACCCGGACCAGTACTCCGAGCACGCCGTGATGTGGCAAGTGATCATCCACGTGGCGTTCCTCGTGTCGGCGCTTGTCATGGCATGGGTCGACCGCCTGACCACGCATACGCATCCGGAGCATTTTCACGAGCCTTCCGGCACGCCCGCGAAGGCGCACGAGTAAGCAGCAGCACAACACCTGAGCGCTTTTTAAAGCGCCGCAAACAGTCCCAATAACGCACCGTTCCCCCACGTTCAAGCCATGACCATCATCAAGCAGGAAGACCTGATCCAGAGCATTGCGGATTCGCTGCAGCACATCAGCTATTACCATCCGCTCGACTACATCCAGGCACTCGGCCGCGCGTACGAACTCGAAGAGAGTCCTGCTGCAAAAGACGCCATCGCGCAAATCCTGACGAACAGCCGCATGTGCGCGGAAGGCCATCGGCCGATCTGCCAAGACACCGGCATCGTCACGGTGTTCGTGAAAGTAGGCATGGACGTGCGTTGGGACGGTGCGACCATGGGCGTCACCGACATGATCAACGAAGGCGTGCGCCGCGGTTACCTGAATCCGGATAACGTGCTGCGCGCGTCCATCGTGAGCCCGCCCGAAGGCGCGCGCAAGAACACGAAAGACAACACGCCGGCGGTGATTCACTACGAGATAGTCCCCGGCAATAAAGTTGATGTCCAGATCGCAGCCAAGGGCGGCGGCTCGGAGAACAAGACGAAGTTCGCGATGCTGAACCCATCGGATTCGATCGTCGACTGGGTGCTCAAAACCGTGCCGTTGATGGGCGCCGGTTGGTGCCCGCCCGGCATGCTCGGAATCGGCATCGGCGGCACGGCGGAGAAGGCGATGGTCATGGCGAAGGAATCGCTGATGGACGCCATCGACATTCAAGACATCATCGCACGTGGACCGCAAGACTGGATCGAAGAGCTGCGCGTGGAGCTGCACGAAAAGGTGAACGCGCTGGGTATCGGCGCGCAGGGTCTGGGCGGCCTTTCCACCGTGCTCGATGTCAAGATCATGGCCGCGCCCACGCACGCGGCATCGAAGCCGATCGCGATCATCCCGAACTGCGCGGCCACGCGTCACGCGCATTTCACGCTCGACGGTTCAGGCGTGGCGCAACTCGATGTGCCTTCACTCGATGCCTGGCCGAAAGTCGAATGGGTCGCGAATACGGAGACGAGCCAGCGCGTGGACCTGAACACGCTGACGAAGCAACAAGTTGCCGCGTGGAAGCCCGGCCAGACGTTGCTGCTGTCGGGCAAGATGCTGACAGGCCGGGATGCCGCGCACAAACGTATCGCCGACATGCTCGCCAAAGGCGAAAAGCTCCCCGTCGATTTCACGAATCGCGTGATCTATTACGTGGGTCCGGTGGACCCCGTCCGCGAGGAAGTCGTTGGACCGGCTGGTCCCACCACGGCTACACGCATGGACAAGTTCACCGACATGATGCTGTCGCAGACCGGCTTGATCTCAATGATCGGGAAGGCCGAGCGCGGCCCGGTTGCTATCGAGGCAATCAAGAAGCACAAGGCCGCGTACATGATGGCAGTGGGCGGCGCGGCGTATTTGGTCTCGAAGGCGATTCGGGGCGCGGAGGTGATCGCGTTCGAAGACCTGGGTATGGAAGCCATCTATGAATTCGACGTGCAGGATATGCCGGTCACCGTTGCCGTTGATTCGACCGGGACCTCTGTCCATCAGACGGGTCCGAAGGAATGGCAAGCAAAGATCGGCAAGATTCCGGTCGCGACGGTTTAAACTACCGCCCTAGCAATACGCGCTGACAAGAGCCGGGCCACGTGCCCGGCTCTTTCATTTTCGAGCTATTGCGCAGAGAACCATTTTCATTCTCATTCCACTGCGCAGAAATACAAAATCTCCGCCAAATAGCGGGGAAAACACCATTTTTCATCTTGGCTTTTTAAACTTGAGCGGTTATGTTTGAAAAGCTGAAACGCCCACACAAGGAACTTACATGCAAGGCGATATCAAAGCCCTCGAATACCTCAACCAGCAGCTGAAGAATGAGCTGACTGCGATCAACCAGTACTTCCTGCATGCACGCATGTACAAGCACTGGGGGCTGGAGAAGCTCGGCAAGCATGAATACGATGAGTCGATCGGCGAGATGAAGCATGCCGACTGGCTGATCCAGCGTATTTTCATGCTCGACGGCCTGCCGAACCTTCAGGATTTGCACAAGCTGCTGATTGGTGAAGAGACCGAAGAAATCCTTAAGTGCGACTTGAAACTCGAACAGATTTCACAGAGCACCTGCAAGGAAGCAATTGCGTATTGCGAATCGGTTCGCGATTTCATCTCGCGTGAAATCTTCGTGAAGATTCTCGACGATACGGAAGAGCATATCGACTGGCTGGAAACGCAGATCGATCTGGTGGCGAAGGTCGGCATCCAGAACTATCAGCAGACCATGATGGGCGAGAACGAGTAACCTACCGGCCACAATGCCCTTCGACGCCCTTCGTTCAGCGGGTCGCTCCGCTGTCATTTCTGCTGCTGGTTCCCCCGTCAGTTCCTCTCTCGAGGCGCCAGGTTCGAGCGCGCCCGTTGCCATTTTCGATTCGGGCCTCGGCGGTTTGTCCGTGTTGCGCGCAGTGCGCGCCGCCTTGCCGGACGAACGGCTGATCTATGTGGCGGACTCGTTGTACGCGCCGTATGGCGAACGCGATGACGACTTTATCGCCGACCGGACGCTTGCGATTGGCGAATGGCTGGTGTCGCAGGGCGCGAAGACGCTGGTGGTTGCCTGCAACACGGCGACCTCGCAATCCATCGCTCAAACCCGGGAACGCTTGTCCATTCCAGTGATCGGCGTGGAACCGGGTATCAAGCCGGCGGCGCTCACGTCGCAAACGCGCGTGGTGGGCGTACTGGCAACCGCCGTTACGTTACGCAGCGCGCGCTTTCAAGCTCTGGCCGAACGCCATACCAGTGATTGCCAGTTCATCCTGCAACCGGGGCACGGCCTCGTGCAGGCAGTGGAACGCTGCGACACGAATTCGCCAGAACTTGTTGCGCTGCTGCGAAGCTACGTGCAACCCATGCTCGACGCCAACGCAGACACGCTGGTGCTTGGCTGTACGCACTACCCCTTTCTCGATGAAGCCATCCGCTCCATTTCCGGCGACCGGCTCAAGCTGGTCGATACGAGTGTCGCGATTGCGCGGCAACTCGAACGGCAACTGGACTCGTTTGGGCTGCGGGCTGCGCCTGCTCAGGCTCAGGCAGTCGAATTGCCGCGCTTTTACTCCACGAACGATGGTCGGGCTCTGCGGCAACTCGCAGCGTCGCTACTCGGACTGGATGTGACCGTAGAACGCGTTGTGATCCCTTCACGGCGAACGCTGGAACTGGAATCCGATCCGGTCTGAGGCCGCGACTCTCCGTCTGTCCCCTCGCGCCGCCCTCATCAAAGTCACAAAAACCCTGCTTGAGCGGCTAAAAAAGCCCCTTCGAGGCACGCGGTTTCAGTTGCTTGCACAGGTATGGCGCCTTACGCGACAAGCCTCCGCGTCCCGCCCCTTTTTCCCGTCCGCTTCCTGTCGAAAAAAACCGCTCACCCCTATTGCCAACCAACGCATAAGGAATGATAATAATTCGCATTAACGTTAGCTATTGCGGTTAATCATGATCGTCTGTGTGTGCAAGTCAGTGTCGGACAGAAAGATTCGCGCCTCGATTGCGGAAGGCGTTGCTACCTTCGACGAACTGCAATTCGAACTGGGTGTTGCCATGTGCTGCGGCAAATGCGAAGACACCGTGCGCGACGTGATGCTCGAAAGCGGTTGCGCCTCGCATTGCGCTACGCGTGGCGATCAGCATCAGGCGGTACCGCTGACGTTCTACGAACGCAAGGCCGCGTAAGCACGCTCCGATTCAACGGGGATTCGCCCAGCGCGGACCCCTGGCGTGTTACTGCCCTGCAATGGCTACGTAACAGCTCCAACGCTTGATTTTAAGCCGATCGTCAACGGTCGCAGCGTTACCAAGTGTAATTCGCAGTCCCCGCTTCTCCGCCCGCAAGCCAGGTCACTTTGAGCCAGCCCGCCAACCCCCGTTCAAGGAGGGAATGATGGAATTGCTGATCGGTTTCGTGGCCACGCTGTTTATTTCTCTGCTCATCTTTCGAAAATGAAGTCCTCCAGTCTCACATGCTGCATGGGCTTTCGCTGTTCGTACGGCGTCACTGCCGTAGAACCACGCTGATATGCCGTCTCCCCTGATTTCGCCCGGCAATTCGGCTGCGGCGCTTAATGCTCACTCCTCCCGTTCGATCGAATCCTCTGGCCTCAGTCCGCGTGTGATTGCAGCGAGCGTCGCTGTGGTGGCGATTCACGTGGCCCTGCTCGCGATCGTCCTCACGATGCGAAATGAGCCGCCGCCGCTTGCGATCGAATCGAAGACGATTACTGCCGAACTGATCAGTCCTGCGCCGCCACAACCTGTTGCAGCGCCCGTGGCCATTCAGTCAGCGCCCGTGCCGACGCCGCCGAAACCGGTTCCACCGAAGCCGCAACCAAAACCCAAGCCCGTCATTCAGCCGCACGTGAAGGCCGCGCCAACGCCGTTGCCGCAAACCACGGCGCCCTCGCCCGTTGCGGCAGCCGCGCCTGAGCCCGCTCCTGCTCCGCCCACGCCGCCCGTTGCGGCGGCGCCCGCTGCAGCGGCGCCGGCTATTGGGCGTCCGACGATGGAGCTGAACGCGCCGAAGGACGTCGCGCATCTTGAATGCAACATCGCGGTGCCGGACTACCCGGCCATGTCGCGTCGTCGCGGGGAATCGGGGACGGCGCTGGTGAAATTCGTCGTCGGGCTGACGGGGAAGATCGAGAACATCGAACTGAAGAAGAGCAGCGGTTCGTCGCGACTGGATGACGCCGCGCTCGACGCCATGCGTTCAAGCGCATGCAAGCCCTATAAGGAAAACGGCGTGGCGATCCGCGCTGCGTATTCCCAGCCGTTCGTTTTTGGCCTGAACGACTAGCGCGGCCGTTGAGACCGATACAACGGCTGGCGGATAAAACAAAGAACTCGACCTAATTTTAGATATCTACAGGAACTGCAATGCAAAACTACGGCTTGGCGCATGTCTGGGCGCAAGGGGATTTCGTCACGCGGGGTATCGCGCTCGCGCTGGCGATCATGTCGATCCTGTCGTGGACAGTGATTGTCGTGAAGGGACTGAACGTGGTGCGCCTGAAGCGCCTCACGAAGAATGCCGAGCAGGCGTTCTGGCATTCGGACGATTTCGCCGACGGCATCAAGAAGCTCAGCAGCCATTCCTCGAACGCGCAGGACAATCCGTTTCTCGCTCTCGCCCTCTCGGGTCAGGACGCCGCCGATCATCACCATCAGACGCAACCGCATCTGCACGACCGCATGGACGTGTCGGACTGGATCACGCGCTGCCTGAAGGACACCATGGATGAAGGCGTCGGACGCATGCAAGCGGGGCTCGCCGTGCTCGCATCGATCGGCAGCACGGCGCCATTCGTCGGTTTGTTCGGCACGGTGTGGGGGATCTATCACGCGTTGCTGACCATTGGCGCAACCGGTCAGACCTCCATCGATCAAGTCGCGGGACCTGTTGGCGAGTCGCTGATCATGACGGCGTTCGGCCTGTTCGTCGCGATTCCGGCAGTGCTCGGCTACAACGCGTTGACGCGCGGAAACAAGACCATCGTCACGAAGCTGAACCGTTTCGCGCATGGCTTGCACGCATTCTTCGTGACGGGCACCAAGCTCGCATCCAGCAAACGTGGCGACGGCCTGCGCCTCGCCACGCAATATGCTGCGAGCGCTGCGGCAACTGCCGGGTCGACGTCTGGATCCAAGCAGCCTGCATCGCGTGTGAGCTAAGGGGACGTCGCCATGGCCATGAGCCCTTTCTCCAGTGACGAGGACGACGGCATGATGAGCGAGATCAACATGACGCCGCTCGTCGACGTCATGTTGGTTCTCCTGATCATCTTTCTCGTCACGATTCCCGCGATCAACCACGCGGTAAAAATCGATTTGCCGAAGGCGAGCAGCCAGCCGCAAGACACGAAACCGGCGCACGTGGACGTTGCTGTCGAAGCAGACGGAACGGTGCTTTGGAATGACCAGAAAGTGGACGATGCCGCGCTGCAGTCGCGCATCGTCGACGCGTCGAAGCAAACGCCGCAGCCGGAATTGCGTTTGCGCGCGGACCGCAAGGTGCCGTATGAGCGTGTTGCCGATGTGATGTCGGCGGCGCAAGGCGGCGGGTTATCGAAGATCGGCTTTGTCACCGAGCCGAAGGCGGGCGGGAAGTAGCGCGGCACGATTTGCCCGCGGAACCCAAGCCCCAAAGTAAAAGGCCTTCATCGCAATGATGAAGGCCTTTTTTTGTGTGCGCGCCGGCACATTCGGGCTAGCGATTACTTTGGCGTCGAGACATTCGAATCCGCAGTATCGCTGCATGCGACAGCCGTGCTCGACACGGACAGCGCGATTAGCCCTATCAGGCCTACTATAAAAGTGGCCGTGAGTTTTCGCATAAGCAGCTCCTTAGCGAAGAGATTTCAATATAGCGCCGGAGCACAGCACGTTCAAGGCGATGGCGATTGAATCTGACCATCACAAGCGCGCGCTTCAATGTCAGAAACTTACACATCCGGCGCGATTAGTCACACTGTTTCGCGAGCGGCCTCTGCAGGGAGAGGACATTCTCCCGGGAAGCGATTGCTGTCATTGATCGACTCGACAAGAAAATCGACGAAAGCACGAATTGCCGGCACCATGCCCTGCCGCGATAAAAACACCGCATAGAGTTGCGGCGCCGGAAAAGTCCACCCGGGCATCACCGGCGACATCTGGCCTGTGCGCAGCGCAGCACCGTACATCATCTCAGGCAACGCGGCGATACCCACGCCCCGCAGCACCGCTTCGCGGATCATGCCAAGGTCCGCGGTGACAAGGCGCGGTTCATGCTCGAACTCGTGACGCGTGCCGTCGGGCGCGATCAGGCGATACACGTGGCGGCCGTCGGTAGCGGGGACGTCGATGGTATCGAACTGCGCCAGTTCCGACGGCGTGAGCGGCGGCGCGTTCGGTTTGAGCAGCGAGGGCGCCGCGACAAGCATCTGCTCCGTGCGCCACAGCGGGCGTGCAACGATGGTCGAATTGACCGGCGGTTCCGAGCGCACGCGCAATGCGACATCGACCGCATCTTCGAACAAATCGATCACGCGATTCGTCACGCTCAGCACGACACGGACGTCGGGGTATCGATGCAGGAAATCGGGCATCACCTCCGACAAGAACGTCTGCGCGATCGTCACCGGCACGCTGACCCGCACACTGCCGCGCGGCGAATCACGCAGGCTATGCACGATATCGACAGCCGCCTGGGCCTCGGAAAGCATCGCCTTGCAATGCTGATAGAAAAGCTGGCCGGCTTCGGTGAGCGCGAGTTTTCGCGTGGACCGCTGCATCAAACGCACACCGAGCGACGTCTCAAGCTCCGACACGCGCCGCGACAAACGCGACTTGGAAATACCCAGCACCCGCTCCGCCGCCGAGAAACCGCCGTGCTCGACAACGTACGAAAAATACATCAGGTCATTGAGGTCATGCGAATCAGGTTTCATGCGGTCAAGTCTTTCATCGGGTTTTCGTTCAAATTTCGTTGTTCTACAGGTGGGACAATCCATTGCGGTTTGACGGCTTTTTACGCGAAATATCGTCCATATAATAGCGCTATGTTTTAAATTTGGCGCTAATGCCTCACCCGTTTCATCGGCCACGCTGGCCTACCCACGCGAGGACAAAATGGAAAGCACACGCAGTATTGAACGCACGATTGCCGCGCTCCGCACCGTGGAGGGTGGCGGTTTTGTCGTACATCGCCCGTTTCCGACACGGCTCTTGATGGATTTCGACCCTTTCCTGCTCCTCGATGAAATGGGCCCTGTCGACTACGCGCCCGGCGAGGCGAAAGGCGCGCCCGATCATCCGCATCGGGGCTTTGAAACCGTGACGTACGTGCTCGACGGCCAGTTCGGCCACAAGGATTCGGCGGGACATTCCGGCACGCTGCGTCAGGGCGACGTGCAATGGATGACAGCCGGCGCGGGCGTGGTTCACAGCGAAATGCCCGATCCCGAATTCACGCGCACCGGCGGTCGCGTACACGGCTTGCAACTGTGGGTGAACTTGCCCAAGCGCGACAAGATGATTCCGCCGCATTACCAGGAAATCGCGTCGGAACAGATCCCGGTCGCGACCAGCGATGACGGCCGCGTTCGGGTGAAGGTCATCGCGGGTGAAGCGCTTGGCGTCAAGGCCGTGATCGAAACGCGTACGCCCATTCTTTATCAGCATTTTTCGCTAGAACCGGGCGCATCGGTCGTGCATCCCGTGCCGCGTGACTTTCGCGTGTTTGGGTATGCGTTGTCGGGCAACGGCTTATACGGCGAAGCGAAACAAGCCGTGCCGGCGCAGCAGATGATCGTGTTTGCGAACGATGGCGACACAATTACCTTCGCCGCCGGCGATGAGCCCCTCGAGTTGCTGCTGATCGGTGGCGTGCCGCTGAAGGAGCCCGTGGTCCGCTACGGCCCGTTTGTGATGAACACGGAGGAAGAGATCCGCCAGGCCGTGGTCGATTACCAAGCGGGCCGCATGGGCGCAATCACCCACTAGGCAGGCTCGCCGCAGTTGGGCGGGCATGATCAGACCGTGCGTTTCACCGGCGCGGCACGAATGACACTATTTGCGTCACAATAGTCGTTCGTGCCGCGCCGTTTTATCGTCTGCTTTTATTGCCCGCACTGTCTGCCCATTTACTCACTCCGGGGTACCGCATGTCCGAAAAGTTTGTGACGCCGGCTGTTACCGCCCACATCGATGCGACGGATTTTCAGGTTTCGTTAAGCGATGGCCAGCACGACTGGATCGCCGACGAACCGTCGTCGCACGGTGGCGCGGATACCGGTCCCACTCCGCACAGCTTGTTGCTGTCGAGCCTGGGCGCATGTACGTCGATCACGCTGAAGATGTACGCAAAGCACAAGGCATGGCCGCTTGAAGCAGTGCACGTGACGCTTAACCTGGATATCACGCCCGAGGGTACTCTGATTGACCGCCAGATCCTCTTGACCGGCGAACTCGATAACACCCAGCGGGAACGGCTTTTGCAAATTGCCAATGCGTGCCCGGTGCACAAGATTCTTAGCGGCACGATCATGATTCAGTCGGGCCTTACATCTGCATAAGCGCCGCGCTGTCCCGCTAATTACGCAATTGAACAACTAAGGAAACTGTCGTTTTGAATTTCGAACACCTCATCCAGATCAACGACCCGCTCAATCCATTTGTGGAATCGATGACCCGCGAACAGGTCTGGCATGGACTTGTACTGCGTGTGGAGCAGCCGCAATTGTTTGTGATCGGCCTGGATCGCTGCGTGATCCTGTCCCGTGTTGGTGACGTGCTCGAACGCGAACTGCACTACGGTCAGGCGCTTGTGCGTGACCGCGTGACGCTGATCCCCGAAACCAGTGTTCGCTACGACATCCTGCCGACCGCCGAACACGTCGGCGGCTCGCTGACCATGGCGATCGAGCAACCGGACGAGCTTCAGTTGTTCCTGCGTTTCACCTACGCCACCACCCTGCCTGTAGCCGATGATCCCCACGCGAGCCCCGAGGTGCTTCAGACGCAGGAGATCGTGAAGTCGGCGTATCGGGAAGCGGATATCGACACTGTGCGGATCATCCGGCAATTCGCGCACGGCAATCTCGAAGGTCCGCTGCACTAAGGCATCAGACCGTTTCGATAGCCAGACAGCCAATGACTATCGAAACGTGTAATCGATGAAAACTTCGTTGTTGTAAATGGGAATGGTTATCATTAAGATTACTCCATCGATTCAACGAACGGATTCTTCGACATGACCGACCTCCTGCGCTCCAACACGCTTCGGCTACGTCGCCCTGTCGAACGCTCCGCGGCAGCAACTATTTCGCGGCCGCGGACGTCGGCTGTAACGACCGCACGTCCTGCGCCGCCGGGCAGCGGGTCGGAGAGCGGTGAGCGTTCGCTAAGGAGCGACACGTTGCTGCAAGGTCATAGCCATATCAGCATCATGCATAACGGTGAAACGTATCAACTGCGCGCAACGCGCCTCGGCAAGTTGATTCTCACGAAGTAACACGCAGAAGCAGGACAGAATTTCAGTACCGGGTATTGTGGGGACCACCTCTTCGAGAGGTGTTTGGCACTAGCCAGCAATGACGGCTTGCACGCGAGACTTTAGACCCCTTCGTGCAAACACCAGCCAGTCGTCGATAGCCAGCGAAGCCGCTTTTTTTGATCCCAATCGTGTGCTTTGAAAAGCACCGTCAGTTAAGCAAAAAGCACGTTTTCTCGCGAAAACGTGCTTTTTTAACTTTTAAGCTTGTTCCAATCGCGCAGCGCTTAAACGCTCTCGATCCCCAATGCCGCAATACCCGCTCGCGCCACCGCTGCGTCCTGATCGGACTTCACGCCCGACACACCCACTGCGCCCACGATAGCCGTTCCCACCACGATCGGCACACCGCCTTCCAGCATGGCGGTCATCGGGGCGCTCAAGAACGCGGTGCGGCCTTGCTTGATCATGTCTTCGTACACTTTCGTTTCGCGCCGGCCGAGCGCGGCGGTGCGCGCCTTGCCCGCCGACATCTCGGCCGTGCTCGCGCCTGCGCCGTCCAGCCTGTGCAGGTGAAGCAAATGACCGCCGTCATCGACGATAGCAATCGCCACGCACCACTTGTTCGCCAGCGCATGCGCTTCAGCTGCGGCCGCGATGGTCTTTATATCGGCGTCGGTCAATACGGGTTTTGTTCTCATTTCATCACCTAAGGATAGTCGTTGCGTCGGTTGCGTTGATAAGGAAATTGGCTCGATACCCGCAACGTTACCGCGAAAAGCCCCAGAACATCAGGTACCAGGCGCTATCGACGACGGCGAGTGCGGCGATCACCCACAGCATCGCAAGGCCTTGTGCCACAAATCGCCCAGGTGCATATCGGCCGATAACGCGCCACGCGAGCCACGCGCTCCACAGGTTTGCGAGCCCGAGCAAGCCCAGGCGGACATCGGTCACCCACCAAAGCGGCAAATGCTCGGCGCGCAGCAACGACACCGTCGTCGCCGATAAACCCAGGAACACGCCGGCGCCCGCCACGGGAATCAGCGCCTGCGTCAGGTGATGCAAGCGGGTGAAACTGAACCGGCCGAGCATGCGCGTGCCGGCGGCCAGCAAGGCAAGGAGCGCCGTGCCATACACGAGCCCCGTCATCACGATATAACCCACGACCATCCCGCCATCGAGCCACGAGAAGACATCGTTTTGTTCGGGGTAGTGCGTGAACAGGAACCAGGGCGCGTTGGTATCGAGCGGCCAGAGGATATTGCGATCGATCAGCCACGACGCAAAGATCTGCTTCAGGTCGACAAACCACGTGCTCACGGTCCAGTGAAAAGCGCCAATAGCAATGCCCAGCAAGCCGTACAGAATGAGCGCGGTGTCCCACGGATTCGCTTGTTTATCGCCGAGTTGCACGACTTCGGCCGAGGGCGAACGCCACTCGAGAGAAATGGCATCCCGATGCCCGTTGCAACGACCGCACATATGGCAATCCGACGCGCCTTTCATGGCGCGCAGCGGCACCAGCGGCGCGCAGTTGACGGGGATCACGCGATGCCCGTGCTCACCCTCTTTATACGAGCGGCGCCATGCATCCTCGTTGACCTTGTAGTGAAACGGCGCGAGCCGCGCCAGAAGCGAAAATACCCCGTTCACGGGGCAGAGATATTTGCACCACACGCGTTTCTCGCGCCCGTATAACACCCCAACAATCATGGCGCCGAGCGTCGAGCCGCCGAGCACCAGCAACACGGCTTTCGGATATTGATAAACGCTGACCATCTGGCCATAAATGGTGGTGATGCCAAACGCGACGAACGGCCAGCCGCCCCAGCGCAACCAGCGTGGAATCGCCCAGCCGCGCCCGAACTTGCTCGCAAACTCGGTCAGCGCGCCCTCGGGACACAGCACGCCGCACCACACGCGCCCGAGCATCACCATGGAGAGCAGGACGAAGGGCCACCAGATGCCCCAGAACACAAACTGCGCGGCCAGCGTCAGGTTGGTCCAGAGATGCGCGGTATTGTCCGGCAGCGGCATGACCGCCGGAACGAGAATCAGGAACGCATAAACGGCAACGACGACCCACTGAATGCCGCGGATCGTGCTGCCGTGTTGTTGCATCCATTGGCCGGCTTGCTGCAGCCGGCCGGGCCGATTCATCACGTCGCTCATGCCACCCTTCTCGCCGATTTTTGCGCCATCTGGTTTTTCGATCGGCGCAGCAGCAGGAAAATCACGGCCCAATACACCGCATAGGCAATCAGGTTCATACCGGCCGGATGCGCACGATACCCCGTGAGCGTGGCGACCAGCGAACCGAAGGTGCTGGAGTCATCGAGCAGCCAAGACGTGTTCCATACCTGATTCATGACGACAGGCAGAATCTCCTTGTCGATGAGTTTATCGACGCCTGTTTCGAACAATCCCGCCGCGAGAAACAACAGCATGATTTCCGTCACGCGGAAGAAAAGCCGCCACGAGAAAATCTTGCCGCCAAGCTGCAGCAGATAAAACGTCAGGAACGCCAGCGCCAGGCCGATCGCGACCGCGAGATACTGCATCGGATCAACGTGCCCCGACTGTCCGAAGCCGAGTCCGTAAAGGAAAATGACCGTCTCGCTGCCTTCACGCGCAATCGCGAGCGCGACCAGCAGCGTCACGCCCCACCAGTTCGCGTCCTGCTTGCTCCTTTGCAGCGATGCTTCCATGTCGCGTTTCATCGACCGGCCGTGGTGCTTCATCCACAGCACCATTTGCACGATCAGCACGCACGCCACCAAGACCATGCCGGTCTGGAAATAATCCTGTGCATCGCCTGACAGCACTTCCGTGAATCCGACCAGCGCCGCGCCCAGCGCGACTGCGGCCAGCAACCCCACTGCCACGCCAGCCCACAAATACGGTATGCCGCGACGCGCGTCGGCGTCGCCATTTTTCAGCCATGCGTACAGGATGCCGACGACCAGCAGCGCCTCGACACTCTCCCGCCACACGATGAAAAGAACCTGACCCATTACTTATCTCCCGCTCTTGCAGACCAAAGTGGTTAGCGCGTAACGCCGAGCGGACAGCGCGCCAACCAGCCGAGTGATTTCACTTCGCGACGATGACACCCTGCGCCGACTGATGAAAATCATCGAAGAACTTGTATTCGCCCTTGTCCAGCGGCGCGATCACGACGAACGAATCGGCACCCGGCGCGAGCACTTTTTCCTTGCGCAACTGGATGCTTTCGAATTCAGCCGCACCCTTGCCGATGTTGTGCACTTCGATCTTGATGCGCTGCCCCGCCGGCACTTCAATACGCGTGGGATTCAGCTTGCCGTCGTTCATTTCCAGCCTGAAGGTCGGCAGGTCGGCGGCTTGGGCCGCGGCGGCACTGGCGAACCATCCAGCCGCCAAGGCTAGCGAGGCGGCGACCAACTTGGTTTTACGTTGCATGCATACTTCCTGGCTGCGACGCCCGGCGGGACGTGTCACTTCACGCTGGTCTACGGCTTGCCGGACGCCTGATTCGACTATCGACTACTTAGTAACCGCCCTTCTTGCCGATACCGGCGAACGGGAAATCGTATTCGATCGTGTACGGCTTGAACCACGGACCCACGCCCGTTTCCTTGTCGACGTGACGGCCGAAGGCCATGTGGCCGGTTTGCATCGGCGGCGCGATGTTGAGTTTCAGGTGGTATTTACCCGGGCCGAAAAGCTTCACGTTGTCGCCGTAATGCGGGCCGTCGTTGGCGACCATGCCCATCATGTCGCCCTTGATGGTTTGCGTCGTGCCGACCTTGGTCAGCTCGTACGTCACTTGCAGGTAAGGCATCCAGTCGCCTTCCGCAAAGCCGTTCGGATTGTTCTTCACGGCGTGGATGTCGGCTTCGAGGTGCACGTCCGAATCCGAGGCCTTGCGCATCATGCCTTCCGGTTCCATGGTGATCGGCTGCAGGTACACCGCGCCAACCTCCATGCCGTTCTCGATATGCTGCTTGCCGATCGGATATTCGGCAGCCGATGCCGACGCCATTGCCGCAAGCGCAATTGCAGCTACCGAGCCGCGTACGAAAGTTGAAACCTGCATCCTTCACTCCTTCTTGTTATTGAACGGCCACGCGCTGCGCGCTCGCTCTGGTCTTGGTCAGTTCACCGATCAGTGGGCGTCGATGATGGGTAATCGGAATGAGAACGCAACAAACAACGTTAATACGAACCATTCTCAATGAGTAGAGAGTTTAGCACCGATCACGGGGCCGGACAATTTGATGGGAATCAACAAGCCTTGTGCCTGCTGGGTTTTTGGGATGACGGAACACTTTTCGAGCTGGAATTTCATGCAAAAAAAACGCGGCGAACCCTTCCGGGCCGCCGCGTCCTGTCCTGAAACCCTTACATTCAGTTGATACCCGTAATGTGATCACCCACGTTTGCGCCAAACACGCGCTGCCTCAGAAGCGACAGTTGGTCGCGCGTTTGCGCAGCTTTCTCGAATTCGAGGTTCTTCGCGTGATCCATCATCTGCTTTTCGAGCCGCTTGATTTCCTTCGATATCTGCTTTTCCGACATATCTTCGAACTTCGCGCGGGTCTGGGCTTCCTTCAGTTCGGCGCGGGCATCGTCGGCGTTATAAACACCGTCGATGATGTCCTTGATCCGCTTGGTCACGCCACGCGGGGTGATGCCCATCGCGAGATTGTGCGCAATCTGCTTCGTCCGACGCCGTTCGGTCTCGCCGATAGCACGTTTCATCGAGTCCGTGACTTTGTCGCCATAAAGAATCGCCTTGCCGTTCACGTTACGCGCAGCCCGGCCGATCGTCTGGATCAGCGAGCGCTCCGCGCGCAGGAAACCTTCCTTGTCGGCGTCGAGGATCGCGACCAGCGACACCTCCGGAATATCGAGCCCTTCTCGCAGCAAGTTGATCCCGACCAGCACATCAAACGTGCCGAGACGCAGGTCGCGGATAATTTCCACGCGCTCGACCGTATCGATGTCGCTATGCAGATAGCGCACTTTCACACCGTGATCCGCGAGAAACTCGGTTAGCTGTTCGGCCATGCGCTTGGTCAGCACCGTCACCAGCACACGCTCGTGCACCTTGACGCGCGCATTGATCTCACCGAGCACGTCGTCCACCTGGGAACGCGCTGGACGCACTTCAATATCGGGATCGACCAGGCCGGTCGGACGCACCAGCTGTTCGGCCACCTGCCCCGACGTGCGGTTTTCGTAATCGGCCGGCGTGGCTGAAACGAAGATCGCCTGGCGCATCTTGCGTTCGAATTCGTTGAATTTCAGCGGCCGGTTGTCCAGCGCCGACGGCATCCGGAAACCGTAATCGACGAGATTCTCCTTGCGCGCCTTGTCGCCGTTATACATGCCGTTCAGCTGGCCAATCAGCACATGCGACTCGTCAAGCAACATGAGCGCGTCGGGCGGCAAATAATCGACAAGCGTTGGCGGAGGTTCACCCGGCGCTGCACCGGAAAAGTGCCGCGAATAGTTCTCGATGCCTTTGCAAAAACCCAGTTCCTGCAGCATTTCCAGGTCGAAACGCGTGCGCTGTTCGAGCCGCTGCGCCTCCACCAGCTTGCCGTCCTTGTGGAAGAACTCGAGCCGCTCGCGCAATTCCAGCTTGATCGTCTCGATAGCGCGCATCACCGTGTCGCGTGGCGTCACGTAGTGCGACGACGGATACACGGTAAAACGCGGAATCTTGTTTCGCACGCGGCCGGTGAGCGGATCGAAGAGTTGCATCGACTCAATTTCGTCATCGAATAGCTCGACGCGCACCGCCATTTCGGCATGCTCGGCCGGGAAGATGTCGATGGTGTCGCCGCGCACGCGAAACGTCCCGCGTGAAAAATCGGCTTCATTGCGGCTGTACTGCATCGCGATCAGGCGCGCGATGATGTCACGCTGCCCCATTTTGTCGCCGGTACGCAGCGTCAGAATCATCTTGTGATATTCCGACGGATTGCCAATACCGTAAATTGCGGACACGGTCGCCACGATCACCACATCGCGCCGCTCCAGCAGGCTTTTGGTCGCCGAGAGCCGCATTTGCTCGATGTGCTCATTGATCGACGAATCCTTCTCGATAAACAAATCGCGCTGCGGAACGTAGGCTTCCGGCTGGTAATAATCGTAGTAAGAAACGAAGTATTCAACGGCATTGCGCGGGAAAAACTCGCGGAATTCCGCGTAAAGCTGCGCGGCGAGCGTCTTGTTCGGTGCGAACACAATGGCCGGCCGTCCCATGCGCGCGATCACGTTCGCCATGGTGAACGTCTTGCCCGAGCCCGTTACGCCAAGCAAAGTCTGGAACGACAAGCCGTCCTCAATGCCTTCCACGAGCGTTGCGATCGCCGTCGGCTGGTCGCCAGCGGGTGGATACGGTTGATAAAGCTGGAACGGTGAACCTTCGAAAGTCACGAATTTGGATTCGTCGAGGGTTTCGGTGGTTTCGAGTAGCGGGGTATCGGACATGAGGAAGAGGTGCCTTGGCCGAGAGCAAACACCCATTCTAGCGGTTCGCGCTGGAGCGGGTTTGGACGGCGAATCAGGAATGTTGGAACAGGTTCAGGGCAGTTAGCGCGAGGTTTTCGCGCAATGCCCAATGTTTCCAAGATGGGGCGACGCCCCGAAATCGCAAGTGATTGTATTGGCTGATGAAAGCTTGGGAATATTGTTTAGGCACGCGGCCCTCCGTCGTCCTGGTTTTCGTGGAAAGTTAGCAAAATGCCGGAAAAAAATGGCCAAATCCTGCATTTCTTCCGTTTCGCCAAGCCGAAAAGCGGCGGCCGATTCGTTACAATGCCGAACTGGGGTTTTCATCGATGGGACGGAGTTTAGTTGGCTCTTGTTGGCTCCTTGAGGCCCGGTTTGCGCCGCTTTTAGCGATTGAGCAGCCGATTTCCCATCCCGATCGCCCGTGCCGCCTTTCCACTACCGTCGATAAATCATGTCTCTTTTCTCAGCCGTCGAGCTTGCCCCCCGTGACCCGATTCTGGGCCTGAACGAAGCCTTCAACGCCGATCCGCGCACCACCAAGGTCAATCTCGGCGTGGGCGTGTATTTCAACGAAGAAGGCAAGATTCCGCTTCTGCGCGCTGTTCGCGAAGCCGAAAAAGCGCGTACGGAACTCGCCGCGCCGCGTGGTTATCTGCCTATTGAAGGTATCGCTGCGTACGACGCAGCCGTACAAAAGCTGCTGCTCGGTAATGATTCGCCGTTGATCGCAGACGGCCGCGTGATCACGGCTCAGGCGCTGGGTGGAACGGGTGCGCTCAAGATTGGCGCCGACTTCCTGAAGCGGCTGAATCCCACGGGCAAAGTCGCCATCAGCGACCCGAGCTGGGAAAACCATCGCGCGTTGTTCGAATACGCGGGTTTCGACGTGTTGAGCTACCCGTACTACGACGCAGCCACGCACGGCGTGAAGTTCGACGCCATGCTGGAAGCTTTCAACAGCTATCCGGCCGGAACGGTCGTCGTGCTGCATGCGTGCTGCCATAACCCGACCGGCGTCGACCTGACCGCTGCGCAGTGGCAACAAGTCGTGGAAACGGTGAAGGCGCGCTCCTTGGTTCCGTTCCTCGATATCGCCTATCAGGGCTTCGGCGAGAACATCGACGCTGACGCTGCGGCCGTCCGTCTCTTCGCCAAGGCAGATATCAACGTATTCGTGTCATCGTCGTTCTCCAAGTCGTTCTCGCTGTATGGCGAACGTGTGGGCGCACTGTCGATCATTACGAGCGCCAAGGAAGAAGCCACGCGCGTGTTGTCGCAACTCAAGCGCGTGATCCGCACGAACTATTCGAATCCGCCGACGCACGGTGGTTCAGTCGTCGCCGCCGTCCTCGCTTCGCCTGAATTGCGCGCTACGTGGGAACAGGAACTCGGCGAAATGCGTGACCGCATTCGCGCCATGCGTAACGGCCTGGTCGAGCACATCAAGGCAGCAGGGGTGCAGCGCGACTTTGGCTTCGTGAACCAGCAGCGCGGCATGTTTTCGTACTCGGGCCTGACCTCGCCGCAAGTCGATCGTCTTCGTGAGGAGTTCGGGATCTATGCCGTCAGCACGGGCCGCATCTGCGTGGCCGCGTTGAACACGCGCAATCTTGAAGTGGTGGCCAACGCCGTCGCAACCGTGCTGAAGTAAGTTTGGGTTTTATGGTCTCTTTTGTGGCCTAAAAAGCGGCGCTCCGTGTGAGCGCCGTTTTTTTGCAATGCGGGTGTGTTGCAGACAAGAACGTCCACGCGCTAGTTGCGCCCGTCGCGATGAATATCGTGTGTGATGAAACCCGCGTCGTTGTTGGGCATATCCAGCCAATCGCGATGCGAGAGCGTGCCGCGAATATCGGACAAGCCGCTTTCCCAGTGCTCGCGCATGGTCGACAGCCCAAACTGAAAGTCCTTATAGTTCCCTTCGTACTCCTTGTGCCGGTAGATAAGGTGGATCACGTTATAACGCTTCGAACACGCAAGTTCCTGGGCCGTCTTGCACCACGGATCGCTGTTGCGGATGTCTACCGGCACTTTGTCCAGCACTTCCCTCAATACGTTCCTAAACCGCTGTGAACGCTGCATCGCATCGGTAACGAACCGCGTCCGGCTGGAGTATTGAATGTCCTTCACGCGCCCCATTACGTCGACAATACTGTCCGGCACGGGTCCACGCGCGCTCCACAAATCGACCTGGAACGCGAGTGTGTCACGACGCGGCGTAGCCTGCACAATCTCGTAAAGCGGCGTGTTGGACATCAGGCCACCGTCCCAGAAATACTCGCCATCAACTTCGACAGCCGCAAAACCCGGCGGCAACGCCCCCGAAGCCATGAAATGCTCCGCACGCAACTTCATGTGAGTGTTGTCGAAATACGCGAAATTACCGGTAGCAACGTTTACCGCACCCACCGACACCCGTGTATCACGCGAGTTGATCCGATCGAAATCGCAAAACCGTTCGAGCGTCCCCTTGAGAGGACATGTGTCATAAAAGCTCGCCGTGTCCGGCTCTCCTGCAGCCAATGGTGAGGGCGGCGGAAAACGCGGGATGAAAAACCCTTTCTGTCCTTCGACCAGCGCGCCCATGGCCTGCATGGCGGTGAAAGCCTTGCGGATCTCATCGGTGGAATTAAAGAACGCGTGTTCAACAAAAGCGGGCAACGGCGGCATGAAAGCGGGCTGGCAGATCGTCTCCCAAAACTCCAGCAAACGTGGCACACGATCCTCGAGCGCATTCCCGGCGATGATCGCCGTGTTCAACGCGCCAATCGAGATTCCTGCAATCCAGTTCGGGTGAATGCCAGCCTCGTTCAACCCCTGATATACGCCCGCTTGATAAGCACCGAGCGCACCTCCGCCCTGCAACATCAACGCGATGGTTTCATACGGCGGCAACTTGATACGCTTCTGCGCTTCAGGGCCGCCCGAGACACTTGCCTCAGGTGATTCCCCAAGGTCCAGCGACGTCACTTTGCGAGGTTCTTTCGTCCGTTTCATTCCTTTTGTCTCATTCTGTCTGCGTGCAATGCCCGTTCGCTCTGCCATCGATACTCCTGTTTGAAGGCTTATTGCATGTACCAGCCATGACTCACCACGATCGATTGACCCGTGAGCGCGGCCGTGGGGAAAGCTGCGAGGAACAGAACCGTTTGCGCCACGTCTTCCACCGTTGTGAACACGCCGTCGACAGTACCGCCCAGCATCACGTTCCGGACTACGTCTTCTTCGGTGATGCCCAGCTCCTTGGCCTGCTCCGGAATCTGCTTGTCGACCAACGGCGTACGTACGAAACCCGGACACACCACGTGGGAGCGAACGTGGTGCTTCGCGCCCTCCTTCGCCAAGACACGGGCCAGTCCGAGCAACGCGTGCTTGGCCGTGACATACGCGGACTTGAGCGCCGACGCCTCATGCGAATGCACCGATCCCATGTAGATCACGACACCGCCGCGATCGTCCTTGTACATATGCTTGAGCGCAGCTTTCGTCGTCAGAAATGCTCCATCGACGTGAATGGCCTGCATCTTCTTCCAGTCGGAATACGCGTAGTTTTCGATCGGATTGACGATCTGCACGCCGGCATTCGACACCAGGATATCGACTGAGCCGAATTCCGCCGCCACTCGGTCAATACCGGCATTCACCGCCTGTTCGTCGGTAACGTCCATGACCACGCCTAGCGCCCGGCCGCCCTGCGAGCGGATCTGCTCGGCCACGGCGTCGGCGGCGTCCTGCTTCAGGTCCGCTATGGCGACCGCTGCGCCCGCCTCCGCAAAGCTCAGGGCGATTTGCTTACCGATCCCGCTCGCCGCGCCCGTGACCACCGCCACCTTGCCCGCCAGACTCGTATTCAGTGATGTCATTTGTCGCCTCTCCTTCGTTCAGGTTCGGGACAATGAAACCACGCAACGCCACGCCGATCAACCTCGATAAATGTCATAGGCCGTTCGGTCAGCTATTCGATGCCCTCCGGCCGCGCTATCGTTCAAACACGCATCCAATGAACGTAAGGGCTAGCCAAGTCGTGCATGGCCACGCGAATCCCGAAATCGGATTAAGCTTTGAAACCGCTTGAAGCAGCTCAAACCGAAAACTGGAGATCACGAATATGAACTATCGTCGGCTAGGACGTTCCGGCTTGCAGGTCAGCGAATTGTCGATCGGCTCGTGGGTAACCTACGGCACGCAGGTCGATCATCGCGCGGCGCGCGAGTCGCTCGCTGCCGCCCGCGATCACGGTGTAAATTTCTTCGATAACGCCGAGGTTTATTCCAAAGGCAAGTCCGAGGAAATCATGGGCCGCGCGCTAAAAGAACTCGCGTGGCCGAGGGTCAGCTATGTGGTGTCGACCAAGTTTTTCTTCGGTATCAACGAAGGGCCGAACCAGCAGCAAACGCTCAGCCGCAAATACCTGCATAACGCCATTGACGGGTCGCTTGCTCGCCTGCAACTCGATTACGTCGATCTCGTGTTTTGTCATCGGCCCGATCCGCATACGCCGATTGAGGAAACCGTATGGGCAATGAGCGACATCATCGCGCGCGGTAAAGCGCTGTATTGGGGCACATCGGAATGGAGCGCCGATGAGATTCGCACGGCGTACGACATTGCTGAGCGGCACCATCTGCATAAACCCGTGATGGAGCAGCCGGAGTACAACTTGTTGCATCGCAAGCGGGTCGAGAACGAATACAAGCGTCTCTATGAAGACATTGGATTGGGTCTGACAACCTGGAGTCCGCTCGCGTCAGGCTTGCTCACCGGCAAGTATCGCGATGGCGTTCCGTCGGACAGCCGCGCACAGCTTCAAGGTTACGAGTGGTTGGCCAAAAAGCTGACCGACACGGGCGCGAATAATATTGTTGCGCGGCTTGCGGAAGTTTCCGACGAGCTTGGCTGCTCGGTTTCACAGCTTTCACTCGCCTGGATTTTGCTCAATCCGAATGTCAGCACAGTCATTACGGGCGCCTCAAGGGTTGAACAGATTCACGAGAATATGAAGGCCATCGATGTCGTGCAGAAGATCACGCCGGTGGTAAAGCAGCGCATCGAGGAAATTGTGGGCGACGCGTTCGTCTGACGGTCTTGTCTGGCTTGTCTGGCTTGTCTGGCTTGTCTGACGCGTTAGCCTTGACAAGGAGGGGCGTCGGCTACAATAACGACCCTGCCGCGTGCGCCTTGTGGTGCCGTAGAGCGCCTTTACATCCTGGCGCTCAGGTACTTTCTTCGTCCGTCTGGCTCAGGCCGCGCTCATTCTCGTCTCGCTCACTCATTTTGCCATGCTCAGTTATCGACACGCCTTTCACGCAGGCAACCACGCAGACGTCCTGAAACATTCGGTCGTCGTGCAGTTGCTGCAACACCTTGCCCAGAAGGACAAGGGGTTCTGGTATATCGACACCCACGCGGGCGCCGGCGTGTATTCGCTGACCGACGGATTTGCGACCAAAACAGGCGAGTTCGAAACAGGCATTGCCAAGATTTGGACCAAGCGTGATTTGCCAGGATTGCTGAAGGATTACGTCAAAGAGGTAAAGGCGCTGAATACGGACGGCAAACTGCAGTTTTATCCCGGCTCGCCCTATCTTGCCTGGCGAGTGATGCGCGAACAGGATCGCATGCGGTTGTTCGAGCTGCATTCCACCGAAATCGACGTGTTGCGCCACAATTTCCGCGACGCCGGCCGGCGTGCGGTGCTCTTCGAAGGCGATGGTTTCGATGGCATCATCAAGCTGTTGCCGCCACCGCCGCGACGTGCGCTCGTCCTGATCGATCCGTCGTACGAAGACAAACGCGACTACGCACGCACGCTGAATTGCCTTGAGGAAAGCCTGAAGCGCTTCGCGACCGGCACCTATGCAATCTGGTATCCGCAAGTGACGCGGCTCGAGTCACAGCGTTTCGCCGAACAACTGAAGCGCGTTCAACCCAAGAACTGGCTTCATGCGTCATTAACCGTGAGCAAACCACCCGTGGATGGCTTTGGCTTGTTCGGGAGCGGGATGTTCATCGTAAATCCGCCGTATACGCTTGCGGCTGAATTGAAAGAGACGCTGCCCTATCTCGTCGAAGCCCTCGGCCAGGATAGCAAGGCCGCGTTCAAACTTGAACATCGCGGTGACTCAACGCCCCTGAGCCGTTCGCCGTTAATCTAGCGACGTGGTAACCGCACCGGTTACCGTATGCGAGTCCGACGATCGGTTTCGGTTTGGCCCGGTCGAAACGGGGCTAGGTGTTGCGACCGATTTCGGCGTTGTAACGAGTATTGGTGTGATTATTGGAGGCTGCCCGGGTGACTGTCGCCCTTGCGGCACTCCAGGCTTGGTCGGAGCCGGGGCCTGAGTTTGAGTGCCGGTTGGCACCCCGTAAGATGCGCTGGAATGAGGTGATGTCGAACGTGGCCTACGGCGGTTAGTGGACGGCGCCTGCTGTCCGCCCGAAGAGGAACCGTACCCTTGCCCGCCATGATGTCCGCCCTGCTGAAGATCGATATAAGGCGAAACAACGATCGTCTGCTGATCTTGCTGCGTCAACTCGGGCAACTTGGCCATCGGATGTGCGGGCACCATGCCCGATTCATTCAACGGACCTGTCTGCAAAACCGTACCGCCGGCGCCGCTTTGAATTCCTGTCTGCGTACCCAAAATTAGCGGCTGACCACCCGCCTGGGCGAAAGCGTTCACCGTCGCCAAACCCGAAACCAGGCATAGCACCGCAATCACCGCACATTTGATAGGTCGAAGTTCCGGACTCACAGAGCCCCCGTTTGTCGAATAAATGGTCGCCGATACGGATATCGGTCCGATTCATTTCATATAAAAGCGCTTTACCTTACCGCGATGGCAAGCTTTAAGCTAGCTCTCCCGAAAGTCGACATTCAAGGAGATTCGATGACGTTCCCGAAAACCTTCCTCGCCGACGCAGCCGCGTTCGCAGTCTCACTCGCTGTCTCGATGCCCGCTGCGTTTGCACAGACGCCGGCATCTTCTGCATCGATGGCAGGCATGGATATGTCAGCCGCGAACGGCAACCAAGGTGATTCCGCCTCGACAAAGGAATTCCAGGCAGCCGATCATTCGATGATGTCCGGCATGTCTGGCGTCGAATACACCGGTGACGCCGATCACGATTTTCTCGCGCACATGATCCCGCACCACGAGGGCGCCGTTGCGATGGCAAAGATCGAGCTGAAGTACGGCAAGGACGCCAGGTTGCGGGCCTTGGCCAAGGAGATCATTGCTTCGCAGGGCAAGGAAATCACCTTCATGAAGCAATGGCTAGCGGCGCACCCGCAGAAAAAGTGACCACAATGACCTGAGCGGCGAACGTAGCGCAGAAATGACAAAGCCCCGTACGCGGGGCTTGATCAATTTTTCAACCGGGTGTTTTCGGTGAAATTACAGCGAGTAGCCTTCGGTTTCCAACGAGCGGATACGCTTTTCGAGTTGGACGATATCCGACGATTGGGCCAGATATTCTTCGCGACGATTACGTTCGGCGGTTTCAAACCAGACACTGACTTTTTCGAGCAAGAATGCAAACATGATTTTTTCTCCAAGGATTTCAAATGAATCCCCGGCGGTTCGGGTCAGGGATATCCCTCGAAAGGGTTAACCCGAATTATAGAGGAACCGCGCTGGAGGTGTTAGTGAAATGCCTGCATTGGGTGCATTCTTATTTGGAATGGTGCATGCACCGCCACAGTACAAGTGGTTGATTTATCTAGAGTTCCTGGAAATTTCCAGAATTGACTGTTGTTCTTGCACATCTATAGTGCGCAATCGGCCGAACAGACCTGTTCGTACGCACCAAGTTGTTCACTCAGCCAATCTTTCCAGAATGGGACAATCAGGCCGGCCATCACCGTGGCAATTAACCGCCAAATGAGCGAGCGTGTCCCGCATATCTGTCAGTTCCGCAATGCGCCTATCCAGTTCCGCGACATGTTCCAGCGCGATTGCCTTGACCTCCGCGCTGGCACGCTGCCGGTCCTGCCACAGGGCCAGAAGTTTGCGAATATCGTCGACCAGAAAGCCGAGCCGACGTGCTTGACGAACAAAACGTAGCGCGTGAACCTCGTGAGTCCCGTACATTCGATACCCCGATGTTGTCCGGTCAACCGGCGGCAAAAGGCCAACACTCTCGTAATACCTAATCATCTTGGCTGTCACGCCGGACGCGCGAGCCGCTTCGCCGATATTCATCGCAGATACTCCTAAATTTTCCATAAGACTCTACACCTTCCAACCATAGGAAGGTATAGCATGGTTCGCTCTTACAAAACTCTAGGCAAGGAATTGATATGGCTGAATTTCAGGTAGAAGGCATGACCTGCCAGCATTGCGTCGCCGCCGTCACGCGCTCGATCCACGAAATCGACGCCGCCGCGCAAGTTCAAGTGAATCTCGAACTTGGACGGGTTGTGGTGGTATCGACTGAAACCGTCGATGCGCTCAAGGACGCGATTGATGAAGCGGGTTACACAGTCATATCGGCGAAGGCCGCATGACTCGCGGGCCGCATTTCAGGGTTGCATTAATTGGCGCGTCCGGCCTGCTCGGTCGCGCTGTTGCAAAAGAACTTGCCAGGAAAGCAGGATGGCAGGTGATACGAACCGCGTTTCGTCATGGCGACGCGAATACCATCACCCTCGATATCCGCGACGAGGGTGCTGTCCGCCAGTTCATCGCTGACCAGGCGCCTGACGCGATTATTGTGGCCGCGGCGGAACGGCGTCCGGACATTTGCGAGAATGATCCGATGCTCGCGCGAGCGTTGAATGTTGACGCGTTACGTTTTATCGTGAGTGCCGCACAAGAACTTGGTTCGTGGATCCTATCTATCTCGACTGACTACGTCTTTGATGGCACGCAAGCGCCCTATCAGCCGGAGGACGCGCCGAATCCCCTTAACGCATACGGTCGCAGCAAGCTTGAGGGCGAGCAGGCGCTGCTGCAATCCGGAGCGCGGTCGTGCGTGCTGCGTTTGCCGCTCCTCTATGGTCCGGTGGTCAACTGGGATGAGTCAGCAGTGACGAGCTTGGCGCCGGCGATTGTGGAATCGGCGCGCGGCGCAGTTCCAGCGGTGATGGACGCTTGGGCAACGCGCTACCCCACCTTCACGCCTGACGTGGCGGTCGTGATCCGACAGCTATTGGAACGTCATGAAATTGGTGAGGCAATATCCGGCGTGATGCACTGGTCCGGCGATGAGCCCATGACAAAGTTCGACATCGCGCAACAGATCGCGCAAGTGCTAAACATCGATGCCCGCATCACAGCACAACAAACGCCGATCGATGCTACCCCCCGTCCGCGAAATTGCCATCTCGCTTCGAATGCGTTGGAGGTTTTGAATATAGGACAACGAACGCCTTTCGATACCGCAATCCGCACCGTGCTAAAAAACTGGCCGTACCCGACAAACCCGTGAATCGCTACGAATCTCGGGCATAGCCAACCAAGCTATGTCCGAATGACACGGCTCGTCTACATTTTGGGTGCTTACCGAATATTTGAAGCCAACCAAGGCTGTTAGTTTGGCGTCGGCCTGAGTCTATTGATGGTCTCGCTCGATTGAATTGGCCCGCATCGCAGATTGAAGGGCGATGGTCATAACAAGCGATTGATCGAAGCGAGGAACTTCACGACAAGCCGAGTCCGAAACGCAAAAACCCCACCTTTATGGGGTGGGGTTTTTGTTTAGCTGCCAAGCGGGTGAGTTGCTTGGTGCAGCGCATGGGGAGCCTGACGATTACCTACTTTCACACGGGTATCCGCACTATCATTGGCGTGGAGTCGTTTCACGGTCCTGTTCGGGATGGGAAGGGGTGGTACCAACTCGCTATGGTCATCAGGCATAAAGGGGGTGTTGTAGCGCTGATGGGCGTTACAACCAATCTGGGGAAGAAGTAGTCGAGTTCACTCTTTGAGGAGCGCCTCGTTGTTACTGGTGAAGCTTAGGGTTGTGTTTGCTACTACTTATATCAGGCACAACATGATCTCAACCTGAGCGGTTCTGGGTTGCTCTTGCACACCCGAAACACACTGGTTATA
>NZ_JBLKRU010000015.1:0-172778 GCF_047608185.1 Caballeronia eucalypticola
AAGTCAGTATGACTTCCGTGGAAGTAAGGGCTGGCCCCACAGGAAGAGTTGAACCGCGCGGGTTAGCATAAAGCCAGAGCCGTAAAAGTGAGGGCGAACCGCTCACTCGAAGTGTTCATTTACAACCCGGAGGCCAGCATGCAAAACGTTAGCACATTGTTCGTCGGACTGGATGTTCATAAGGATTCCATCACCGTCGCTTACGCGCTGGACGGCGGTGAGGTGGAGGTGCTGGGCAAGATCGGCACCACTCAGGCCGATCTTGATCGTCTGTGCAAGCGGCTGTTGTCCAAGGCCAAGCACGTGCGTGTCGTGTATGAGGCGGGCCCCTTTGGCTACGTCTTGCAGCGGCGCCTGAGCGACAAAGGCATCCAGTGCATGGTGTGCGCCCCCACGCAGATACCGCGCAAACCCGGCGATCGCGTGAAGACCGACCGGCGCGATGCCATCAAGCTCGTGCGCTCGCTGCGCGCCGGCGATCTCAGCGCCGTCAACATCCCCACCGTCGAAGACGAAGCGTTTCGCGATCTCGCCCGAACCTGGGCAAAATCGCGCGACGAGCTTAAGCGCGCGCGCCAGACACTGAAGGCATTTTTGCTCTCGCACGGCGTGCGCTACGTGGGGGTGGCCAATTGGGGACCGGCGCACCGCAACTGGTTAAGCAAATTCTCGTTTGGCAACGAGTGGCAGGATTTCGCGTTTAACGAGTTACGCCGCGCCATCGAGGATCGGTTTGCACAATGCCAGCGTCTGGAATCGGCCATGCGCGATGCCGTGCCACGCTGGGGCTTTTATCCCGCCGTGCTTGCTCTGCAATCGATGCGCGGTATCCAGTTCACCGCTGCCGTGGGCTTGCTCTCGGAGTTAGGCGATTTGAGTCGCTTTGCGCACCCCCGACAGTTGATGGCCTGGCTTGGCGTGACGCCCTCGGAGTATTCCTCGGGAGGCAAACGGCGCCAAGGCGGTATCACGAAGACCGGCAATTCCTTTGCCCGCAAACTGCTCATCGAGGCGGCCTGGAGTTATCGGCATACGGCCAAAGTGAGCCCCGAGATCCAGCGTCGTCATGAGGGCTTGCCAAAGGTTATCGTCGATCGGGCGTGGGACGCGCAGGTGCGCCTGTGCCGGCGCTATCGAAAGCTGGTGGCGCGCGGCAAAAGCACCAATGTGGCCATCGTCGCGGTGGCTCGCGAACTGGCGGGCTTCATCTGGGACATCGGCCGGTTGGGCATGGCGCAGGCGAGCCCGCGCTCGGAGTAAGGCAGGTGAAGGCAGCAAAAAAGCAGTTCGCAATGAAACGGTAGTTTCCTGAAGGCGGCGTAGCCCGGTATTCGAGTTATCCGCGTCATTTCTTGGCAACGGTTCATTCCGACTTGCGCACAAAGCTAGCGGCAGACTCACGAAACGGATCTCTGTAATGCGGTAACCAACCCGCGAATATCAGCCTGATTCACCGTCGAGTTTTACTGCTACGCCGCCCTCAGGAAATTGCAGCGCCCACTCGAATATGAGTGAAATAAAAATCTGAACATCGACGCTTGACACGGAAAGTCATATCAGAAATGACGCGCCGCCACGCGCAGTGGCTAATAGTGATAAAGAAATCAGCTAATACTAAACGCGCGAAGACCTGGAAAGCAGCAACCCGGCAATGACTCAGACCGTTAACGCTAGAACCACCATCCCAACACTGACCCTGACCGCTAACCCAAAACCACCCCGTCCAACCCCCAACCAAGCGCGAACCAAACCCAATTTGCAATCGCCCTAAGGCATTACCTCGCCGGCATTGATCGCGCCTTCTTCTTGTAGCGCGTGAATACGTTCATCGGAGAAACCATATTCCCTTAACACTTCCGCCGTGTGTTGACCCAGCAACGGCGCGGGCATCGCCGACTCGGTACGTCCGTCAGAAAAGTGAATCGGCAAGCCCAGACCGCGCATGCGCCCCGCTACCGGATGCGTCGTCTCGACAATCATCCCGCGCGCCAACGCTTGTTCATGCACCACCGCTTCGGGCACGCCGAGCACCGGTCCCGACGGCAAGCCAATTGCATCGAACGTGGCAAGCCATTCATTCGTCGTTCGCTCAATAAGTCGCGCCGTCAGAATCTCAACCAGCGCTCCCCGATATTTCAAGCGCCCGGCATTCGTCCTGAAACGCTCATCTTCCTCAAGCCCCGCAATATCCAGCGCTCCGACCAGCCGCTCGTAATTGCTCTGATTCGCCGCGCCAATATTCACCCAGCCGTCGCGGGTCCGGAAGGCCTGATACGGCGCGCTAGTCGGATTAGCAGAGCCTGCCTTAGGCAACACCGTGCCGTCAGCGAAATAATTAGCAAAGGCCCAGTACATCTGCTGCAAACCAGCTTCGAATAACGAGGTATCAACCATCTGGCCCCGCCCGGTCTTTTGCTTGGCCGAGTACGCCGCGCAAATTCCAAGCGCGGCGAGAATGCCCGCGTTGATATCGGTGACGGGCGAGCCCGCCTTGATCGGCGCCTGACCCGGTTCGCCGGTCATGCTCATAAGACCGCTCATGCCCTGCGCGATCAAATCGAAACCGCCTTTGTCGGCCATCGGTCCGCTACGGCCAAAACCCGAAATCGCGCAATAGATCAGACCGGGATTTTCCGCCTTGAGCGCGTCGTAACCCATGCCCAGTTTTTCCATCGTGCCGCGACGATAGTTCTCGGTGACGACGTCGGCCGTAGCCAGCATCTTGCGCAGCACTTCACGGCCGCCGTCGGTCTTGAGGTTGATGGCCACACCGCGTTTGTTGCGGTTCACGATAATGAATGACGCCGATTCCCCACCTTCCAAAATGGGAGCGAAGCGGCGGCAATCGTCACCGCCGGGAATTTTCTCGACCTTGATGACATCGGCGCCCATGTCGGCAAGCATCATTCCGCAAATGGGTCCCGACATGATGTGAGCCAGTTCGATAACGCGCATCCCGCTAAGCGGACCCTTGCTGCCTGTTTCTGTTTCGAGCATATCAACGCCCCTTGAATTCGGGTTTGACCTTGTCGAGGAAGGCTTGATAACCCGTGCGAAAGTCCTCCGTGCCAAAGCACGCGAAACCTTCATCACGTTCCTCGGGCGTGAGCGCCGCAGGGTTCATCGCGCGCTTGACGAACTGCTTGTGCCAGCGTGCAACCAACGGCGCGCCATCGGCTATCCGGGTTGCCGTTGCAAGCGTTTCCGCGGTGACCTGATCGTCGGCAACGACTCGCGTAACGAGTCCCTTGGCGAACGCTTCTTGCGCCCCGAAAATGCGCCCCTCCAGCAGGATTTCGAGCGCAATGGCGGGTCCAGCAAGCTGCACGAGCGCATCGAGTTCGGCGTGCGCCATCACCAGGCCGAGGTTCTTGATCGGCACGCCAAAGCGGCTGGATTCCCCGCAGATACGCAGATCGCACATGGCGGCAATCTCGAGTCCACCCCCCACGCAAATGCCGTGAATCATCGCGACAATCGGATGCCTGCATGCACCCAGCGCTCTCAACGTGCGATGCATGATCGCGCCATACGCGCGGGCTTGCTCGACGTTGGAGCGATCGGTCTGGAACTCGGCGATGTCGTTACCCGGCGAGAAGGCTTTCTCGCCGGCGCCGCGCAGGATGATGCAGCGGATGGTGTCATCGGCGGAGAGGGCATCAATAGTCTCTCCCAACGATTGCCAAAGCGGTTTGGTCATCGCGTTGAGCTTCGCGGGCCTATCGATGACAACCGTCGCGATGAACCCCTCGCGTTCGATCAAGATGGATGGTTCAGCCACATCGTCTCCTGGAGAAAGATCTAGACAAACTTCCTGGCTGGCTCAGCGCCTTCCGTTCCTTCAGCGCCCGCAGCAACCACGTCTAACGCGCGGTCCGGCCGCATGGTGAACGAGAGCACAATGCCGACCCCCATCAGGATCATGGAAACCGTGAAAGGCAGGTTCCAGTTCCCCGTCTTGTCGATCAGGAAACCGCCCACGACCGGACTGATAATCGCGGCCAGTGCAGAGCCCGAATTCATGATGCCGCTCGCGGTGCCGGCGTGCTTCGGCGCGATGTCCATCGGCACGGCCCACATGGGTCCGATCGTCATCTCGTTGAAGAAGAATCCGCCGCTCAGGCAAACTGCAGCCAGCGTAATCGACATATTGGACACCAGCATGATGGGCGCGAGCGACAGCAACGTCAGCAGCATGCAGACGCCGACCATCACATTACGGGCCATGCGCAGATTTCCGCTGCGCCGCAAGATACGATCCGTGACCGAGCCGCCAAGCCAGTCGCCAAGAACGCCAGCGAAAAACACGCCCGATGCGAACAACGCCGACTTGCCCAACTCCATGTGATAGTTGTGGAGAAAGTACTGCGGAATCCAGCCAAGGAAGAGCCACAACACCCAGCCGTAGCAGAAGTACACGGCGGTCACGGGCGCCATCCGTCCCAGTAATGCACGCCATGGAACAGGCACGCGCTGCTTGACGCCGGAGAACGATGAAAGCGTGGCGCACTCATCGGCGGTAATGCTCTTGTGGTCACGGGGGTTATCGCGGAAATAGAAGATCCAGACAATCGCCCACAGGAAACTCACGATCCCGGTCACGATGAAAGCACCACGCCAACTCGTCGCGATCATCAACCAGACGATCAATGGTGGCGCCACCGCGTTACCAATGCGCGACGCGGCATGCGTGGTTCCTTGTGCAAAACCGCGTTGATCGGCAGGCATCCAGTTCGACATTGCGCGGGTAGCGGTGGGGAATGTTGCCCCTTCGCCCAGCCCAAGCAACAAGCGCGCAGCGATCAGCGATACAAACCCGCCAGCCAGCCCCGTCATGATCGTGGCGCCTGCCCAGATCACGGCGCAGACAGCGAGCGTCCGACGCGGCCCGAAGCGGTCCCCCACCCATCCGCCAATAATCTGGAAGACAAGATACGGATAGGCAAATGCGGAAAATACAAAGCCGATCTGGACATGCGACAAGTGCAGTTCCGCGCCGAATTGCGAGGCGGCGGTACTGACGTTGACACGGTCAACATAGGTAATGAAATACATGGCGCACAGCAGCAGTAGAACGCGCGTCGTAGCTCGACGGAACATCATCGTCTCCTTGAGTAGTACGTGCTTCATCAAGGCGCCCACGGGCACCCGAAGCGAACTGCATCCGGAACTTGCTAAAGCTTTTGCTGAACCTTATTGAATGGGCGTTAAATCGATGCTGCGAATCCTGGGTTTGCGCGGTCGTGCCATGCTGGTCTCCTGTGCGCGGAATTTGTTGCCGTCCGCTGTTTATGTGAATCCGTACTTATTCAATAGTCCCTTAGCGCCGCGGCCAGTACCTGGGCGACATGCAACGCCTTCGCATCCGTGCCGTCCGCTATCTGGTGACGGCAACTGGTGCCGTCGGCGACGATCACGGCATCCTGTGCTTTCCGCACGGCGGGCAGCAACGACAACTCCGCCATGGCCTTCGATGCTTCGTAGTGCTCGGCTTCGTAACCGAAACTCCCGGCCATGCCGCAACACGACGACTCGACCACCGAGACCTCCAGCTGAGGAATCCAGCCGAGCACGGCCTGCACGGGACGAAATACATCGAAGGCCTTTTGATGGCAATGGCCATGAACCAGGGCCTTCGGCTGAGCGAGGGGTTTCAGCGAAAGCCGCAGGCGTCCCGCCTCTTTCTCGCGGACCAGGAACTCTTCGAACAGGAACGATGACTGCGAAAGCTTGCGCGCTTCATCGCCATAACCGTAGTCGAGGAATTCATCGCGGAAGGAAAGCAGGCACGACGGTTCAAGACCGACAACCGGTACGCCGCGTTCTATATACGGCCGCAATGTGTCCAGCGTGCGGCGCGCTTCCGCCTTCGCTTCATCGACCCGTCCCGCCGAGAGGAACGTGCGCCCGCAGCACAGCGGCCGTTCACCCGCCTTGATGTTCAGGTGAACCGTGTAGCCTGCGGCTTCGAGCACGCGCTTGGCGGCGCGGGCGTTGTCGGGTTCCATGTAGTTGTTGAAGGTATCGACGAAAAGCAGCACTTCCTTGTCGCCTTGCACGGGTGGCAAGGGTTGTATCGCCGTCGATAAAAACGACTTCACGAATTGCGGAAATGCACGTTGCGGCGCAAGGCCAAGACGGGTTTTTAGCCAGCCTGCGAAACGCGGCAGGCGCTCGACCGATCCGAACAACGACGGCATGCGGCTCGCATACGACGCGTAGCGCGGCAGAAAACCCACTAGCCGGTCCCGCATGCGTAAGCCATTCGCCGCCGTCCACGCAGCGCGCGCTTCGATCTTGATCTTCGCCATGTCGACGCCCGTGGGGCAATCACGCTTGCAGCCCTTGCACGACACACACAGGTCCAGCACATCTTTCACGTCCTGGCTGGCGAGGCCGCCCTCACCGAGCTGTCCGCTGATCGCGAGCCGCAGCGTATTCGCGCGGCCCCGCGTGACATGCTGCTCATCCTTGGTGATGCGATAGCTCGGGCACATGGTGCCCGCATCGAACTTGCGGCAATGGCCGTTGTTGTTGCACATTTCGACGGCCTTCGCGAGGCCGCCGGTGTGATCGTCGCCCGTTCCCGGCGAGGTCTCGACACCCGTCAGCGGATCGCGCGTCGCGTTCCATTGCGACCAGTCGAGTTGCGTGGCTATCTCGCGTTCGCGATACGTTGGCGGAAAACGGAAGTTCGTTGCATCGTCCATTTTCGGTGGATTCACGATGCGGTCCGGACTCATGCGATTCTCGGGATCAAAGAGCGTCTTGATCTCGCGGAACGCTTCGTTCAGACGCGGCCCGTATTGCCACGCGACCCATTCGCCGCGGCACAAACCATCGCCGTGTTCGCCGGAATACGCACCCTTGTATTCGCGCACCAGCGCCGACGCTTCCTCGGCAATCGCCCGCATTTTTTCTGCGCCGGTGCGGCGCATGTCGAGAATAGGCCGTACGTGCAGCGTCCCGACGCTCGCATGCGCGTACCACGTGCCTTCAGTGTGGTGCTTGTGGAAGACCTCGGTGAGTCGCGTGGTGTATTGCGCAAGATGTTCGAGCGGCACCGCGCAATCTTCGATGAACGACACCGGCTTGCCGTCGCCCTTCATGCTCATCATGATGTTGAGACCGGCCTTGCGTACTTCCCACAAGGCCTTTTGTTGCGAGGCATCGGGCATCTCGACCACCGAACCGGGCAAGCCCAGATCGCCCATCAATTCCACAAGCTGTGCAAGCTTCGCGAGTTGCACCGCCTTGTCCGCGCCGGCGAATTCGACCAGCAACACGGCTTGCGGCTGGCCGACCAGCGCACGTTCGATCACCGGACGGAACGCGGGATTGGACATCGACAGGTCGATCATCGTGCGGTCGACCAGTTCCACCGCGACCGGTCCCAACTTGACGATGTGCTGCGTCATGTCCATTGCATCGTAGAACGTGGGGAAGTTCACGACGCCAAGCGTCTTATGCTCGGGCAAGGGCCAGAGCTTCAACGTGAGTTGCCGGCTGAAGGCGAGCGTGCCTTCGGAGCCCACCAGTAATTGCGCGAGATTCGGCTCGCCATCCGCGCTGAAGGGCAAGGGACTCTGGCAATCGAAGAGATCGATGTTGTAGCCCGCTACGCGCCGCAATACCTTCGGCACCTGCTCGCGAATTTCATCGCGTTCGCGTTGCGCTATTTGCTGCACGCCTTCAACCAGCGACCGCGTTCGCGCATCGGATGACATCGCGTGCAATGCCGCGAACGTGGCTTGATGACCATCGGCCAGCACGGCGTCGATAGACACCACGTTGTGCACCATGATCCCGTATTCCATCGACCGCGAGCCGCATGAGTTGTTGCCGGCCATGCCGCCGATCGTGCATTGCGCGCTGGTCGATACATCGACGGGAAACCACAAGCCATGTGGTTTCAGCCACGCGTTCAGATGGTCGAGCACCACGCCCGGCTCGACCGTTACCGTGCGCGCTTCACGATCAAAGTGGACGATATTGTTGAGCCACTTGCTGGTATCGATAACCAGCGCCTCGCCAATCGTTTGCCCGCATTGGCTCGTTCCCGCGCCGCGTGCAAGCACGGGAACATGTGCGTCGCGCGCGATCTCCAACGCGAGCAGCAAGTCCGCCTGATCCTTTGGCACGACCGCGCCCAGCGGCATGATCTGATAGATCGATGCATCCGTCGCGTAGCGTCCGCGCGCCGCCCGGTCGAACAACACGTCGCCGCGTAATTCTTTGCGCAAGCGCATGGCCAGCGGTGACAACGTGGCGCGCGCCGACGCCGGCATCAGGTGAATCGGCTGGACGAGCGCTTCGGAAGATTTAGTGAGCATCGGCGTCTACGCGCGGTTGAATAGTGGGGAGTTTGCGAAGGAGCGCCCTCGTCTTCGCGCTCGTCTTCGTGCTCGTTTTCGTCTTTCGCGCTTAAGCCGCCGCCTTCAATTCCGGCGCTGCGGCGTGGCTCGTCAAGTAGTCCATCGCTGCCAGGACGCCGCTCCCCGCGAGCTTCACGCCCGACAACTTGAGGCCCATTTCGCATCCCGTGAGCGTTGCCATCAGCGTGAGGTCGTTGCAGTCGCCCAAATGCCCGATGCGGAACATGCGGCCCTTCAGCTTGCCGAGGCCCGTGCCAAGCGACATATCGAAGTGCTCGTAGATCGTCTTGCGAATCGCATCTGCGTCGACGCCTTCAGGCGTCATCACGCCCGTCAGCACCGGCGAATAAACGGCCGGATCGGCGCACTGAATTTCGAGTCCCCACGCGTTGACCGCAGCGCGGCAAGCAGCAGCCAATCTTTGATGGCGGGCAAAAACTTGATCGAGCCCTTCGTCGCCGATCATCTCAAGCGCTTCGGACAATCCGTACAACAAATTGGTGTTCGGCGTGTACGGCCAGTACCCGCTCTTGTTCATCTCGATGATCTCGTCCCACGCCCAGAACGCACGCGGCAACTTCGCGTCCTTACTCGCCCTGATTGCCTTCGGCGAGACCGCATTGAAGCTGATCCCCGGCGGCAGCATCAAGCCCTTTTGCGAACCGGACACGGTGACATCCACGCCCCATTCGTCATGCCGATAATCCGCCGACGCAAGTCCGGAAATCGTATCGACGAGAAACAGCGCCGGATGTCCGGCCGCATCGATCGCGCGACGCACCGCTGCAATGTCCGACGTGACGCCCGTCGAGGTTTCGTTATGGACGACGCAAACTGCCTTGATCGTGTGCTGCGTGTCTTCGCGCAAACGCGCTTCGATCATGTCGGCCTGCACGCCGCGCCGCCATCCCTCGATACCGGGAAGCCCCAGGAATTCCGGCTTCAACCCGAGGTTCTCGGCCATCTTTTTCCAGAGCGTCGCGAAGTGGCCGGTCTCGAACATCAACACGGTGTCGCCGGGGCTGAGCGTGTTGCAGAGCGCCGCTTCCCATGCGCCAGTGCCCGATGACGGATAGATCACGACCGGCTGTTCAGTCTTGAAGATGGCCTTGATGCCGTCCAGGACTTTCAGGCCTAACGCACCGAATTCCGGCCCGCGATGGTCGATCGTCGGATAACTCATTGCCCGTAGAATGCGGTCCGGAACCGGGCTGGGGCCTGGAATCTGCAGGAAATGACGACCAGCGGGATGGAAATCGAGTTTTAACATGATGCGTCCTTTGAATTTTGCATGCAAAATACTTTAACGCACCAAGGCGGTGACCGGTAGTGGTAAATGCTTGTTTTTCTTAGGTGGAAACCCGCCCCTCCAAACTTACCGGCGCGGTACGGTAAAATCGCGTCAATAGAAAAGGTTGAGGTATTGAATGCAAAATGATCATTTGGCGGATTCGCAGATCGCACAGATTGCGCAGGTCGCGACTACGCTTCCCAAAGTCGAACGGCAACGGCTGCATGACACGGTGGTTGAGCACCTGCGTAATTTCATCGTCGAGGGCTTGCTTGCGCCCGGCGTGAAGCTCAACGAACGCACGTTATGCGAGACACTGGGCATTTCGCGCACGCCGTTGCGTGAGGCGCTGAAGGTGCTGGCGTCCGAGGGACTAATCGACATCCTGCCGAACCGGGGCGCATCGGTATCGCAGATGAGCGAGGCGGAGATTCGCGAGACGTTTGAACTGATGAGCGGGCTGGAAGCGTTCTCGGGCGAACTCGCGTGCGAGCGGATAACGCCTGCCGAGCTGAGCGAAATCAAGGCGCTGCATTACGCGATGTTGGCTTGCCGCGAGCAGAACGACCTGTCGGGGTACTACAGCCGCAATCAGGCCATTCACGACAAGATCAACGACGCCGCGCGCAATTCGGCGCTGCGGCAGACGTATATATCGGTGAACCGGCGGTTGCAGGCGCTGCGGTTCCGGTCCAACTTCCAGACGGTGAAGTGGGACAGCGCGATCCGCGATCACGAAGCCATGATCGAGGCGCTGGAAGCACGCGATGGCAAGCGCATGGCAGGAGTCTTGCGCGGCCACTTGTTGTCGAAGCGCGATGCGGTGCTGGCTGAGAGAACGATGACGACGGTGCGCACGCGCTCGGAAGGCGGCACGTTGCCTGACGCGCCGCCGGGTTAAAACCGGTTAAAGCGGTTTAGCGGGACACCAGGTAGCGGTTGAAATCGGCGGGGAAGTTGAGAGCGGGCTTCGATACCGCGTCAAGCGCCGCGATCTGCGCGTCAGTCAGCTTGAGATCGAGCGCGGCAAGATTCGCCTGAAGCGGGTCGATCCGGCGCGCGCCCAGAATTGTCGATGTCACACCCGGCGTGAAGGGGGAGCGCGCCTGGGGCCTAGTCACGCCTAGGGCTAAGTTTTATGTCAGGGCCGGCGCGGCCGCAAGCACAAGTATTTGCGTTGCCTTATCATTCCCCGGCCTGCGCCCAAGCCAACATCAAGCCCAAAAAATAGCGACCCATGCCTATGGGCACCGCGCCCAAGACCGCATCCATGCACCCCGCAGCAGACCACCTGACTCAAGCCCCAAAAGCAAGGCCCGCGCGCATCGTCCTGGCTACCGTCATCGGTAACGCGTTTGTCGCGTACGACTTCACGGTCTATAGCTTCTCCGCTGTCATCATCGGCAAACTCTTCTTCCCGTCGCACAACCCGCTGTCTTCGCTGCTGCTGTCGCTGGCAACCTTCGGTGCGGGATTCGTCATGCGCCCGCTCGGGGCCGTCATCATCGGGCAGATCGCCAACAGCCGGGGGCGCAAAGCCGGCATGACCTGGTCGCTCGCGTTCATGACGCTCGGCACATGGCTGATCGCCTGCCTGCCGACGGTTGCGTCGATCGGACCAGCGGCAACGGTGCTGATGGTTCTCGCGCGACTCATGCAGGGGCTCGCGGCAGGCGGCGAGATCGGACCGGCGTCAGCCGTACTGATGGAATCAGTCCCGCGCGAGCGCCGCTGTTATCTGACCAGTTGGCGTGGCGCGAGTCAGGGCGCTGCCGCATTTGCCGCTGCGACGGTTGGAGCAATCACGACCGCCGTGCTCTCGCCAGCCGGCATGGACGAATGGGGATGGCGGATTCCGTTCCTGCTCGGCGGATTGATCGGCCCCGTCGGCTGGTATTTGCGCCGGCGCATGCCTTCGATTTCCATCGAGGTGCCCAAGCGCCCACGGCTCGCGACCCTGTTCTCAGAACACGGACGCACGCTCATATATGGAACGTTGATAATGGCCGCGCCGTCGATCGGCATCTACATCACGGTGTTCTACATGCCGAGTTATCTGATTCGGACATTGCATCGCCCCCCGGTCATCAGCCTGCTGACCGCGAGCCTGTCCGGTCTCGTGATCATGGTCGTGAACCCGCTGGTGGCCCGGATCGCCGATCGCCAAAAGCGCCGCAAGCCCATCCAGTACCTGGCGCTCGTCGTCTGTCTTGTGTTGACGTATCCGGCCTTCCTGGCCTTGAAAATGGGCGTAGGCGATGTCACCGCGCTATTGATCATCCTGGCATATGTGGCGGTCGCGCTCAGCAACGCCGGCGCCAGCACGGTGATGATGCTGGAGGCCTTTGCGCCGCAGCATCGCGCCGCCGCGCTGTCCATCATGTACAGCTTCGGCGTGGCAATTTTCGGCGGGTTTTCGCCGCTTATCGTCACGTGGCTGATCGCTGTGACCGGCAATCCGATGATGCCCGCGTGGTATCTGATCGCCGCCATCTGCATCACGCTGTTTGCGCTGCGGCGCTTCCCCGAAACGGCGCCCGACTGAAGCGGTTTTCGCGCTACCCGCCTATCTGCCGCCGGGCCCGTACGAAGACGGCAATTCCAGCTTGCTCGCCCGCTGCAACTCAAGCGCGCGAGCGCGCGCATCTAGCGGGCTCATGCCGTATGCACGGCGAAAGGCGCGCGTGAAATCCGACGCGCTATTGAAACCCAGCCCGTAGGCAATATCGATAACCTGAAGGTGCGGGAAGCGGACCAGCTCGTCGGCTGCCTCGCGCAAACGGCGATTGCGGATATACGCGCCCAGTCCGCCTTCATGCTCGAACCATCGGTAGATCGTGGCGCGCTTCAATTGCAGCGCATCCACCACGCTGGAAGGCGAAAGCTCCGGCTGGTTGAGATCCGCTTCGACGTATCGCCGCACCTGGCTCATCACGGCCGCCTGCACGGCTGCGCGGCCGTCGCCGGTCAGTCTTGCCTGCTTGCGGAAGGCCGCAAGCAGCAGTTGCGCGCCGGCATCCATTTCCCGCGCTGCCTGCGCCGCGGTCATTCCCGGCAGATCGCGGCTGAGCGCCAACGCGTGATTCGTCACCAGCTGGGTCAGCGGCGCACCGCGCTCGACAGTGCGGCCATGAATCGAATCGGCGTCCGGGAACGTGGCCTCGACGGCCGCTCTTGGCACGAACATCGTCAATACGTGGCAGTCGGTCCGCTTGACGCGAAACGGCTGGTCCATGTCGAAAACGACTATTCCCTGAACCGAATCCGGGGCGCTGCGTTTTTTCTGCATGCCCTTTCCCGTATCGACCTCGCCCTGCACAAAGATGTGGAAAACATAGTCGCGCCGTACGTCAGTGGACACTCTCGCGACCGAGCGTTCAAGCGACATGGCGTCGGTCGTGGAGTCGGTGAAGACAAGATCGCCCAGTGCATACCGGTCGATACGGCCGCTAAAGCCGCTTGTAATCTGCTCCTTCGAAGGCAGGACATCCACGACATGTCCCACCCGCTCACGCCAGGCGAGGAGCTGCTGATCCGCCTTCGAGGCGTACGTGTTGAAGCTGCTGTGGACGATGTCAGCATCCGGCACTGCCGCCTGGGCGAGCCCGTCTCGACGGGTATGCGAAGCCATTGTTTTTACCTGATAGCGCCCCAAAATAGCCGATCGATTCGGCCGCAAGTCGGGGTGATCAATTTATTTGGAGAATTGAGACATAGGGTAAAGCCTGCCAAAAACAGTGCGGTATCTTCAGATCAATAACTTCGCGGCCCATTCCGCGTCACGACCGCAATGCCTGGTTTACGGCATTGCAGACGGAAATCACAGGCTCTTTTCATCAAAAGGCGGCGGCAACGGAAACGGTGCCGCCACGCTCGTTCATCGCCATCGGCATTGGGTAGTGACAGAACGAGCGTCTTGATCGGCGATGTCCGGACGAATTGATTGCACCACCCTTCCTGAGGCAGCTCAGCGAAGCACGACGAGATATCAGCAAAATGAACGCTTTAAAGAAAGCACCGTCGCTTAGTCACGGCAACTTGCTGCCCGCGAGTTTAGCGGATCGCCAGCTCGACCACATTGAGCACATGGTCAGGTCCGTCGCGCGGGCCTTCCCGGCCGGACCGGTCCACGGCATGGACAAGGAGTATTGGGAAAGCCGGCTTCGCGCCCTGATGAATGAGAGCGATCTGGTGGCCGTGCAACGGCACCGCGCGCAACGGCTGTTGCAGGATCTGGCCAAACGCGTACGGCCAAATGTGTTGAAACAGACGGCGGCGTGAAGCGCTGGTGATCGACCGGACCTGCGACTTCGAGCAAACCGTCGACGCTTACCGCTTCCTTGAAAACGCCGCGCATGTCGGCAAAGTCGCCATCGACCTGAATGCTTGATGTAATGGTTTTGCCGCTCCGTCAGACTCACTGCGCAGGATTCGGCGGCAGCCCGACATAACGGGCGCGCGGCCGGATCAAGTGGCCTGTTTGCGCTTGCTCCAATGCATGAGCGAGCCAGCCCGCGCAGCGGGCAAGCGCGAAGATCGACAGCGACGCATGCGACGGCAGATCGAAAGCCGCCGCGAGAACCGCCAGCGCGAAATCCACGTTCGGACGCTCGCCAACCGCCCGTTCCACGCACTCGGCGAGCTCAGCATATATCGGCGGCACTCTAACCCTGCTGAGCAGCGCGCGCGCCCTGGGGTCTCCATCGGCGTATAGCGGATGACCGAATGCCGGAATCACGCGACCTTGCGCCAGCCAGTTACGCACGGCCGCCTCCGGGCCGGTTCTTGTTGCCGACTCGATCAACCCGCGAACCGACGACGACGCGCCGCCATGCAACGGTCCGGTGAGCGTGGCAAGACCTGCCAACACGCCCGCCGATAAGGACGCACCCGTGGAGATGGTGACGCGCGTAGCGAACGTCGATGCATTCAGTTCATGATCGGCGAGCAAAACGAGCGCGCGCCGGATGGCGTCTTCAGCCTCACTGCATCCCCACGATACCGCCAGCCGCTCGCTTAACGTTCGCCCCGCGCGCGAGGAAGCTGTAGCGCCAAGGACAGCATGTGCGAGCGTCGAAAGAACGCTCGCGGCCTCGCCTCGCAACACGGCAGGCGTGCGTCCGCTCGATGGCAAATCACGCGCGCTACGCCGGGCCAATGCAACGAGACTTGCGGTCAAAGGGTCGTCGGTTTCGGTGTTGGCATCCTCGCGCGAAATGGGGGGATCAATCGAGATCGCATCGGCCTCCCATAACAACCCGGTTACCGCCTCAAACGACGCCGTGTTCGCAAGCTCGATAGCATCCCGCCCGCGATACCAGAGCTTTCCATCCGACACCGTGGAAATAGCGGAAAGCAAAACAGGATCACCCCAGTCGATGGTCTGCGCTGCGACTTTCTCAACCTTGCGCTGTCCGCTACGACGCTCCGCCATGCGCACTACATCGTCCCGGTGATACAGGCTGCGGCGCGAGTCCGTTTCATCGGGCTTCGCGCGGATTTTTCCACGGCTCACGTTCGCATAGAGCGTCTGCGCGCGGACGTTCAATACGCTCAAAGCCTCGGCCGCTGTCATCCATGCCATACGGATCTCACATTGATAAATTGAATCAAGATTGACGTCAATGCTATCAATATTAATATCTGTAGCCATGCAGGACGAACGTTTTAAAGCGATGAGGAGGACGACATGCAGGGATTGCTCAAACAGCACTTCGATACATTCGCGCGCTACAACGCGTGGGCTAACACCCGGCTCTTCGATGCCGCCGCGCGCCTGAGCGCCGCCGACTATCGCGCGGATCGCGGCGCGTTTTTCAGATCGATACAAGGGACGCTCAATCACTTGCTCGTAACCGATCGCGTGTGGATGTTTCGTTTCACGGGCGAAGGCGATTCACCCGATCGGCTCGATGCAATCCTGTTCGAGGAACTGGAGCCGCTTCGTCTAGCGCGTGAAGCCGAAGACACGCGGATCATGCGGTACATAACGGAACTCAGTGAGGCGTCGCTCGAAGGTACGATCACGTACCGGCGCGTCTCCACGCCCGAAGCGATCACGCAACCTCTCACGCCCGCACTTGCGCATTGGTTCAATCACCAGACGCATCATCGTGGGCAGGCGCATGCACTGCTGACCGGGCTTGTGGGACGGGCACCGGAACTTGACCTGCTGTTTTACCAGCGTCTCGCGGAAAAGGGGCTTGCTTGAGGACCGCGTGACTTACAGCGGTTTGCGATACACCACGGACCCTGGCTTCTCGCCGACCTTGTCGTAGAGTTGCATCGCCGTGGTGTTGGTGTCTCGCGTGTGCCAATACACGTGCTTCACACCCGCGGTCTCCGCCTGCCGATAAACCTCCTCGATCAGCTTGCGACCGACGCCTTTTCCTCTCGCGGCCTCGGCTGTAAACAGGTCATGCAGATAACAACGCGGACCCAGTTGGATCGTGCTCCGATGAAAAAGAAAATGCGCCAAGCCGACTAACTCGCCGCCGCTTTCCGCCACTAGCGCATGCATGGGTTCGTACGCATCGAAGAAGCGCGACCATGTCGTCCGCGTGACTTCGAGCGGTAACGCTGTGTCGCCGTGGCGATCGTAAAAGGCGTTGTAGCCGTCCCAGAGAAGCTTCCATGCATTGAAATCCGATGACACAACGGGGCGTACGTGAATGGCGTCAGTCATATTGGGTAGTTGGTCGTGGCACGGAGGTCCGCAAGCTTGATGAGGAATCAAAGCGAAGAATAAAAGCGTGCTGGAACCGTTCATAGATCCAATGCGGTCATTAAACGTAGAGCCACGAAATCAAGCGCTTCGCATCGAACTCATCACACAAACCGTCAAAAACAACGTCTAAATTCCGATGCCTCCTTCCATCAACGGGGTAAACACTATCCCACGAATCCGACATTCATATAAACATATATATGTTTTGACGACTGGTTGACCATTCATCAATCTGGGCACGCCCCATTCATTCAAGCAGACAAAAGACGCACGGAGACTCGATGTTTTCCTGGTATCGGCAGATTTCTAACGGCGAGCGATATACGTTCTGGGCGTGCTTCGGCGGTTGGGCGCTCGACGCGCTCGATGTCCAGATGTTCAGTCTCGTCATCCCCGCGATCATTGCGGAATGGGGCATCAGCAAAACGCAGGCGGGTCTGGTGAGCGGCGTCACGCTGGTGGCGTCCGCCATGGGCGGATGGATCTGCGGCGCAGCAGCAGACCGTTACGGCCGCGTGAAAACCTTGCAGGTCACCGTCATCTTCTTTTCAGTCTTCACGTTACTGTCGGCGTTTGCGCAGAATTATCCGCAGTTCATCGTACTGAAGGCGCTACAGGGCTTTGGTTTTGGCGGCGAATGGGCAGCGGGCGCGGTGCTGATGGCCGAGACTATTCGCAACGAACATCGCGGCAAGGCAATGGGCGCGGTACAAAGTGCATGGGCCGTCGGCTGGGCCGCGGCCGTGCTGCTTTACGCGACCGTGTTTTCGTTCATGTCGCCCGATATCGGCTGGCGGGTGATGTTCGGCATCGGCATCTTGCCCGCGCTCCTGATCATCTATATTCGGCGCAATGTCCAGGAGCCGGTCGCGCCCGCTCGCAAGGAGGCGGTACTGAAGGACACGAAAGAACGCACGCCGCTCCTGTCGATCTTCGCGCCCGACGTTATCCGCATGACGCTTATCGGCGGTCTGCTGGGCGTGGGCGCACATGGCGGCTACTCGGCCCTCACCACGTGGCTTCCGACCTACCTGAAGACCGAACGTCATCTTTCAGTGCTGAGCACCGGCGGTTATCTGGCGGTGATCATCGCGGCATTTTTCTTCGGCTGCCTGGCAGCGTCGCAGTTGCTCGATCGCATTGGGCGCCGCCAGACCATTTTGCTGTTCTCCGTCTGCTGCGTGGGCACGGTCATCGTTTATCTTTTCGTGCCGCTCTCCAATCACGCAATGTTGGCGCTCGGATTCCCACTCGGCTTTTTCGCCGCCGGCATTCCGGCCAGCATGGGCGCGCTCTTCAACGAACTTTATCCACGCGGCACACGCGGGACTGGCGTAGGCTTTTGCTACAACTTCGGACGGGTTGTGTCGGCGGGCTTCCCCGTGATGGTCGGACATCTGGCCGCACAGTATTCCCTCGGATTCGCGATTGGCGTGGACGCGGTTTTCGCTTATGCAATCGTCGCCGTCAGTGTAATGATGCTGCCGGAAACGCGCGGGCGCACGCTCGCCGAAGACGTGCCGGCGTAGCGCGTCATGACTGATATTGGCAGCCCTGTCACCGGCATAGATTCGCACGCGCACGTGTTCACGCGGGACCTGCCGCTTGCTTCAGGCCGGCGTTATGCGCCGGCCTACGACGCTCCGCTCGAACGCTATCGCGCCATGCTTGCCAGCATCGGGATGTCGCACGGCGTGCTGATCCAGCCCAGCTTCCTCGGCTTCGACAACAGCTATCTGCTCGCGTGTCTCGACGCGTACCCGCAGCAGTTGCGCGGGGTCGTCATGGCTGATCCGGTGAATGCGCCGGGTTATATCGACGACTGGCATGCGCGGGGGGTCGTGGGAATTCGAGCGAACCTGATCGGCGCCCCACTGCCCGATTTCACCGATCAACACTGGATCGCGCTTTTATCGCGCATGGTCGCGCTCGACTGGCACCTTGAAATGCAGATCGACGCAGGCCGCCTGTTCGAGGTGGCGCCCGCGCTGCTGGCAAGCGGCGTGCGGATCGTGATCGATCATTTCGGGCGTTTCGATCCCGCGCTCGGCAGCAGCGATCCCGGCTTTGCTTACCTGCTCTTGCTGGGGCAAACGCGGCGCGTGTGGGTCAAGGTATCGGCGGGATATAGGGTGAGTGCGAAACCGGAGGACCCCGACGCGACCTTCGCCACAAGCGCGATTGCGTGGTGCGAATTGCTGCCCGCGTTTGGCGCCGACCGCTTGCTTTGGGGCACCGATTGGCCGCATACGCAGTTCGAACATGTCTGCGATCCGCGACGCGCGCTGGGCGATTTTCATCGACTTGTCACTGATGCGTCGCATCGGCGGGCCGTGTTGATCGACACGCCTGCAGAGCTATTCCACTTTCGCTAAGTCAAGCGTCGGAAAGCAGGAGAACGCGGCGCTGGTGGAAGAGGCCACGGCGGCCGCGCAACCGCTTAAAGATCGAGTGAAGTCGCTGAAAGGCGCGCTCGCGACTTTCAGTCGTGAGCCTTCGTCGCACGTGGCTCAGCGGATTTCCGATTGATACAGGAACTGGCTTGCCGGGCCGCGTGAGCGACGCCATTCAAGGGGATGGCGATCGTATCCATAGGCCAGCCGCTCGATCACCACGATCGGCGTGCCTTTCTCAATAGCCAGCAGTTTCGCGTGCTTCACGCTTGCGGCTTCGACGGTGAGCGTTTCCGTCGCCGATGCCACCACCTGATTGCATTTCGCTTCATAGACCGGATAAAGCAGGTCGCCGATAGAGTCAAGCGGCAGGTCGGCGAACGCCGCGAAACGGTCGAGCGGCAGCCAGATGTCTTCGGTCAGCACAGGTGCGTCTTCGATCAAGCGAAGTCGCGCCATCTGGATCACGTTGGCGCCGGATGCAATCTGCAACGTGGCGGCAACGGCGGCCGGCGCCTCCACTATGCTGCGCTTCAGAATCTGGCTCTTGGGAATCCGGCGCTCGCCGGACTTGCTTTGAAAACGGAAGAACCGGAACAGCGAGCCATCGAAACTCGCACGCCGGACAAACGTGCCGCGCCCTTGGTAACGCTCCAACAGGCCTTCCGCGACAAGCAGGTCAATTGCCTTGCGCACGGTTCCAACCGCGAGGTCAAAGCTCTGCGCAAGTTCCTGTTCGGTGGGAATAGCCTCGCCGGGTTGCCAGCGGCGCGCGGCTATTCTTGACGCAAGTTCGTCGCGCAGGCGTTGGTATCGGGGGAGTCGGTTATCGGCTTGCATGCAGGTCTTCGGTGTAATACATGCACAGGATTGTATGACTTCCCCTCGCATTTGTTGCGTCAAATTGCGTTGCTGTGGGATTGGCTTTGGCCTATTGCTCTTTTGAAGAGACCACTGCTCATGCACTCATGTCTTGCTGAGAGAGCGACAGTATCGAAGCTCTGTCAACCACTTGCCGCCGAGTTGAACGCCCCTGCTCGAGTTATCGCAGACGAAACCGCTTCGTTTATAAAACGCACGCGCGCGCCGGTTGTCCAGCAAGACCCATAGGGCGACGTCTGTATATCCGGCCGATTGCAGCGCGTGACGTGCTGCATCGATGAGTCGTCTGCCGATACCTTTGCGCCAGAAAGCCGGCGCTATGTACAGCGTCTCCACTTCGGCCCACCGATGATCCTTGTCCCCGTCCCGTGAGTCCCCGAACGCGACCCAGCCGATAATGGCTGCGTCGGCGTGATCATCGGCGTCGGCGTCGGCATGAGCGACCAGCACCCGCGGCTTTCCCGCGACGATGAAGTGATGCCATGCCTCCGTCCGCCGCATCACCGACAGATTGGCCAGATACCCCTCGGGCAAGATTCCGCGATACGCCGCCTGCCATGAATCCACATGAACCGTGGCGATAGCGTTTGCATCTTCGACCGTGGCCTCGCGTATTTCAACAAGCATGCAATGTCCCGGTTGAGGTTGGTTTAGATGGGCAAGCAGCGATCAGGGCCGCGCACTTTTCTATCAGCCAGCGTGGGTCGTTGCAAACATTTCCACCTGAGGAAGGCAGCGCCGTGATGCGTGTAATCGACATGTCAGGTGTCGTCGCCAATTTGCGTCAACGGCGGCTCAGCGGCGCGCCAAGCCCCACGAACCACGGGCATCGATTCAAGTTTATCCAGATTTCCTGTGCCGGCAGGTTTCACCCGCATAGACTCCATGGAGCGTGAACTCCATACTTGCTTAATCCGGAAAGCGACAGGCCAGCATCGGAAGTCGCACTCCCACGATGAGAGGCCATATGCGAAAACAGTTGCTTCAATGGGGTTGTATTGGATTTGCGGGCTTGCTGGCGATTCCCGCCGTGACGTTCGCGCAGCAGCAGGCGTACACGAATAATGCGGTCAACATGCGAGCCGGGCCGGCGGGCGACTACCCGATCGTGACTCAGTTGCCGGGCGGCGTGCCCGTCACGGTCATGGGCTGCATCAGCGGCTACACCTGGTGCGACGTGGTGGTGCCCAACTTGCGCGGCTGGGTCTATGCGGGAAGTCTCAGCTATCCGTATCAGGGCGGCAATGTACCGATCCTGACGTACGGAACCACGATCGGTTTGCCTATCGTGACGTTTTCCATCGGTTCGTACTGGGGCAGTTATTACCGCGGCCGTCCTTGGTACAACCAGCAATCACGCTGGGCGAATCGGCCGCCTCCCCGGCCCGGTCCCGGCCGTCCGCCCGGTTATGGCGGAAGGCCTCCGTCCGGACCGCCGCCCGGTCATGGCGGTGGACGGCCTCCGGGACCGCCGCCGGGCCACGGCGCGGGCGGGCGGCCTCCGGGACCGCCGCCGGGTCAAGGTGCCGGTGGTCGTCCTCCGGGACCACCGCCAGGTCAAGGTGCGGGTGGACGGCCTCCGGGTCAAGGCGGCGGGGGTCGTCCTCCAGGGCAACCCGGCGGCGGGCGACCTTCAGGACCACCACCCGCTCATGGTGGCGGCGGAGGTAACGGCGGTGGCGGTCATGGAGGTGGCGGCGGCGGTGGAAATGGCGGCGGTCATGGCGGCGGCAACAACCAGCAGCAGCACGGTTAGCCGCAATCATTCGCCGGCCGCGGGCTACGGCGCGCTTCTACGCTGGCAGCAACGTGCTGGCGTAAACAGAAGCATCATGAGTTTCGCGTCACTCGCGCCCGCGTGACCTGTTTTGAAAAAAACATCGTCCCTCGCAGGCGCCTGCTTCCGCGGGCGCCTGAAGCAATCCGTAGCATCGACAAATAAACGCTGCCCGTCCAATGCGGGATCGCAGAACACGCGAGCCAGGAACAATGCTGCAAGCCAATGCTTCATCGCCACATGCCAGCCTCAAGACTTTCGCTGCCAAGATGGCTTTTGTCCTGCTCTGGTCGGGCGGCTTTCCGATAGCAAAGATTGCAGTCGGCTACGCGCCGCCGCTGACATTGCTGGCGCTCCGCTATGGCTGCACCGTTTGCCTGCTCATCCCTCTCTTCATCATCACCAAGCCCGCGTTGCCGAAGACCCGGGCTGCCTGGGGACATGCGTGTGTGGTCGGCTTCCTGGTGCAAGTCGTGTACTTCGGCTTGAGTTACCTCGCCTTCAAAGCGGGGGTGTCGGCGGGCGTGGCGGCGGTCATCGTGTCGCTGCAGCCTGTGCTTGTGGCCGCACTGGCGCCGAAACTCGTCGGCGAACGCGTGGGCGCCCGGCAATGGCTGGGGCTGACGCTCGGGCTGATTGGCGCAACCGGTGTGGTTGTCAGCCGATCGAGTATGTCGGTGCATTCGATCTGGGGTCTTCTGCTTGTCATAGGCGCATTGATTGGAATGACAGCCGCGTTGCTCTATGAAAAGCGCTTTGGCGTGGCGCAACATCCGGTGACGTCAAACCTGATCCAGTATTCAATTGGCCTTGCGTTCTGCGCACCGTTGGCGCTGCTGCTGGAAGACGTTCAGGTTCAGTGGACCGGGACGTTCATGGCTGCGCTGGGATACCTCGTGGTTGGCAACTCACTGATCGCGATCACCTTGCTGCTGGCGCTGGTTCGCGCGGGGCAGGCGTCGAAGATAGCGTCCTTGTTCTTCTTTATTCCACCGGTCGCGGCAGTGCTCTCGTGGTTGATGCTCAATGAAGTCATGCCGCCGCTGGCGTGGGGAGCGATGGTGTTTACCGTTGCCGGCGTGGCGCTTGCAACCTGGTCGATATCGAGTGTCAAGCGGCAGAAACCGTGACCTTGAAGTGGACCGCCCATGCGCGTCAGAGCCCAGTGCTGCGACGAGGCCGTGAAGCGAAACACCTTCTACTAGGTGTTTAACCCGACGAATCCAGACCGCGGTAATAACCCGCTATTACCTTCTTTTCCGTCAACGTTGCATACTGAAGCGACGCTATGACACGAGTTCAGCATGACCAAATTCCTTCATCTCATGATTCGCGTTGAATCGCTGGATCGCTCCATTGCGTTCTATCAAAACGCGTTCGGCATGCGCGAGTCGCATCGCCTTGACTTCGATACCTTCACGCTCGTTTATCTCCGCGATCCCGAGAGCGGGACCGAGATCGAACTCACGTTGAACAAAGGCGCGACCACGCCCTACACGCACGGCACGGGCTACGGTCACGTGGCATTCGCCGTCGACGATATCGAAGCATTCCGCGACTCTCTGCTAAGCCGGGGCATGCAGCCCGGCGACCTGAAATCGCTGAGCCACGACGGCGCGGTGGCGGCGCGCTTTTTCTTCATCACCGATCCCGACGGCTACAAGATCGAAGTGTTATCCAGGGAGGGCCACTACGTATGAACTGACGCTGGCGCCGTACACAATATAAAAGGAGACAAATCATGCCCAAGGCGATCCCCATTGCCATAATCGCGGCCGAGACCGGCGACGCGATCCCCGCTATATCGTCCATATCGTCCGTACCGTCTGCGCGCGTGAGCCGCAGGCACTTCCTCCAGGGCTCCGTGGTGCTGACTGGTTTGCTGGTGGCCGGCACGCCGATCGCCCTGCTCGCGCCAAGCCGCGCCTGGGCAGTGGAACTCAGCCATATCGACCAGAACCAGGCCGACGCAATCATGGTGCTCGCGCGCACGCTGTATCCGCACAAGACGTTGCCGGACGCGGTCTACGCGCTCGCGGTCAAGGACGTGGATGCAAAAGCCACGGACCCGAAGACCATCGATGTCATCAAGACCGGCGTGGCGAAACTGAACGACGCCGCGTCCGGTAAGTGGAACGACACAGCAAGCCTCTCCGACGCGCAGCGAACCGCCATTGTCGAAGCCAATCAGACCGATCCGTTCGTCCTGCTCGTGCGCGGCCAATGCGTCACTTCGCTCTACAACAACGAGATGGCATTTGCGCATTTCGGCTACGAAGGCGAAGCGTTCAGCAAAGGTGGCTATGTGTATCGCGGCTTCAACGACCTGACCTGGTTGCCCAATCCGCCCGCCGACGCAAGTCCGCCGGTCGCCTGACAGCAAACATCAGCGACGATAAGCAAAGACAAAGGCGCACATCTGATACTGCCGAGGAGGCAAGCATGGCTAAGTTCGACTACAACGACGACTCGGTTGTCGTGATCGTTGGTTCGGGCGCGGGCGGCGGGACGCTGGCAAACGAGTTATGTCAGAAAGGGGTGAAAGTGGTCGTGCTGGAGGCAGGCAAGCGCCAGTCTTCAGCGACCTTCATCAACGACGAATGGAAGTCGTTCGGGCAACTCGCCTGGACCGATAAACGCACCACGTCAGGCACCTGGCGCGTGGCCAAGGACTTCCCTGAATTACCCGCATGGATCTGCAAGACAGTGGGCGGCACGACCACGCACTGGGCGGGTGCGTCGCTGCGTCTTCATGAGCACGAGTTCAAGGCGCGCACGACCTATGGTTCCATCGATCAGGCGAACCTGCTTGACTGGCCGATCGCGCTCTCCGATCTCGAACCCTACTACGCACGCGCCGAAGACAAGATGGGCGTCACGCGCACGAACAACATTCCGGGCCTGCCGGGCAACAACAACTTCAAGATCCTGTACGACGGCGCGACCAAGGTCGGCTACAAGAATTGCAGTACCGGTCACATGGCGATCAACAGCCGCCCACGCGCCGGACGCGGCCGCTGCATGCAGCTCGGCTTCTGTTTCCAGGGCTGCAAGTCGGGCGCGAAATGGTCCACGCTCTATACGGAAATTCCCGCTGGCGAAGCCACGGGCAGGCTCGAATTACGGCCGGAATCGCACGTGATGCGCATCGAGACGAATGCTGCCGGCAAGGCCAGCAGCGTGGTCTATATGGATGCCGACGGCAAGCAGCAGCGTCAGCGCGCACGCGTGGTCTGCGTCGCGGGAAACTCGATAGAAACGCCGCGCCTGTTATTGCTCTCGGAATCATCGAAACATCCTGACGGCCTCGCCAACAGCTCGGGCCAGGTGGGCCGCAATTACATGCGGCACACCACGGGCTCGGTGTTCGGTGTGTTCAAGGAGCCCGTGCATTTTTATCGTGGCACGGTGATGGCTGGCATTGTCACGGACGAAGCCGAGTTCAATCCGAAGCGCGGATTTGCGGGTGGCTACGAAATGGAAACCATCTCGCTCGGTTTGCCGTTCGCCGCCGCGTTCTTCGATCCGGGTGCATGGGGATCGGACTTTGCTTACTATATGGACAACTACGCAAATACCGCCGGCATGTGGATTGTCGGAGAGGACATGCCGCGCGAGACCAACCGCATCACGCTGAATCATGACGTGAAGGATCAGGTCGGGCTGCCGGTGGCGAACGTCCATTACGACGATCATCCGAATGACATCGCCATGCGCAATCACGCGTTCAAGCAAGGTGAAGCCATCTATGCAGCGGCAGGCGCCGTGAAGACGCTGCGCACGCCGCCCTACCCGTCCACGCATAATCTGGGCACCTGCAGGATGAGTGCGAAATCGAGTGACGGCGTCTGCAACAAGCACGGCCAGACCTTCGATGTCCCGAACCTGTTTATCTCCGACGGCAGTCAGTTCACGACCAGCGCGGCCGAAAATCCGACACTGACCATCGTGACGCTGGCAATCCGGCAATCGGATTACATCGCGGACCAGATGAAACGCCGTAATATCTAGAAAACAGAGGCTTGCGAAGCGACCGAAGCGACCCACAGGAACCGCCGCCCGGCGGTTCCTTCTTCAATGTCAGGAGCTGTCCATGTGCAGGATCTACGCTCAAACCGATCCCATTCTCTATGAATGCCGCGCGCGCTCGGTGCGCATCAGCGGCGTGACAACAACCATCCGGCTGGAAAACCTGTTCTGGCAAACCCTGTCCGAGCTCGCCGCCGACAACGACATGACGACCAACCAGCTCATTGCCAAGTTGCATGAGGAGGTCACGCAGCATCTGGGCGAAACGACGAATTTTGCGTCGTTCCTGCGCGTCACCTGTCTTCGATATCAAGGGCTGAGGGCGAATGCATCGATGGATTTTCGCAGCCACGTGGCAGCGGCGACGACAGACAAGGTGACAGGCTGACCGATGACAAAACCGATGACCGGACGTGCATGGGCGAAATCGTCTTGTGGGGTGCTACTCACGCTCACGCTACTCGCGGCAGTTGTATTACCGGCGCAAGCGGCGCCGGATGCCGCAGCCGCTTTGTCGATCGTGCAGAAGAACAACTGTCTCTCCTGTCATGCCGTGGATTCGCAAGTGGTCGGGCCGGCGTATCGAGAGATCGCGAAGAAGTATCACGGCGATGCCTCGGCGCCCGACAAGCTATTCACCAAAGTCCGCAATGGCGGCGCTTTCGTTTGGGGCGAAGTCCCCATGCCGCCGAACCCCAATATTAGCGACGCCGACTTGCATACTGTGATCGCCTGGATTCTTTCCGGCGCGCCCGACAAGTAAGTCGACTCTTTGAGCCCAAGCGCGCTGCCCTTTCCACGCAGCGCGCGATATTTTTCCCCTCTAGGTAAAACCCCTTATTTCGCGCGGCCTCCTCACGCACTAACCTCGCGTCAGCTATAAACAGAACGTCGTTCTATCTGACAGAACTTCGTCAAAGCGAGACACCCATAGGAGGGTTCAATGGCAAGCCTGCCAATCGATGCGACGCACGGGTCGCCCAATTCAAGCGCCGGCGTGGGCGATACAACGTTCGGCGTCAATGCGCGCATCGACCGGCTGCCGGCGACGCGTTCCGTCTGGATGCTCGTATTCCTGCTGTCCATCGGCGGCTGGTTCGAATTTTATGACCTGTTTTTTACCGCCTACGTAGGCCCCGGCCTCGTCAAAAGCGGCCTCTATTCCACGACAACGGCCTCATTCTTCGGCGTCTCGGGACTTGGCGCGTTCGTGGCGGCGTCGTTTGCGGGCTTGTTCATCGGCACATTCTTTCTGGCCGGTCTCGCCGATCGATACGGCCGCCGCACCGTCTTCACCGTCTCGCTGCTCTGGTATTCGGCGGCCACGCTGATCATGGCGCTGCAAACCACCGCGCCCGCGATCAACCTATGGCGGCTGATTGCAGGCATTGGCGTGGGCGTGGAGCTTGTGACTATCGATACCTACGTCAGCGAGCTCGTCCCCAAACATCTGCGCGGCCGTGCGTTCGCGTTCGTCCACCTCGTCCAATATTCGGCCGTGCCCTCGGTCGCGTTTCTCGCATGGTGGCTCGTGCCGCAAAAACCCTTCGGCCTGGATGGATGGCGCTGGGTGGTGATCATCGGTGCATTGGGTGCAATCGTCGTTTGGGCGATCCGCCGGCGCGTGCCTGAAAGTCCCCGTTGGCTCGCGCAACAGGGCCGTACGGCGGAAGCGGAGAAGGTACTGCAAGCCATCGAGGCGAAAGTAGCCGCGCAATATGGACGCGCATTGCCAACGCCCGTTGCAACCGTCGAACCGGCAACCACGAAGGCCGCGTTCCGCGAAATCTGGCAGCCGCCGTATCGCAAACGCGCGATCACCATGCTCGTCTTCAACTTCTTCCAGGCGATCGGGTTCTACGGCTTCGCGTCCTGGGTGCCGACGCTGCTCGTCTCCAAAGGCGTCACGATCACGCACAGCTTGCTGTACTCGTTTGTCATCGCGATATCGAATCCGTTTGGACCGTTGATCGGGATGGCGATTGCGGACCGGATTGAACGGAAGACGCTGATCGTGTTGTCGGCATTCGGCATCGTCGTGTTCGGCAGTTTGTTCGCCACGCAGACATCGCCAGTCATGCTGATGATCCTCGGCGTGCTGATCACGCTTTGCGGCACGTTGCTTTCGGTCGGCTATCACGCGTATCAAACCGAGCTCTTTCCCACGCGTCTGCGCGCTCGCGCCGTGGGTTTCGTGTATTCCATCTCGCGTCTTTCCGCCATGTTTTCCGGCTTCATGATCGCGTTCGCGCTGCGCCACTTCGAAGTGACCGGCGTGTTCGCCTTGATCAGCGTGTCGATGGTGATGGTGATGGGCGCGATCGGCATCTTCGGACCGCGTACCAACAATCGCAACCTCGATGAAATTTCGCAATGATGGTTCGATCTGAACAAGAGGTTCTGACATGACGCTTCCGTTAGCTGGCGTGCGGGTGCTGGATTTATCGAATGTATTGGCCGGGCCGTTTTGTGCGTATCAACTCGCGCTGCTCGGCGCAGAAGTGATCAAGGTCGAGCATCCGGAAGGCGGCGATCTGGCAAGGCGCCTGGGTGCCGATAAGGACGCGTCGGAACGCGGCATGGGTGCGTCGTTCGTGGCGGTCAATGCGGGGAAGCAGTCGATCACGCTGAACCTGAAAGATGCGCGCGGCAAGGAGATCTTGCGCTCACTTGTGAAGACGGCGGACGTGCTAGTAGAGAACTTCCGGCCCGGCGTGATGACGCGCTTGGATCTTGGCTACGAGGCTTTGAGCGAGATCAATCCGAAGCTCATCTATTGCGCGATCTCCGGTTTTGGTAAGGATGGCGAATTTTCCAAGCGGCCTGCGTACGACCAGATTATTCAGGGCATTTCTGGCGTGATGAGCGTGACGGGCGATGCCGAAAGTGCGCCGCTGCGCGTGGGCTATCCGGTCTCGGATACGGTCGGCGGCTTGACGGCGGCGTTCGGCATTTGCGCGGCGCTGGTCGATGCCCGCGCGAATGGACGCGGCCGGATGCTCGATGTATCGATGCTCGAAGCCACGCTCTCGACCATGGGCTGGGTCGTGTCGAACTACCTGAACGCCGGCGTCACGCCCGCGCCGATGGGCAACGAGAACTTCACGGCTGCGCCCTCGGGCACGTTCAAGACGGGCGATGGTTTGCTCAACATCGCGGCGAACGAAACGAAGCAGTTCGTGAGTTTGTGCCGGTTGATCGGGCGCGCGGATCTCGCCGATGACCCGCGCTTTTCCGAGCGCAACACGCGCAAGGTGAATCGTGCGGCGTTGAAGGTGGAGATTGAAGCGGCGCTGGCAACCGACAGCGCGGTGAACTGGGATGCCAAGCTGACCGAAGCCAGCGTGCCGGTTGGACGGGTGATGTCGGTGCCGGACATTCTCGCGCATCCGCATCTGGTATCGCGTGAATTCGTGCACGAGTTCAACGGTGACAATGCCGTCACGCGGCAACGCGTCACCCGCGCCGGCTTCCGTTTCTCTGATGCCGACACCGCGCCCGCCACCCCCGCGCCGACCTTGTCCGCCAACACCCGCGAGCATCTTGCAACGCTCGGTTTCGACGATACGCAAATCGACGAACTGCGCGCCGAAGGAGTGATCTGACCATGACGCAAACATTTGACGCGGCCACGCTTGCCGCGGATTACTGGAGCACGTCGATCATCGATATCCATCCGGGATCGATCAATGTCCGTGGCTTTCCGATTCAGGAGTTGATCGGCGCGATCAGTTTTCCGCAGATGATCTGGCTCATGCTGCGTGGCGAATTGCCGGATAAAGCGCAAGCGGCATTGTTCGAAGCGGCGCTCGTGGCGTCGGTCGATCATGGTCCGCACGCGCCGTCTATCGCCATCTCGCGCATGGCGACAAGTTGCGGTTTGCCGTTGAACGGCGCAATGGCATCGGCTATTAATGCACTCGACGATGTCCACGGCGGCGCGGGACAGCAAGCGGTCGGGCTATACGATTCGATCGTCGCGCTCGAAGACGCTGGCGCCACGTTGAGCGATGCTGTCGCGCAAGGCGTGGATACGTTTATCGAAACGAGCGGCAAGTATCTGCCCGGCTTCGGGCATCGCTTTCATCCCGTCGATCCGCGTGCGGTCAAGCTGCTTGCGTTAGTCGATACAAGCGTTGAACAAGGCGCAATCAGCGGACGATACGCGGCGGTTGCGCGCGGTGTAGAAGCGTTGCTCAAGCAGCGGAAAAACAAGCCGGTGCCGATGAACATCGACGGCGCAACGGCCGTGATCTATGCGGAACTCGGCTTCGCGCCGGAGTTGGCGCGCGGGGTGTTTTGCTTATCGCGCGCGGTCGGGATCTTGTCGCACGCGTGGGAACAACGCGAGCGCAACGAGCGCAATAAAGGGCCGATGCCGCGTCAGATGGCCTACAAATACACCGGCAAGCCCGAGCGTCATTTGGGCTGAACCTTCGCGGCGCGTTCCTGCGCGTTGCGTAACGCGCGCGCGTCGCCGCCGAGTGCATCGGTTGCGCGGGCCGCGCAATCGAACAACGCGCCAATATTGCGCGCCACGAACGCCAGATCGATCCGCGAACTCGGACCGGCGAGCGTCAACACGCCGCGCAGGGTCTGGCGCACCCCGAAGACGGGCATCGAAATGCCGGCGGTCTCGCGGTCGCGTTCGCCCATGGAGACGCAGTAAAAGTCGTCGCGAATGCGCTCGAACACTTCGCCTTCCGCTCCGCCGAATGCAAGCAGCACCAAGCCGCCTGAGCCGCTTCCCAACGGCAACACGTCGCCTTCGCGAACGTGATAACGCACTGCGTGCGTCGAATCCACACGATGCAAACACACCCGCACCGCTTCGTCACGCACATAGAAGGACACGCTTTCGCCACTGATTTCGGCGAGCTCGCGCATGAGCGGAACGAGGATATCGCCGAGATTCAAACTGCGTTGATACAACGCGCCGAGCATGAAGGTGGCCGGGCCGAGCTGAAAGCGGCCGTCATCGAGACGCAGCAGCAAGCGGTGCTGAATTAGCGCGCCCGCCAAGCGCAGCAGCGTGCTTTTGTAGAGCCCGGTACGCGCGGCGAGTTCGGCAAGCGTCAGCGATCCATCGTCGGGCCTGAACGCAAACAGGATCGAACAAGCACGGTCGATGACGGCAACGCCTTCGCTTTCTTTCGGGCCAGGTTTGATCTCGGGGGTTTGCATGGTTGAGTGACGTGGGTGAAGCGTCGTGTCCTGTATATGGTTCGATGGGGAATTTTACGCGATGGCGGGGACGTCTCATACGGTTCATATAGGTGGCTGAGCCCCCTTTTCTGCGGAGCCGGTTTTGATGAATATCGAAAGCGCTTTGATCGGGCGATGGCAAACCCCAAATTCACAGATGCGTGGCGGGGCAGAGCGTTAGTTGCTTTTTTGCGCGTTGGCGTCACGTGCGAAAGCATGGAATACGTGGCAGCATTTATGCATCGAACGACACTGGCCAATCCCGCGGAGAACGTGCATGGACGATCGAAAACTGCTGGCGCGCACGCCTAAACTTGAAATTGCGTACGTCGATTTGGGTCCAGCCGATGGGCCGCCGGTCATGCTGGTCCACGGTTGGCCCGATGCCGCGCGCGCCTGGACAACCGTAGCGCCACGTCTCGCTGCGGCGGGCTTTCGGACGATCATGCCGGACTTGCGCGGCAGTGGCGACACGCGGTTTCTATCGGCGGATTCTGTACGCGACGGCTCCGGCGTGGCGCTCGCGCAGGACGTGATCGACTTAGCCGATGCCTTGGGAATCCATCGTTTCGATGTCATCGGCCACGACTGGGGCGCACGCGCGGCCTATACGCTGGCAGCGCTGTTTCCTGAGCGTATAGGCCGCATCGCCGGACTCGCGCTGGCGTTCCAGCCCAAAGGTTTGTTCGAACTGCCGCACTTCTCGCAGGCGCGGAAGTTTTGGTATCAATGGTTCATGGCACTCGATGACGCCCCCGCAGCAATCGCCGCCGATCCCAAAGGATTCGCGCGTCTGCAATGGGATACGTGGTCGCCGCCCGGCTGGTTCGACGATGATGAATTCGCGCTCACTGCCGCCGCTTTCGATAACCCCGACTGGGTGCCAATCACGCTCAACGGTTATCGGCGGCGCTGGCGTCAGGGGGAAGTATCCGATCCGGCATACGCTTCGCTGCGGGAGAAACTGGCGACTATCGACCAGCTTTCGACACCTACGCTGATGATCCAGGGCGGCTCCGATTTCTGCGACGAACCGGCTTCGTCGGAAGGGATGGAGAAGAAGTTTACGGGTGGTTATCGGCGGGTGGTCCTGGACGGCGTGGGGCACTTTCCGCCCCGCGAAGCACCCGACGCGGTGGCGGATCTGGTGATCGGGCATCTGCGCGGGGAGTGAGTGCTTTAGCCGAGCGCACCAAAGCTAAGCGCTAACGTACTCATCCGTAGACAACATAGTTGCATAGGCAAAACCCAGCGCCGCCATGAACGCCGCATGCACCTGGGCGGCCGGAACCTTGACGCCGCCGAACTCCATGTCGAGCGTAGCAACGGCATCATGTATGACCGTCGCCTTATAGCCAAAATCGACAGCCGCCCGCGTGATTGCGTCCACGCACATGTGGCTCATCGCACCGGCAACAATCACTTCTTCAATGCCATTGGCGTCCAGAATCTTCTCCAGGTCAGTGTCACGAAAGGCATTGATTTGATGTTTCAGGACGACGTGCTCCCCTTCCTTGTTGATCACTTGCGGAGCGATCGCGGCCCCTTCCGAGCCGGCGACGAAAAACGCTGCGTCGCTCTTCGGCGACTCATGGCGAACATGCACGACGAGGTGGCCAGCAGCACGTGCTGACTGAAGCAGACGCGCCGCATTCGCGGCTGCGGCTTCGATGCCGGTCAACGTCCATTTCCCACCGGGGAAATAATCGTTTTGCAGGTCTACGATGATGAGTGCACGCTTGGACATGTTCTACTCCTGGGTTTGGCGAGAATCGGGAACGTTCTGCGAGACTCAAGAGTAAGCTTCTGCGATGATTTAGTGAATTGGCAGGACTGACAGAAAACGAGGTAAAACTGACAATGGCAAAAAAACCAGCCGTCGTGGAAATAGCATTGTTGATCTATCCGGGGAGCCAGCTTGCCGCTATTCACGGGCTGACGGACCTGTTTTACATTGCGGAGCGCTTATATCAGCGGTCAAACAACGTTGGACATCCAGTGCTCAAGGTAAGCCATGTCCAGTTCGACGCCGGCAGTTCCGCCCCGCCATGGGCAGATTGCGCGCCCGATTTCGTGATTCTTCCGCCAGCACTCGGAACGCTGCCCGTCGGCGATGCTTTCGCTCCGATCGCCACATGGTTGAACGACTGTCATGCGAGAGGGTCCGTGCTGGCGTCCGTTTGCGTCGGGACATTTCTATTGGCGCAAACCGGGCTGCTCGCCAAGCGCTTGGCAACAACGCATTGGTCGCAGGCGCAACTCCTCGCTGAGCGCTTTCCCGACATTCACGTCGATGCCGACAAACTACTGATCGACGACGGCGACATTCTGACTGCGGGAGGCGTGATGGCGTGGGCTGATCTGGGGCTCAGGATAGTCGATCGTCTGCTAGGCTCTGCGGCAATGGTGGAGACTGCACGCTTCCTCCTGGTCGATCCTCCCGGACGAGAGCAGCGCTATTACAGCGCCTTCTCTCCGAAACTCAATCACGGCGACAAGACAATCCTCGACGTGCAGCACTGGCTACAGACAGACGGCGCCAACCATCCGACAATCGCTTCAATGGCTCAGCGCGCGGGGTTGGAGGAAAGAACCTTTCTTCGTCGATTTCAAAAGGCCACCGGTCTTCGCCCGACTGAGTATTGCCAGCATCTGCGGGTCGGCAAAGCGCGTGAAATGCTCGAAACGAGCCAGCAATCGTTTGATCAGGTCGCCTGGAAGGTCGGTTACGAGGATGTTGGATCGTTTCGAAAGATTTTTATCCGGCTGACGGGATTGGCTCCAGGGGACTATAGAAGGCGCTTTCAAACGCAGAGCGAAGGCATGGCCGCCGCGCCGTTTTAGGGGGCATTCAATTCAAACTTCTAAAGAACGGCAGCTGACCCCGAAACAGCATGCCCGATGCGGGTAAGGTGAAACGTGCGGCGCAATTCGAAGCCCAAACGTTCATACAACCCAATCGCAGAACGGTTGTCGCTGAACACGTGGAGAAACGGAGCCTCCCCCAGTTGCTCGATTTGCCTGCCCAAGGTTTTCACGAGCCGGCCGGCAAGCCCTCTTCCGCGCCAGTCTTCATCGACACAAACAGCGCTTATCTCAACGTAACCGTCGGGCCGCATCCGTTCGCCGGCCATCGCAATGAGACGCCCCTGGTCGCGGATGCCGATGTAATTGTCCATCTCACTCGTCCGCTTGCCGAAAGGACCGGGCTTCGTCTTTTGGACGAGATCGAGCATATCTTTCGCATCGGCGTTACTCAGCGGGATCATTTCCTCAGCGTCCATGTCCCGGGCCTCCAGGTGCGTAGCGACCATTTGATGGACGATGCGATGCCCACGTGCGTCATTTGCAGCGCATCGGCTGGAGCCATCGCATCGAATGATTGCAAAACGACTTGCTCGCCGGGCAGCAAAAGCGCGTGGGGCGCCCGGTAGGCAGCCGGGGTTTCGGACGCCAAGGCGGCGAAGGGCGCCACATCGGGATGGTATCGGCGGGCAAACGATTCGCAGAGCCCAAGATGCGCCTGCCGGGTCGTAAGCGCCGCCCAGATCGGGTGGTCGAGGCCGACGTGCATTGCATGATTCATATGCTTTTCCTTTGCAAGAGCCGACTCTGTCGCCGCGGATTGAATGCCTGGCCAAGCGCAACGCGTGTCATATACCCACGCTTTCCTTGATCGCTTGCTCGATGATCGATAACCCCTTATCGATCTCAGCCTCGGCAATGGTAAGCGGCGGAGCGAGACGGAAGACGTCGCCAAGTCCCGGCAACTGCACGATATTCATATGCAGGCCGAGTTCGAGGCAGCGACGTGTGATTGCAGCGGAAAGATCCGGCGCCGGAGATTTCGTTGCTCTATCTCCGACAATTTCAATCCCGAGCATCAACCCGCGTCCACGCACATCGCCGATACAGTCGAAGCGGCTTTGAAGCGTCTCCAGACCGCCGCGCAAACGAGAACCAAGCACACCGGCGCGCTCAACAAGCCCGTCCCGCTCGATGATTTCGATGACCTTGAGCCCGACCGCTGCCGGCATCGGATCGGACACGTGCGTCGTATAAAACAGGAAACCTCGTTCGTGCGCCTGGTCCTCGATTTCCTGCGTCGTCAGCACGGCGGCCAGCGGAAGTCCTGCGCCCAGCGTTTTGGACAAGGTCAGGATGTCGGGCGCTACGTCGTCGCGCTCGCACGTGAACATGGTTCCGGTTCTGCCCATGCCGGTTTGCGCTTCGTCCACGATCAACAGCATGCCGCGCTCGACGCACTTCGCTTTTAGCGCGCGCATATAGCCTTGCGGCAATTCAATCAGGCCACCCGAACTCAGGATTGGCTCAGCGATAAACGCCGCGAGGCTGCCGCAAGATTGCCTGTCGATCAGGTCGAATGCGTAGTCGAGTTCGGCCGCCCAATCGTATGCGCCGTTGCGTTCGAACCTTGGCCGGTACGGATACGGCGCCGGAATGGCGAAGGACCCCACGGCGGCCGGACCGTAACCCTTGCGGCCGGCGCTGTATGTGGCCGATGCTGCGCCGCCAGTCATCCCGTGCCACGATTGGGCGAAGCTCACGATCTCGTACCGTCCGGTGACGAGCTTCGCCATCTTGATCGCTGCTTCGTTGGCTTCACCGCCGGTGCTGAGCAGCAGGGAGCGCTCGAGTCCTTTAGGCGCGATGCCGGCCAGGCGGGTTGCCAGATCCACGACCGGGCGCGAGAGCATCCCGCTGAAAAGGTGCGTGAGATTACGTGCGCTCTCGGCGATAACTTCAGCGATTTCCGGATGAGAATGGCCGAGGATGGCGCTCATCTGTCCAGAGGTGAAATCGAGTATCGCGCGGCCTGTGGAATCATGAACATGGCTGCCGCTGGCACGCTCGATTATGACGGGCGAGAATGATCCGCCGTAGCGGATCAGGTGCTGCTGAGCGTTTGACCAAAAGTCCCGATCGGTTTGTGCTGACATGTCTGTGTCCAGAGAGGCGGGCGGATGTGCCGAAGGTCAATGTAAGCGAACTAAATCGGCGGGTGGAAATGAAAAGTTGTGATGCCTGCCATTCGAGGAGCTGATGCCATCATGTTGCAGCTGGATTTCGATTTGCTCAGGACGTTCGTCGCCATAGCGGATGCCGGATCGCTCACGCGCGCGGCGGCGGAAGTTGGCCGTACGCAATCCGCGCTCAGCATGCAGTTGAAGAGGATTGAAGAGATCGTCGATGGCGCCGTGCTGGTGCGTACCGCACGCGGTGTCGAGCTGACATCGCGCGGGGATCGGCTGTTGTCGCACGCCCGAAGGCTGGTGCGCGCACACGACGAGGCGCTGGTCGACGTGACGGGTCGCGGGCTCACCGGTTCGATCCGGCTTGGATGCCCCGAGGACTACTGCACGGAGTTCCTTCCGGCCGTGCTGCGCGCGATAGCGGCGCAGCATCCGCGGGTCGCGCTGGAAGTCGTCTGTGCGCCTACGCCCTTGCTCGAGAAAATGCTCGATGCACGCCGTGTCGATGTGGCTTTGGTATCGCTCGCCGCGCAGGGAAATCAGGAGCGGGTGATTCGATGGGAGGACCTGGTATGGATCGCGTCGCGGGACTTCTACGCCTCAAGCGACGGACCGCTTCAAATAGCCTTGTCCGCGCCCGAAACACTCGATCATCAGGCGGCGCGGCGTGCGCTCGACAGTGCCAACATCAGCTATCGCGTGGCTTATGAAAGCGTCAGCAAGGATGGGCTACTGGCCATCGTGCGGGCGGGCATAGCAGCCGCTGTGCTGACGAGAGGGGCGGTGCCGGCTGATTTGCGGATCATGCCCGCCGGCGAACTGCTCCCGCCGCTTCCACATGTGGGCATTGCCGTCGTTTCACATTCGGGTCCGGTCGATTCGCTGCTTGTGGAAAATGTGAAGGACCTCATGACCCGCACCTTGAGAACGATGTCGGCACCTTCGTCCTGATGAGTTCCGCCGGGTGCCATCGAGATGCTTGCGAGAGCCTTTCGAAGGCAACTGCGGACGCTTCGGACGCACGGCTATAATCGTGCTCAATCGTGGCTATGGAAGTTTTATTCGTGAAAAAGATTGCTGTTGTTGCGCTTGTCGCGCTCGTACTTACCGGCTGCTCGTCCGCTGAAAAGCAGGAGGCGCAAGCCCAGAAATTCGCCCGCAACGAAACCAGCCTTGCCGCCGCTCAACACAATGCGGTAGTCAATTGCGATGCGGCGAACTGCGACGCCGCCTGGGCGCTTACAAAACGCTATATCGAGCAATATTCCGATACGTCGGTGACACGCGCGGACGCGGTCGCTATCGACACCGACGTGCCTTCCGGCGGCGGCAAGGCCAGCTTATCGGCCACGCGTGACGCGAAAGGTTCGGGCGCAACGCTCACCCTCTTTGCGCAGTGCCGCGGCATGTACGGGCAAGACAGCGCAAAAGGTTCGGACTACGACAAGTGCGCCGACAAGATCCTCAAGGCCCAGAACGGATACGCGGCGTTTCTCCAGGCACATGCGTCTGGTCAGTAAATGCGTTGAGTGCGCTGCCCGCCCGACGCTGGCACGTGTGAGCGTACTCAAACTTTCTCGCAAATTGCCTGGATAAGCGCGGCGCGCCCTTCCCCCAGGTTGCGGCGAAGGTTCACAGCGGCCTGACCGAACGCCGGACCCATGACCGTCCCGAGAGCGAGCACGGGCGGCGTCGAAGACCGCGCCCGCTCGGCCTCCCGCTCCAGAAACCAGCTAACTCCCGCTTCCGTGCAGTCGGTCCACGACGTGATGCGAAACCCTTGGCTTACGAGGACGGTGCGCATTGCGTCGGCCGACAGGAGGAAGCTCGTCTCCGGCCCGCTCGCCCAAGGCACCGGGTAATGCAGGGGATCTTCAGATGCGGCAACGACATCGAAGATGGCGAAGTGGCCGCCACGGCGCAGCACGCGACGCGTTTCACCGTAGAGAGCATCCCGGTCGGCAATATTCATGGCAACGTGCTGCGACCACGCGACATCGAACGCGTCTGCAGAGAATGGCAGGGAAAGTGCGTTCCCGCGCTGGTAGGCGACCTTGTCCTCGAGACCTGAACGCTCGGCCAGAAACCGGGCGGCGTCGACAAACGACTGACTTAGATCGATGCCCTGCACCGTGCATCCGAAGGTCTCGGCTAAATAACGGGACGGTCCGCCGAGGCCAGATCCTATATCGATAACGCGAGTTGCCTCGGTGATCGGCAGTGCCTCAGACAGTTCAACGGTGGCCGCCAGTCCCCGCGAATGGAGCTGATCGAGTTGAGCAAGATCTTTCGCCGAAAGCCGCTTCTCGCCAAGTCCGCTTAAGGCCAGCGCCGCGCGGAGGTGCTCGACCAGGCTCGGTCGCTCATAGTGTTCGGTGATCTCATTGGCTTCGTCCATGGACCTGCTCCGTCATTATTTGCAACAGCGGTCAGTGTAGCGATCGAACACGAAAAACTGTATGGTCGTAAATGCCAACTTTGAGGTCATTTGCGCCATATGCATTTGCATACTTCAACGTGTCAATCGCAGACATGCGCAAGAAGCTCCGACAGCGGTGTACCGTCACAAACCGTGCTCGCAGTTAATATAGTCCCGTCGCCACGAGCCATCACATCGGAGCCCTTGCCCTATGCAAAATCCAAATGTGTCCGTGACCTCCGTCGCGTTGCCGTCCGGTTCACGCGTAACGCGCATGTACGAGCATCCCAACCTCGCGGATGCCTACACCATCCGCTTGCCGGACAACGCAACCACCGATCCCGAACTACTCGCGCGTTTCATGTTTTCGCATCAGGCAGCATGGGTTGCAAAGCTCCTGCGGGTGCGCGACGCGCTCGTTGCCGGATTCGGCCTCAAGACTGCGAAACGCCTGGCGGAATCTGCACGATCCGAGCAGGATAAGCACGTCTCCATTTTCAGGATCTACGAGCGCTCGGTCGATGAAATTATACTGGGCGAAGACGACAAGCATCTCGACTTCAGGGTGTCGGTGTTCCAGGAAGCCAGGCAAGAGGTTGCAGGCGGCGGGCGCTACCTGACGGTATCGACTGTCGTGCAATGCCACAATCTTCTGGGCCGGTCGTACATCCTGTTGATCACGCCATTTCATGAAATGGTGGTTCGATCGAGCATGCGCCGCGCTGCGCTTATCGGCTGGCCCACTGCCTCCTGAGGCGCCTTGCGCTCGACGCATCGCGACACATCGACGCTTTCGCGCACGCGAAACCACCTACTCTTCCCGGTCTCCTTAGAGCCGTGAAGTAAACGCGCGTTTTCGTTGGCACGAGTCGATTCGAAAAAACCGGCATCGCCAGCTTAAGTGATCAACTTCGTCAACGCCGGGACACTCAGTACTGCGGCGTAATATCCCATGAACTGAACGCCGGTGTTAAAGCCGAAGCGCCGGGATAACAGTCCTCCTAAGAGCCCGATCGTCACGATCACAAGGAACCCCAGCAACTGCCCTTCCCACACGCTGATCACCACGATCAACCCCGCGAACGTTGCAATAATCGCTTCATGGCTGAGTCGCCGTGCAACGAACGAAGCCGCACGGTGCGCATAGTTCATCGAAAACGGATACGCAATCAGCGCCGCCAGCACGACCGACAACAAACCGTAGCCGAGGAATTCCCAGCTCGTCATCAATGTGTGCAGGTTGTTCATTTGCCCCGTGGCTGTATCGACGAAAAAGCGCGGCGGCGCGTTGAACAACGGTGCCGCCGGACCCGCTGCCACAGGACTCAACGGCAGTCCGAACGCAATCAGTGGAATCAGTGTCTCGGCAATGTACGTAGCCTCTGTCACGCCGTTTCGTGCGGCAATAACCGTGGTCAAACGATGGTACGCGTGCTTGACCCGCGAGCCGACCAGTTCGCCCATCACGACGGTCATCGCGACCGGGCTGAAGACAAACGTTGCGCTCGACACCGCCGCCGTCGCAATGGTCCAGTTTCGCTGCTGACGGTCGAGCACCTTCAGCGGATTGGGAAAGTAGCCACTCCAGCTTTTCACGTCGGGCGCGAGCGAGAAGGTCTTGACTTTGTCGCGGCGCATCACAGCGCGATCGGCGGGCGAGAGGATTGAAAACAGGTCGGCAATCAGCGGGCCAATAGCAATGCCCAAAAAATAACTGACGCTGAGTTTCACGCCGTATTTCCCGGTCAGCACCTGAAGTCCGACGATCACGAGCACGAACGGCACGAGCAGCAACACGGACGCCCATCGGCCCGATGAAAAGTACGCGATCGCAACGGCTGCGGCGAGAAATACCCACGGCGCAGCTTTCGATATCGACGGGCCGAACGGTGCAAGTAACACAGCGAACAACACGGCCAGCGGCACAGCGACGAAAGCCGCGATAATCCCACCCGAAATCATCTTTCTCAGCGCAATGTGCGGCACGCCGAGATTGCGCAGCATGGTCGCTTGCTGAAGCAGGGGCGCCGCGAGCGTGTCGCCTGGAATGCCGAGCAGCGCGGTCGGAATGGCATGCGTCATGTGTTTTGCCACGGCCCCGGCCATGAAGAACGTAAAGACCCCCGCGGGCGGCACGCCGAGCAGCGCGACCAGCAGGGTAAGCGGTGCAAGCGTGGTGGTTTCGTCCGTGCCTGAAATGAGGCCGATGCCGGCGAACACGATGGCGCCGATCAGGCCCATCGATACCGCCACCAGTATCTGGTGAACAAGCGCATCCATCACGAGGATTCCTTACTTGTTTTCGTTTCGATGAAAACGCGGCCTTCATCGAGCGCACGTTTTGATGCCTCGATGCGCTGCTCGTGTTTGAGGAATACATCGTAGAGACCCAGCTCTTTCATCTCTGTGGCCACCGGCAGCGGCAGATCCGCGACAAAGCCAAGGCCGCCCGCCTCGGCCGCGAGTTGATCGAGCACTTCTTCGCGGCGAGCTGTATCGGATGCCTGGTCGACCACTACACGTTTCGGCTTGAACAGCTTCGCGCACACCGCGCCCGCGATCAGGCAGCCGGCGAGTCCCAGCAGCATGGCGTAAGCACGGGTCATCGCGGCGTCGTGGACGTAGAGCGCGAGAAAATAATTGGCCGAGAAAAATGCGCCGAGGCTGATGCCGACGCCAAGCACGACAGACCACGCGAGATGCCGGATATCGACGGTGTCTCCCCACACTTCAACCAGATGGGAAACCCGCGCATCGACGTCTGTACTCGTGCCAACGGACGTGGATCTCAACGCCTCATCGGCGTCCAATACTGAATGCTTCATTGTCTCCTCCGTTTGCGGAAGTTTTTGTTTCGTTATCGCCGTCGTGCCCACGGTCGCTGCTCAAGCGTCGCGAGGCCCGGCAAGCAGCGTCATGGCGTAGTCGGTACGGACATCGTTTGCAGCAACCATCTTTCCAACGACCCAGTCGATATCCACGCCGGCCGCACCCGCGGACATCGCGATATTGCGCGCGTGAAGCGCCATGTGCCCGCGCTGGATACCTTCGGTGGAGAGCGCGCGCAGCGCGCCCATGTTTTGCGCGAGGCCGACGGCCACAGCAATCTCGCCGAGATCCTGAGCCGAGTGCACGTCCATGATCTTGAGGGCGAGCCGCGCGAGCGGATGGGTTTTGGTGGCGCCGCCGACGAGACCCACGGGCATCGGCATCTCGATGGTGCCTACCAGATCACCGTTACCCGCTCTTTCCCACGTGGTCAGCGATGTATATCGACCGTTCCGGCACGCATACGCATGCGCGCCCGCTTCGACCGCGCGCCAGTCGTTACCCGTTGCGACGATCACCGGATCAATGCCGTTCATGATCCCTTTGTTATGCGTCGCGGCGCGGTACGGATCGATGGCCGCGAACAAACAGGCATCAATCACGCCTTCGATCACCTGCTCGCCCGAATACTCCCTGGTCGTCAGCGTCTCGGCGGAGTAACGAACTTGCGCGCGGGCGAGGCGCAGATCGGCGAGGTTCGACAAGATGCGCAGGCGAACTTTACCGCCCGTGATCTCCTCCATGCGTCCCGCCACGGACTCCGCCATCGTATTGACGGTGTTCGCGCCCATTGCATCGCGTACATCGACGATCAGGTGCGCCACCACCATCGCCCCGCGAGGCGTTTCGGGAAACACGTGAACCTCGATGTCCTTGCAACCTCCGCCGAGACCGATCAGCACCTTGTCGCGGCTATTCGCCAGCTGGATCAGTTCTTCCTTGTGCTTGAGGATCGACAAACGCGCGCCGTAAGGATCGCTCACGCCGATGATCTGCACTTGCGCACGCATCAGCGGCGCGGTGCTCGACGTGATGAAACCGCCGCCCTCGCGCGCCATCTTTGCCATGAACGAAGCTGCGGCGACTATCGAAGGTTCCTCCACTGCCATGGGCACGAGCACGTCGCGCCCGTTGATCTGGAAGTAGCCGGCTACGGCCATGGGCAACTGGAACGTCCCGATCACGTTCTCGATCATGCCGTTGGCGGTTTCCAGCGAAAGTGCATCGGCGTTGCCAAGCAACGCATGGTCGGCGTCGCTCAGATTTGCTGCCTCGGCAATGTGCTTCAGACGCTGCGCCGGCGACAGCCCGCGAAAATTCGGCAACTTTGAATCGATGTTCACTCGCAATGCTCCTTGGCTTTCGCTGTTATTCATTCGCCCCTCGCGTCCCTGCTTGCGGAAGTGGCTGGATCGAGCGAATAATAGGCCGGCTGTACCCTATTAAAAGGCACACTTATCCAAGACAGCGACCTCACTGTACCCAGAACAATTCAGTCGGACACGGAGCAATCAGGATCATGCAACGCGAAAAGACGGGCCTGCCTCGCTCCATCGCAGACAATTTGGCCAGACAGATCAAAGACGGCCTGCTTCAGGCTGGCGCCAAATTGCCATCGATTAGGGAATACGCTGAGGGGAACGGTTGCTCGAAGAACACCGTCATCAGCGCCTTTGACATCCTGACGGCAAGCGGCCTGATCGAACCGAAGCGAGGGTCGGGATTTTTCGTGTCACGTTCGGTCGACGTACAGCCGGTCGGAGAAGAACCCACCACGCTGGACCGGGCTATGGATGTTGTCTGGCTGATGCGTGAACAGCTGCAGAACAAGCCCGAGTTTCTTAACCTGGGCGAAGGATTTCCGCCGGTTGAGTGGCTGGAAGAAACGCGTCTGGATCAATTCCATCAGCGTGTGGTCCGGACCGGCGTGGGTTCGCTGTTTCGATACGGCAGCCGCTTCGGATATCTGCCGTTGCGCCAGCATCTTCAGCAGAAGCTGGCCGCGTATGAGATTGAAGCCGCGCCCACGCAGATCGTGCTCACGCACGGCGCGAATCAGGCGATGGACATGGTGCTGCGATATTTCGTGCGTCCGGGCGACACCGTACTCGTCGACGACCCCGGTTATTACCCGCTGTTCGGGAAGTTGAAGTTGAGCGGAGCGAACATGGTCGGCGTGCCAAGAGAGATTGATGGCCCTGACATCGCGGTGCTCGAGGAGCACTTGAAAACCTATCGGCCGAAACTTTTTTTCACGCAATCAGTGGGACACAATCCGACCGCGACCGACACGAGCGCCGCGAAGGCGCATCGCATACTCCGGCTGGCCGAAACCTACGATCTCACGATTGTCGAAAACGATGCGCTCGCCGACCTGAAACCACGCTCGCTTACGCGCATCTCGACGCTGGATCAATTGCGCCGGACGATTTATATCGGCAGTTTCGCGAAGTCGGTATCCGCCGCGTTGCGCGTGGGCTTTCTTGCTTGCGACCCGGCGCTGGCAAGCGATCTCGCCGATGTAAAAATGCTGACGCACGTGAGCAGTTCGGAGTATTGCGAGCGCACGCTGGAGGCCATTCTCAGCGATGGCCACTTCCTGCGTCACACCAATCATATGCAGGAGAAACTTCGACGGGCGACCGAAGCGGGGGTCAACGCGCTTCACGCATTGGGCGCGACGATCTATAAGGTCAGCGAACAGAGCCTCTATCTTTGGGCAGCGCTGCCGCATTGCGAGGACTCGATCAAGTTTGCGCAAGCGATGCTCGCGCAATCCGTCATTCTCGCGCCGGGGACGGTCTTTTCGCCTCACGCGGAAAGCGTTTCGCCGTACTGCCGGTTTAACGTCGCGTATCTGAAGGATCCTCGATTTGCGGCCGCGCTCAAAGCACTCGGCTGAGGCGTAGGCACCTCGCTGCTCCCTCGGCGCATTCTGTCGAAAGCAAAAAAAGCCCAACTATGAGTTGGGCGAATTCCATCGGGATCGGAGCGACCCGCTGGAGGAGGTGCTGTTCGTAGATTCGTTAATTCGTTGATTCGATATGGCTAAGTGAATTGAATGAGCGCGCAAGATCACCACGCGCTCACGAACTCTCTTCGAAGCATTTTTCCAAGCCGCCATCGTTTCTGCGCGGCTTGATATTGCGAGCGGCTAACGTCGATTAATGGCGGGAGTAGATCGACGTGCCGTTGTCATTCAAAATTGGGCTCACGACTGCGTGGCCACCCGATGCGGACGTGCCATCGCTTACACCGCCGTAGCTGTTGGCAGCGCCGTTTTGCGCAGACACACGCGCTTCGGCAGCCTGAACGTCAGCCGGGTAATACGGGTCATCGCGACCGGGTTGATAGCCCGCCTTTTCAAGCTGGACCAGTTGGGCCTTTACTTCGGCGCGAGTAACGGGCGCGTTCGATTGCGCGAAAGACGACACGGCCGGGATAGCGAGCGCTGCAGCAACAATAAGCGATTGAACGAGTTTCATGACCTACCTCCGAATCTTGATTTTCGCCGCGAACAACCCTGTTCGCGTTTCAGTGGTTCAAGTGTAGGTAAATGCACGCTTAAGATTAATAGCAGACTGCGCAAGGGATTATTGTTGATTTAGTGTAAACCCTAGCTAATTGAAAGGGAGCCGAGAATGTCGCCATACAAGGGGCCGACGGTCAGCGAACGGCTCCTTTACCGGCAGCGCCGTGTATGGGGCCGGCGCGTTCTTCAATTGCACGCCGAACGGGGTCGCGCAGTCCGAGAAAGAACGCCAGCTCCGCGACGATGAAGAGCGGCCCCACCGCCAGCCCGATGACATCGTCTACGAAAGCCGGCTTGCTGCCTTCGAAATAGTGCCCTATGAACTGGATGACCCAGCCGATAAAAAACAGTCCCAGTCCCCAGGCAAGCCAAGATGCGGTTGTCTGCATCGCGAGCAGCTTTCCCGCCCACACGCTCAGCGCGAGCAAAATGGTCATCAGGATTCCGAACCGCAGGTCGAGCCGAAGATAGAACACGGCGACTGCCGCGGCGAGCAGCATTGCCGGCGACACGCTCAGCGTGCCCGTCACGCCGAGCGCCGGACGGGCGAGTAGCGTGGCGACCGCGACCACGATCAATGGAATGCCGATGAGATGCGAAACGATATTGCGCGAGTCGCGGTGATACACCGCGTACTGTCCAAGCTGGTCAACCAGGGATTTCATAGAGTGCTCTCCGATTCATCGTGAACGGCATGGCTTAGCGTACGCGATGACGGCTTTAACGCGCATTCGTGTTTGCGCCGATACCCTCAGTTGATTCCCCCCTTCTTATTACCTTCGGCGCCTTTCAATCGTTGACTTCCCGGCTCTGAATACTTTATTCTATATAGAGATAAGCTTATATGTAAAAGTAATATAGCGGAGTTTTTCGAGGTAATAAGGCAATGTTGTTCCGGCAATTTTTCGATGGCCAGTCAAGCACCTACACCTACGTGCTTGCCTCTCGGGCAGGTGGGGAAGCGCTTATCATCGATCCCGTAAAAGAGCAGCTCGACCAATATCTGAAAGTGATCGAGCAGCTGGATCTGCGGCTGGTTCATGCCATTGACACCCACACCCATGCCGATCACATCACGGCGCTTGGCGACCTTCGCGATGCCACGCAGTGCACGACGATCATGGGTGAGATGTCGAAGGCGCATTGCGTATCGCAGCATGTGCGTGAAGATGAAATCCTGCGTATCGACGGCATCGCGCTACGCGCGCTCTATACGCCCGGCCACACCGATGAATCGTTCAGCTTCGTCTTGAACCCTTCGGCACCGCAAGCCGTTTTCACCGGCGATGTCCTGCTCATTCGCGGCAGCGGACGAACTGATTTTCAGGGCGGCGACGCGCATCGGTCGTGGGATTCGATCGTCAACAAACTGTTCAAGCTACCCGACGAAACCACGCTCTACCCGGCTCACGATTACAAGGGATGGACCGCGTCGAGCATCGGTGAGGAGAAGCACTTCAATCCAAGACTCGCGGGGAAAACCGAGAGCGAATACGTGGCAATCATGAAGGGCTTGAATCTTCCGAGCCCCAAGATGATGGATGTCGCCATCCCCGCGAACCTGGCATGCGGTCAGCCATCGACGCCCGCAACGCGCCAGGGCTGATCGATGACCCTTCATGCTTCCGCTGCCGTGACGCAAGCAATCGCAGCGGTGCTCTGCGGCGGTTTCGTCAGCTTCTCGCTTGGCCTCGTCGGTGGGGGCGGTTCGATCCTCGCCGTGCCGCTGATCCTCTACGTAGTCGGTGTCCAGAACCCGCACATCGCGATCGGGACCGCGGCGTTGGCGGTCGCGGCCAGCGCCTACATCAACATGATTCCGCACGCGCGCGCCGGGCATGTCCGTTGGGGACCCGCCTTCGCGTTCGCGGCGAGCGGCGTGCTTGGCGCAATGCTGGGTTCGAGCATCGGCAAACTGGTCGACGGCCAGAGGCTTTTGACTTATTTTGCGTTCCTGATGTGCTTCGTCGCGTTCCTCATGCTCCGGCCGCGCCCCTCGGCCACGGCCGTTGCCGGCGCTTACCCGACGCCTTATCCGCGGTTATGCGGAACGGGATTGGGTGCAGGAAGCTTGTCCGGATTTTTCGGGATCGGCGGAGGTTTCCTGGTCGTCCCGGGCCTGATGTTCGCCGGTCGAATGCAGATCGTCGATGCAATCGGCACGTCGCTATTCGCGGTCGGCTCGTTTGGTTTGACAACAGCGATCAACTACTCGCTGTCGGGTCAAGTCGACTGGCTGGTTGCGGCGGAATTTATCGGCGGTGGCGTGGTTGGCGGGTTATTGGGCACTCAGGCGGCCTGTCGCCTCGCACGAAAGCGTGGCGCGCTGAATCGCGTTTTCGCCGCGATGATTATTTCGGTCGCAACCTATATGCTCTATCACTCGTGGCAGGCGCGATAACTTTCGGAGCGCTGACACTGAATCAACTCAAACTCTTAATCGATGCAGGCAAGTCATGACGCAAGCTAAGTTCGCTCCGGGAAGTCCTGTCATCGAGGAATTTGGACAAGCGCATTGGATCGACGGCGCGGTTCACCTGCCGGACGCGAATGCGACATACCGGATCGTTTTTTCGGTCAGCGCGCCAGGCAAGAAGCCCGAGGCGCCTAATGCGGGACTCGAGCGCGTCGCGCGCGCCGTGAACTTGTACTGCATGTCCGGGGTGACGCCGGATCGGCTTCACTGTGTCGCGGTTATCCACGGCGAAGCGACATCGAGTGTCTTGAACGACTCGCCATACCAGGCCGCCCATTCACGGCCAAATCCGAATGCGCGCCTCATCGGAGCGCTGCAAGCCGCAGGCGTTGAAATATCGGTTTGCGCGCAGGCGCTAATCGCCAATGGTTTCCCGCAAGATGCCCTTCTTCCCGGCGTGACGCGCTCACTTTCTGCGCTCACGACCATTACCCTTTTGCAAAAAGATGGATATAGCTTGATGCCGTTGTAGATGGCAAGAAGCATGAGGTTGAAATTGAATATAGGTCCGGTCGCGTTACCGCTGCACCCGCTGATTTTCTTGTTGAGTATTGCAGTAGCGTTACTTGTTGCGCAGTTCGCGAGTCATGGCGAGCCGAAACTTCAACGGGTAATTTTCACCAGCGTATGGGTCGGATTGCTCGTCGCGCGTTTATCGTTTGTCATTCGCTTTTTCCCTGACTTCCAGGACAACTTCCTGAAGATGTTCGATATCCGCGATCTCGGGTTCGACTTTATCGCGGGGATCCTGGCCGGGCTTTGCGTGGCTGCGCGGTTCTTCTTTCGTTTACCGTCGATGCGGAAACCGCTGGTCATCGCGGTATCGTCAGGCGTGCTGGTATGGGGCGTCGCGAATGCTGCCATCGATTTTTATAGAACACCTGAGACCATTCCTTCGATTGCGTTGATGGATCGCGACGGCGATCAACAAGCGCTCACCACAGGCGACGGCCGCCCGACCGTGGTCAATCTCTGGGCGTCATGGTGCGGCCCATGCCAGTCTGAAATGCCGGTGCTCGCGCGCGCACAAATTGACCATCCCGGCGTCAATCTCGTGTTTGTCAACCAGGGCGAAACCGCGAGTCATGTGGATAGTTATCTTGAGTCTCATGACCTGCATATCCAGAATTCCCTACTTGATCCCGCGCACGCAGTGGCGAAAGCCGTGGGTGCTATCGGCTTTCCGACCACGCTTTTCTACGATGCAAACGGCCGGCTGTTATCGAAACACCTCGGCCCCTTCTCCAAAGCAACGTTCAATCAGGCGCTCAACACGTTTTATCCTTCGCCTTGAAGATGTTTTAGTCATTGACGCCGCTTTGCGGAAAGATCCGGATGATCCAATCGACGAAAGCCTTGATAGCCGCGCCCGCATTCCTCCCGTTCGGATAAACAATTGAAATGGGCACCGGCGCACTTCTCGCGCTTGCCAGAACCTCTTTCAGGCGCCCGGTTTCCAGATACGGCGACGCGACAAACTCCGACAACTGGATCAATCCCAGTCCCTCCAGGCCGCATTGCAAATACGCTTCTGTCTCATTGACGGCGAATCGGCTTGGCATGGTGACCGTGACATTCTCACCGTCCACCTTGAAGCGCCAGTCGAGCGGCCGGCCCGTCGCGTTCGCTATATAGTTGACCGCGCGATGATCGCTGAGCGACTCGACGGTATCAGGTTCACCGTACTCCTTAAGATATCGTGGCGCCGCGCAAGTCAACCAGTTCAGTTGGCCCAGCCTGCGTGCGGTCAACGTCGAGTCCGTCAGTTCGCCAGTGCGGATGACGCAATCGATACCATCGTAAATCAGGTCGACCGGGCGATCGCTAAGAACCAGCGTTAGTTCAATGCCGGGAAAAAGCTGTTCGAATTCCCGCAGCCGCGGCAGCACGATCGCGCGGCCTAATACGCCCGGCATACCCGCTCGTATTCGCCCGTGTGGAGTCGCCGCATCCGCTAACAGGCCGCTCTCTGCCTGCGCTATGTCCGAGAGGATCGCCCGGCACGACGCGTAATAACGCCCGCCTGCATCGGTGAGGCTGAGAGTCCGTGTACTTCGCCGAAGCAGCGGCATACCCAGATGCTTCTCGAGATTCTTGATGACCGTCGTGACCGATGACCGTGGCATTGACAAGGTCTGCGCCGCCTTGCTGAAGCTCTGCGTTTCGACGACCCGGGCAAAGGTTGTCATCGCTTGAAGTTTGTCCATGAACGGGCACGTGTCCGGTTCTATTGCGTCGTTTATTTCGTCGGTGACAGGCAGTTCGAAAACTGAATCGTTCGACATCGTTCGATGTGCGCGCGTTCTCATTTCAGTGACGGCGAACAATGCCGTGCACCCGCGCCACTAGACTTTCGAGTGTCCGGAGGATCTCCCCTTAAACCCACTGCGGAGAAATGAACCGGTGATAACGGGTCGCGTAAACACGCATCCGACAACTTCTCTCAAGCTAAAAAGGGTACTCGTATGTCGCATGCTAATTCTATTCTTGTCCTGGGTGCAGGCGAACTCGGCATGGCCATGTTGCGCAGTCTCGCGCGCCGCGCTACACCGGCAACAGGAATTTCAATCGCGGTTTTGCTGCGCCCATCGACCATCGATTCGCAGGATCTCGCCAAGCAAACAGACATTGCCGAGCTGCGGACGCTTGGGATCGAACTGGTCGCCGGTGATCTGGCGGCGCAATCGGAAGACTCGCTGGCTGCGGTTTTTGAACGCTTCCACACGGTCATCTCGTGCACGGGATTCGTGGGCGGCAGCGGCGTTCAGCGCAAGCTCGCCCGCGCAGCGCTGAAGGCGGGCGTGAAGCGATATTTCCCTTGGCAATTTGGCGTTGACTACGACGTTATCGGCCGTGACAGTCCGCAGGATCTGTTCGATGAGCAGCTCGACGTGCGCGACCTGCTGCGCTCGCAGAATCAGACGGAATGGGTGATCGTATCGACGGGCATGTTTACCAGCTTTCTCTTCGAACCGTCGTTCGGCGTGGTGGATCTCGCGCAAAACACCGTGAACGCGTTGGGAAGCTGGGACAACGGCGTGACCGTGACAACCGCCGGCGACATTGGCGCGCTGACCACCGAGATTGTGTTCGCGGAGCCGCGTATCGTGAATCAGATTGTGTATATCGCGGGCGATACCGTGACTTACCGTCAACTCGCCGATTCAATCGATAAACTACTGGACCTGAATGTCCGTCGCACCGAGTGGAGCGTGCCGGAATTGAAACGCGAACTGGCCGATGATCCGGAGAATTCGATCAAGAAATATCGCGCGGTATTCGCCGAAGGGAAAGGCGTAGCGTGGGACAAGTTGCAGACGTTCAATGCCCAACGCGGCATTGCGGCTTGCGGGCTCGAAGACTGGATGCGCGCTAATCTTGTGGCGCGCGAAAGCGTTGCCGGTCAGTCATAAGCTCAACCGTACTGCCGGGGCCTTAGATCCGCTGAAGCACGAGCCAGCGGATCGGGTCTGGGCAGCACGAAAAACCTCACGGCCGCTACGCGTCCACCGTCCGCGCACTCAGGATGCGCGACAGGTTAATTTCGATCCAGTCCGCCAACGACGTCACCTGGCGCGCGACCTCCTCCCCCAGCGGCGTCAGCCGATAGTCAACATGCGGCGGCACTTCGTCATACACAGTGCGAATCACGAAGCCATCGGCGGCCAGCCACTGCAGCGTCTGCGCGAGCATCTTTTCGCTCACGCCATCGACCTTCCGGCGCAGATCGCTGAAACGGCAAGTCTGCTCGAGCAGCACCATCAACACGAGAACACCCCATCGGCTCGTGACGTGCTTCAGCACTTCCCGCGACGGGCAGTCCGCTGACAGCAATTCGCCGCGACGCAACATCGCCGATAACGGCACACCGTCCTGAGCCAAATCAACATTTGAATCCATGGATACTTACCTTCGCGTACGTACTTACGAAAAGTTAGTTTATCCGATACGGTACGGCTTCGGTCCCATTTATTCCAGGAGTTTGATCATGATCGTCGTTACCGGAGCCAACGGCCAACTCGGCCGGCTCGTTATCAAAGCGTTGTTGAAGACCCAATCGGCAGGTGACATTGTTGCGGCGGTGCGCAGTCCGGAGAAGGCGGCGGATCTCGCCGCGCTCGGCGTCCAAGTCCGTCGCGCTGACTACAACGAACCCGCCACGCTCGACGCCGCCTTCAAGGGCGCGGACAAAGTGTTGCTGATTTCATCGAGTGAAATTGGCCGGCGCGCAGTCCAGCATCGCGCGGCAATCGATGCCGCGAAGCGCAATGGCGTGCGATTGATCGGGTACACCGGTGTGCTGCGCGCCGATACGTCGCCGCTTGGATTAGCCGATGAACATCGCGAGACGGAAGAAGCACTGCGCGCATCGGGCGTACCGTTCGTTTTGCTACGTAACGGCTGGTACACCGAGAACTACCTCCGAAGCCTCGCCGCTGCGCTCGAACACGGCGCGATCCTCGGCGGCGCGGGCGACGGCAAGATTTCATCGGCCGCGCGGGCGGACTATGCGGAAGCGGCAGCGCTCGCGATGACTCGTGATGCGCAGGCTGGGCGCGTTTATGAACTGGCCGGCGATTCCGCCTACACCCTCACCGAGCTCGCAGCCGAAATAACGCGGCAGTCGGGCAAGAAGGTCGAATACCAGAATCTGTCCGAGGCGGACTATAAGGCGGCGCTGGTCGGTATCGGGTTACCGGAAGTGATGGCTGCGCTGCTGTCGGACTCGGATGCGGCTACATCGAACGGCGCGCTCTTCGACGATGGTCGGCAGTTGAGCCAACTCCTCGGCCGGCCGACGACGCCGCTGGCTACCGTAGTGGCCGAAGCGCTCGCGGCGTGATCGCCAGTCTCTTGTAGTTGGTAGCGATGGCGCGTGTCGGATAGTCAATGGAACCGACACGCGCCGATGGTTCAATGTGTCGGCGGCGTTGCATTGCCTTTCAGCTTTTACTACCCGGCCAGCATGACAAGGAATGCCCATCTCTCACACCCGGCCGTATACTTATCAGATGTAGCGTTTTTTGTTGTCAAACAGCCTCTGCGCTGGTAGCCTCGCTCCAAGCTATTGAAACGAAAGCATAAATAACTCATGCCAGCCGCTTTACCATCGTCATCCATTCGCAATGCCGAAAACCGCGCCTCAATCAAGCGGCTTACTCGTGAGCATTTCGCGCTTTATCGCGGCTATCTGGATGGCGTTTCGGTCGAGCAACTGCACGCTACTTACGGCGATGCCACCACCGACCTCCGGGCGACTCGTCGTTTAATCGGCCTGTTGCGTGACACCCTGTCAGGTGCCGCCCGCCGTACCCGCGATGTCGAAGCCACGCATCTTCTGCGCCTGAGACCAGGCAGCATTCCCGATACACAACGGCTGGCGGCGAGCGAGATGCCATCGCTTGAGGCTTATCGGGAATCCGTCGATCCTGACGGTTTTCATAGCGAAGCCGAGCTGCTGGAGCTGTATCAGGCGGAGTTTTCTCAGGAGAGCACACCGGGCATTGATAGACGCACGACCCGCAATGCCCGCCTGCGCCGGCGCCAGATTGACGCCCTCGCCCGCATGGAAGCCAGCCTGGTCCAGGCTCCGCAGCCCGGCCACCCGGTCGCGAGCTGGCTCGAACCAGCAATTGCCGGCCGTCTTCAGCACACGGGTATTCATACGCTCGGCGATTTGCTCGGATTCATCGAGACGCGCGGCCACCGTTGGTATGCAAGTGTGGCGCGCGTCGGGCCAAAGGCGGCTCGCCGGATTGTTGACTGGCTTGCTCTTCACGCCGATTCACTCCGTCACACGCTGTCCAGACGCGCGCTCATTCCCCGCCGACGCTTGTTGCAGGGCGATCCGACGCTCGTCCGGCCGCGCGAGAATGGCATCGTGCCGATCGAATCACTGGCTGTACCCGCGGAAATGGACGGTTCTGCCGGCACCAACCGGGCGCAAAACCACCGTTCTTCGTGCCCGCTGGACACGGATTTGCAAGCAATCGACACGTGGCTCGCCACTCGGCAGCACAGTCCGCACACCGCTCGCGCCTACCGCCGGGAGGCGGAGCGCCTGCTGTTGTGGGCAATCAACGAGAAGAAGAAAGCGCTGTCGTCGCTGGATCACGCCGACTGCGCGGGGTATATCGAGACGTTTCTGGCCGATCCGCAACCAGCCGCACGCTGGGTCGGACGGGCGAAAATCGAGCGGACTCATCTCGATTGGCGACCGTTCATCGGCTCCCTTTCTAATCGCAGCCGGGAAACCGCGCGGGCAATTCTTCACGCGATGGGCCAGTGGCTGGTCGAGCAGAACTATTGGGCGCGCAATCCTTTTTCGACTGTCGCGGCAGTGGAAATCGGCGCGCGGATCGACGTTTCAGGGCGCTCTCTCAACCACGGGGAGTGGCAGAGCGTGGTCCAGGCGGCCTCTCGCGACCAGTACTCTCAACGGGGTTTGCGTGATTATCTGGCGCTGAATCTCGCGTACTCGACCGGGCTCCGGCGGGCGGAATTAGCGGACGCAACAACCGGCCGCCTGATTCGACCCACGCTGGAGAACGACTTGGAGCCCTGGCCTGACGGCGCATCGGCTAGCGCGTGGCAACTGACAGTGCCCGCAAAAGGCCGTGCGGCTCGAACTGTTCCGGTCTCATCAGCGGTAATGGAATTGGTTTTTGAGAGCCTGCGAGCCCGCGGTTTGCCCGTCGACCCCAGTGCCTGTCCGTCCGACACCCCTCTTCTTGCACACTTTCGCACCGGTAATTCGCTGACGCCCGACGGCATGGGACAGGTGTTCCGCCGGCTTTTCTCCTGGGTCGCTGTTCTTTCAACGCCGCAAAATCTGCTCGATTCACGTCGCTGTTTCAACGCGAGCACGCATTGGGTTCGCCACACTCACTCGCACCACGCGCTAGAACGCGGCACGGACTGCCGCGAAGTCCAAATTCGGCTCGGCCACGCTAGCCTGTCCACTACGCTTTTGTATGTGAAAACCCGTCGTCAGGGCGGGATTGCGAACGGTAAAAGCGGCATGTCGCCGACGCGCTGATAGCAACAAATCCCTCGCCGGCGCTTGAATCTACAGACCAAAAGCGCCGCCAAACCCTCGATTCGCCTCAAGTCTTTTCTCAGCTTTCTCCCCTAGGCCTAACAACCACGTGCCTTTGCGGCTTTCGGGCTCGGCAAAGTTTACTTGCGTTTACTCCGTATACCTCTTAGTCTTCGCTTACCGTCGGTTCTACCTTTTAAGGGAGAATCCACGTTTTTGGTAGAACCAGAGCCACCGGGAAGAACGCATGGATATTAACCTTTCGACGCCACCTATCGAGGTGACGCCGGACGACCTCGTCAATTTGGCGGCTCGCTCCGCGAAAATGCTCGAGCGAATTCGCACTCAAATGCTCCAGCCGTTCCCACGGAAGGTCGCCCCGGTGTTCCCGAGCGGCAAACTGCAGGAACTATGCGGCATCGACAAAGCTCGCTTCTCCTATCTGATCAAGAAAGGAGAGCTGCCGCAAGGCACCCAGGAAAAGCCGGGGGCCGCGCGACAATTTACGCTCGCCGAAACCATCGAGTGGGTTCGGGCGGAACGTAAGCCAAGACAACGTCCAGCGGGAAAAGACGGCAAAGTCATTGCGATCGGCAACTTCAAAGGCGGTGTGACCAAGACCACAACCTCCATGGTGCTGGCGCAGGGTTTGTCATTGCGTCACGGCCGCAAGGTTCTCCATATAGATATGGACCCGCAGGGCAGCGCGACCACGCTGTACGGGATCAACCCGCACGCGGAAATCAATGGCGACCAGACTATTTTGCCCTTGATTGAGGCTTACGTCAGTGGCGAATCCTTCGATATGAAGCATTTGCCCATGCAGACGTATTGGGAAAACCTTGACCTGATCCCGTCATCCACGGATTTGTTCAACGCTGAATTCATGCTGCCGGCGCGCGTTCACGCGTCGCCGAGCGCGAAGTTCTGGAACGTGCTGAACGACGGGCTCGCGGAACTCAAGCACGAGTACGACTACATCATCATCGATACCGCGCCCACGCTGAGTTACTTGACCATCAATGCGCTTTTTGCCGCCGATGGAGTCATCGTGCCGGTGATGCCGGACACGCTCTCGTTCGCGTCGATGGTCCAGTTCTGGTCGCTTTTCTCCGACATGGTCTCCGGCATGAAGCAGTTCGGCGAATCGGCCGATGAAGCCAAAGTGTTCGATTTCATCGACATCCTGGTGACGCGCATGCCGAACAAGGCGAATGCGTCCATCGTGCGGGACTGGGTCATTACGACTTACGGCGAGCGCGTCTTGCCCGTCGAAATCCCGGAAACCGACCTTGCCCGAACGACCACGAACGATTTTTCGACGGTGTACGACTTCCCGAACTATGACGGCAATGCCGCGACGCTTCGACGAATTCGCGTGCCGTATGACCAGGTCGTCGATCTGATCGACAGCAAGGTCTGTTACCTCTGGGACAAGGAGTAAGCATGTCTACAGCAGCGAAACAAAAGGCGAAGGCGGCAGGAATTCGACTCGATGACGACGGGATTGATGCACCTTCGGAACCGGTCGCACCGCGCACTGCGCCCGGGCAACTGATCGGTCTTCAAGGGCGCGTTCACAGCCAGCAGGCTGAAATTGACAAGCTGAAGCGGGCGCTGGAACAGCGAGCGCCCGGCAAGCTCCCGCTGAACAAACTTCACGAGATCCCGGGTCGTCGCCGACGCCTTACATCGTCGGAATACGCCGAGCTTAAAGCCAATCTGTCGGCATACCCCCTCGCGCAGCCTATAACGGTGCGCGAGCGTCACGACGGCGAGTACGACATCGTGGCTGGTCATAACCGGGCTTCGGTGTATCGGGAATTGGGCCGCACTGAGATTGACGGCATTGTGCTGGACATCGATGCGTCGATGGTTGAGTACGCCGCCTTCTTTTCCAATCTCTTGTCGCCTACTCTCTCGGACTTCGAGAAATTTTGGGGCTTCAAGTCGCTTCACGATTCCACCGGAATCACGAAGGAAGATTTGGCAAAAGCGGCAGGTATCAGTGACTCGCATGTCGGCCGGATCATGAAGTTTGATTTGCTGCCGGACGAATGCAAGGAACTGCTGGCAACTCGTCCCGAGCGTTTGGGAAGTAACGCTGCAGAGCAAATGGCGAAGGCAGTGGCGGAGGGCCGTGTCGACAAGGTTAAAGCAGCTATCGAGCGACTTTTAACCGACGACACATATACCCAAGCGCAAGCGGTTGCTTCGACGAAGCCGGATCGAGCGCCGCGCGAGAAGCACGAGCCTCTGATTATCAAACGCGGAGCCAAGAAGGTTTGCCAGATTTCGGCTCGAAACGGAGTGATTGGAGTGTCGTTCTCAGGCAAAGCGGCTGACGAAGCAGAGCAGTGGGCCGAACGAATTCACGCGTTTATCGAGTCGGAACTCGAAAAGCAGTGATCCCTAGTAGGGAACTGCTTTAAATCAATGACTTAGCGCACAGCACTCCAGTACCCGGAAGTCGCGAATCAAAACTCACGACTTCCCTAGTAGGGAACCGTTAAAAATCATGGACTTAACCAAAGAGCCACGAATGATCATGAACTGATTCGACTGCGGGAAAAACAAAAGCCTTCGGCGGGAACCGAAGGCTTTTGAGTAACCGGGCTTCGCTGTCGCTTGCCCACCGCTGCATTTCTCCGACGGGAATCGGATAAAGGCCCAACACCTCGAAGTGTAGCGGATAGCGATCGGCAGTCAAGCGTTTCTCTTCCATTTTGAAGAAATGGACGTGTGACATGCTTATCGCGCAACTTTCCGTTGCTGGCGAGGGGGACTTGTACCCTCTTCCACCCTCCGACGACTCCGTTGACATCGACCAAACCGCGCTGGATGAATTTCTCGCCGGTCAATCAAATCTCCCTTGGGTTGTATTTCGGGCCGCTTATCGTGCGGCAAACTTCCCGGCACTCCCTGCTCGAGCCCGAGCTGTGTTGGCCGCACTCGCACGCACGGTTGACGCCAATCGGCCGTACGCCGCCATATTCGCCCGCCGAGAGCTTTTGACGGGACGCGCCATGCAATCGATGCGCACGTTCTATCGAAGCCTGGATGACCTCGAAGTAGCCGGTCTGATTGAACGTGTGCCCCAGAAACGCTTTGGAACCGCAGGGTTGTTTGGGCGCGCCTATCTCCACCTCACGGAAAAGTCCGCGATCGTGCTGGGGTATATGTCTCCGCCAGCGGTGTCTCAGCCGTCCGCGTCTCAGCCGTCCATGGCGCAATCTTCCCCTTCCTCGCTTCCTGACGGATCAGCTGCACGCCTAGCTGATCCGTCTTCGCAGGACGATACGGCACTCAGCGCATCCAGCCATTCGTTTAGCCGGCCGTGTGTCACGGTGGCAGACGGAGCTATATATAAGGATCTATTCCCTAAGAATCAAAAGAGACAACCAGGAGAACTCCCAGCGGATCTCCAGCGCTTGCTGAGTTTGGGTTTTCGTCAATTTTTGATTTTTAAACTCATGCGAGAAGCGAAAGCGCAGGCAAAGCTGCTTTCAGACGTGGTCGAAGCGACCTGGGAGCATCTGAGAAATGCAAAGCGCCCCATAAGCTATCTTCGCGCTCTGCTGCGTTCACCGGTCGATTTTGGACATCAGATTCGCGCCAAGCAACTCGCTGCCGAACGACTGGCCGAGCAGAACGCGCAAGCCGCGAATATCGACGCCACTGTGCGTCAGTGCGGCGGCCACGTGTTTATCGATAAGGCAAACACTCGCCTCATCACGGTCGCAAGCGCAGCGGATTCGATCAGCGTCCACGACTACCGTGAAGCAAAGCCACGCATCTCGACCGGACAGTGGGCAGCGGCATTCGTCGCTGCGTTGAATGCAAGGGAAGTCATCCGGGCGACGCCCGATCAGATCAACGCATTCCGATTGAAGTGCGACGACAATCAGAATCACCCGCTCCAGGTAAACGCCACAATGCCGGGCGGACAAGCGGCGCCGCGGGCTAGAACATCGACGATCAACGATCGCCTGCGTGAGATGAAGAAGATACTTCGGGCCTCATGTGCCGGTGTTTCCCTGGACACTCGTGACGTGCAGCTTGACGTGAGTTCAGGACAAGGCCTGAAGGCGATTGGTTAATGGCGTGCTTCCTTTCGTTTCCTCGGCGTGATGGTCTGGGACGCTCTGCGCGATCACTGCACGAGGAGCATCGATCGATCAACGTCATCGGCGTGTAACGGGAACAGCAGCCGCATGAGACTTCACGGATGAAGGCTGCACATGTCCCTCGTGATTATTGGCGGAGCGCTTATGCAAGTCGCGTCGGGCGTGGTTAAACATCAAGCCGGCATGCAAGGGAGGATGTTCCGAAGCTACGGAATTTCCAAAAAATGGATGGAACAAAACCAGCGCGCACATGCCATGCCAAACCTACGAGTCGTGATTGTCAACGGAATAAAACTTGCAAAATCGCAACTAACGGTCAATCCTAAACGCATCCTTCGACTGTGACGTGCAACCTCAGCTATCAGCCGTCCGGCCCTATCCGCATTCAAACGCGTCCCCCGGCCACCTACAGCGCGCTAGAAAAGAGAAGTACGAGTCGGACGCCCAGCCGCCATCCGCACACACAAGCGCGAACGGGCCTACAAATCCGGGAATTGATTGGAGTTTTGCCCGAAGATACGGATGTCAGCTGAACCCACCAAAAGCCGACGTCACGATCATTCATTCAAACACGTCGCATCAAGTATCATGCGGGTGGGATCTTTGTCAGACGGGAATACAATAATGACAACCGAAATGGGTTTGGTGCGGCCCGAAACGCTGCGTCATCAAGTGGAGAATGTGCTTCGACAAGCCATCACGTCCGGGCGCTTCGCACCCGGCGCGCGGCTGATCGAACGCGAGTTGTGCGAGACGCTGGGCGTCAGCCGGACCTCGGTTCGGGAGGCGCTGCGCCGACTTGAAGCCGAAAAGCTGGTATGTAGCGTGCCGCATAAAGGGCCGGTCGTTGCTATTATGTCCAAGCAGGAGGCCACGGAGCTGTACGCAATCCGAGGTTTGCTCGAAGGATTCGCCGCCGGAGAATTCGCTCGAATTGCAGACGAAGCGGCCATCGCAGAATTCGGAGAAAAAGCGAAGGCCCTGCGAGCACAAGCACTGGCCGGCGACCAAGCAGGCGTGCTCAAGGCGAAGACCGAACTCTACGATGTCCTCCTCAATAACTGCGGCAACGCGCTGGTGAAAGAGATATTGATGAGCCAATACTCGCGGGTCAACCTGCTCCGCGCCACCTCATTGATGCACCCAGATCGCCTCCCAGCCAGTCTTCGTGAAATCGACAAACTATTCAAAGCGTTGAAGGCGCGGGACGCGGAAGGAGCCGCAGCAGCTGCGCGACTACATGTGGCAAATGCGGAGAAAGCAGCAATGCGGATGCTTGATGAAACGGCAGAAGGCCAAGAATAAAGGTTACAGGTTAGAGGGAGCTGACGATCGCCAGCTCCCAAATGGCAAAAGCCGCGCAACTTTGAACAAGGTTATGAAAGAGGCCGTTTCCAACGACAGTTGGAAACGGCCTCTTCCGTTCCAGAGTTGCGACTATCACCCACTGATACCACTGATCGCGCGTCGAAGCCACCCAATCATCACTAACTGCCTTTTCGTGCGTAAGGCAATCAAACCAGTTTCAAACTCGCCACCGCTCAATGACCGAAATAAATAGAATGCGTTCCGTCCGTTGGGGTAATCGACGAGCGCACGCCCGAATCTGACGTACCGCTCATCGAAGGACCATACGACGTAGCGGCAACGCCGCGCTCCGATTCCACGCGCTGCTCGGCGGCCTGAGCCTGGTTGGGATAAGTCGTACGATCAGCCGCAGGGTTATACCCCGCCTGCTCCATCTGCTGAAGGTCACTTTTCACCTGAGAACGCGTCACTTGCGTGTTGTCCTGAGCGAAGGCGAGCGCTGGAGCGGCGAGTGCTGAGGCGATAACAACGGCAGGAACAAAAGTCTTGAACATGATCGAACTCCCATGAAGTTTGCTAAGCGGATACATGCAAACTGCAGGCCAGGTCAGCGCTCGCTTAAGTTCTTCCCTCGATTTCATTTACTGGAAACAACAATGCGATCATTCTCATCGATTTGGACGCAGCTTCGTTGCGAGTGAGACAACAAATGACATACTTAGGATTGCAGATAATTGTCAAAATTTCCACCAGTACGAAAAGAGCGAAGCCTGTAAGAAAGCGCAGGTAGCGTAAATCTCAGACTATGCAGTACACGAAAGGAACAAATGCTCTGAGCCGCCCACGATATCTCCTAACAGGACTTACATATTTAAATAACTTGTTTTCGCAAAATGACGTAAACGCCTACGATAGTTTCTTGAACGTATCAAATTCATGTCGTGAGCAGCTCACAACCAACAGTCATGACCTACGACGAACCCGCCAGCTCCACGCCCGATTTGCTTACGCCGTCATCTCCCGTGGTGTTGCGCGGCGATGACGCCTATGACCGCATACGCCGCGACCTGCTTTCGTGCAAGCTCATGCCCGGGTCGACCGTGACTGAAAGCCAGTTGATGTCGGAGTACGACATCGGTAAAACGAGTTGCCGTATCGCGCTCGTGCGGCTCGTACATGAGGGCTTCGTTCGTTCTCTGCCGCGACAGGGTTATCGAATTGCAGCGATCACATTGAAAGATGTCGAAGAGGTGTTCGCGCTGCGGGTACAACTCGAACCACTGGCAGCGCGGCTGGCCTGCGGGCGTGTGGACGTTGAATTGCTGCGGCGTCTCGAAGCGGCATGCCGCGTGCCGCATCCGGAGCGGGCGCTGTCGGCACAAATCGATGTTTTCCTCGACGCGAATCGCGAATTTCATCTGGCGATAGCCGCAGCCAGCGGTAACGAGCGCTTGCATAGAACGCTCGCCAGCTTGCTCGATGAAATGTCGCGTCTCGTCGCGCTTGGCTTTGGAGTGCAGGGCACTAAACCCGAGATCAAGCACGATCACAACGCAATGATCGATGCGTTCATCGCAGGCGATGGACGCCGCGCGGAGACCATTGCGCGCCGACATATAGAGACATTCCAGAGCATGACAATGGAGAAGGTCTACGCGAGTCTTTCCAGCGCGGGGGCATCGTTGCCGCTGTACACAGTGGCGGAGCTTCGCCGATGAGCGCCACCACTTCCGCGGCCATCTCATTGCGCTGTGTCGGGAAAAACTTCGGAACACTAAAGGTTATAGATCACGTTTCGTTCGATGTCGAGCAAGGCGAAATAGTGGCGCTCCTCGGCACCTCGGGATGCGGCAAGAGCACGCTGCTCAATATGGTTGCCGGACTGCTTGAGGCGAGCGAAGGCGAACTCTGGATCGACGGCAATCGCAGCGAAGGGACGAAGGACCGCAATGCTCTCTCGTATATGTTCCAGGAAGACCGGCTGTTGCCCTGGCGCACCGCACGTGCGAATGCGGAGTTCGGTCTTGAAGCGGCGCGTCCCGCGATTCCAGCTCGCGAACGCCACACGCGCGCAAACGCGGTTCTTGATTTGGTAGGACTCCAAGGTTTCGCCGATTCCCACCCGCACCAGTTATCGGGCGGCATGCGCAGCCGCGTTGCGCTTGCACGGAGCCTTGTCACCGGGCCCCGCATCCTTTTGATGGACGAACCGTTCTCAAAGCTTGATCCGCAGATGCGCTCACAAATGCACGACGAACTGCTGCGCATTCATGCCACGCAGCGCATGACCGTGCTGTTCGTGACTCACGACGTGGAGGAAGCGATTGTGCTTGCGGATCGAGTCGTGGTGCTTGCGCCGCGTCCTGGCCGCGTGCGCGAGATTGTCGATGTCAACCTGCCGCGCCCGCGTACCGCCACCGATCCCACCGTGGCCGAGGCGATCCGCCAATTGCGTCTCCTGATCTGACCCATGTCCACTGTTCCGCGTAGTTCGTTCGTTTCAACCGTTGCACAACGCGTGGTCCTCGTTGTCCTGCTGCTCGCGGCATGGTGGCTCGTATCGCTGCGCATGCCGCAGTTCGTATTACCCGGGCCGCTGAGAGTGGCGCACGCATTTGTCGGTCTCGTAGAAAGCGGCACGTTCTTCGATGATCTCGGCATCACGCTGTATCGCGTGGTGGCTGGATTTCTACTCGCCGCTGCGGTCGGTGCGCCGCTTGGCATTGCGCTTGGTTCCAGCCCGCGCGTGGCGAATTTCTTCGAGCCGCTGCTATCGATTGTGAACACCGTGTCGTCGGCGATCTGGGCGGTGTTCGCCATCATCTGGTTTGGCATTTCGAACGCGACCACCATCTTCGTCGTGTTCATGACGGCAATGCCGCTGATCCTGACGAATGTATGGCAAGGCGCGCTGACCGTGGACAGGAATCACGTCGAGCTCGCGCGCAGTTTTCGCATGTCGCGAACGCAGATCATGCGCAAGATTTTCATGCCTACCATCCTGCCGCATTTCTTCGCCGGCGCGCGGCTCGCGTTCGGTTTCGGCTGGCGCGTGTCGCTGGTGGCGGAGACGATCGGGTCATCGAATGGCATTGGTTACCGCTTGCGGCAGGCGGCCGATCTCGTGCAAACCGATCAGGTTTTCGCGTGGACCGTCACGCTCGTTGTCCTGATGCTGTTGCTCGAAGCGGGTGTGTTGAAGCCACTCGAGCGCCGCCTGTTTCGATGGAAAAAGACCCACTGATATAACGGGGAACAAGGAACATGAAACGCATTTCATTCTTCAGGCGAGGCGCGGCGGCAGCTGCCGTTGCGACGGCCGCGATGCTCGGCGACTTGCAGACGGCGCACGCTGAACCCATGCGCATCGGCTATTGGACGAGCGGCGTGAGCCTGGGTTTCGGCGCGGTGCTCGAGGCGCAAAAATTTCTGCAGCAGCGCGGCCTCGACGTCACCTTCGTTCGTTTCTCCGACGTCAACGCGCCGAATCGCGCGCTGGCCGCCAACGCGATCGACTTCGCATTCGCGGCGCCCGCAGCCGCTGTTTTCAGCACGGCCGCCGAGGGCGTGCCGTTGAAGATCGTGCTTGCGACTCAACCGGCCGATGTCGAATTCATTGCGCCGGAGGACTCGCCGATCAAGTCGCTTGCCGACCTCCGTGGCAAGAAAGTCGGTATGTCGCCGCCGGGCAGTTCGGTTGCGGCAATCGCCACCGCGGTGCTGCAGGGCAATGACGGCATCAAGGCCAACGACTTTTCCATCGTCCCAGGAAACGAAGCGCGGCTCGCGCAGTTCCTGGTCCAAAAGCAGGTCGATGCTGCCGCGTTGAGATCGGTAACCATCGCACAACTGAAGGAATTGAAGATCAAGCGGCTCGGCAGTTTTGGCAGTGAATGGAAGAAGCTGACGAAGTCCGATGCAACGCCTTACATAGGCGTGAGCGCGATCCGTGCGGACTACCTCGCCCAGCATCCGCAAGACGTGGCGAAGTTGATCGCGGGCATGCGCACGGCGCTGCAGTGGGGCGCAACGCATCAGAACGATGTAGCCGCAATCTTGCAGAAGAGCGCGAATCTTCCCGCCGAAGACGCGCAAGCGTATGCCTCGCGATGGTCGGACATCAATCGCGTGACCTTCGATCCAATTGACCTCGAGACGCTCAAGCGCGAGCACCAGATATTCGTGGACGGCGGTGTGATCAAAGGCACGCTGCCCACCGATCTCTTCGATACCGGCCCCTATGCCGCGTCGAAATCAATCCAATAACAGGAGCAGACACCGTGACAACCTCCATTCCATCGACCATGAAGGCGCTCGTGCTGAACGAGCACGGCGACCTCGATCAACTCCACGTAGTGACCGACAAACCCGTGCCGAAGGCAACGCCTGGACATGTGGTGATCCGCGTGCGTGCATCGTCGTTCAACTATCACGATGTGTTCACCGTGAAGGGCATGCCGGGCATCAAGGTGCCGTTTCCAGTCGTGATCGGGCTCGACATGTCGGGCGACATTGCGGAGTTGGGCGAGGGCGTGCAAGGGTGGAAGACCGGAGACCGTGTGCTCGTGAACCCGCTGTATCCCGGGAAAGGCTTGATGGGCGAGATGCTTGATGGCGGCATGGCGCAATATTGCCTGGTGTCGGTCGGGCAGTTGCTTCGGTTACCCGACGCCGTGAGCTACGACGCCGCGTCCGCTTTGCCCGTGGCGTACGGCACCGCACACCGCATGCTGGTCACGCACAAGACGGTGAAGGCGGGCGACCGCGTATTGATTCTCGGCGCGAGCGGGGGAGTGGGGACGGCCTGCATTCTGATCGCAAAGCAACTCGGCGCCGAGGTGATCGCGTGCGCCGGCAGCGACGAGAAGTGCGAGCAGCTGAAAGCACTCGGCGCTAATCATACGGTCAACTACAAATCGACCGATTTCTCGAAGTGGGCGATTGGCGAGTACGGCAAGCCGCAGCGCCGGACTTACGAGGGAGGGGTGGACGTCGTGGTGAATTTCACGGGCGGCGACACCTGGGTGCCATCGCTGAAGTGCCTGAAGCGCGGCGGCACGCTGCTCGTGTGCGGCGCAACGGCTGGCCACGCGCCTGCCGAAGACCTTCGATACATCTGGAGCTTTGAGCTGAAGATCATCGGCTCGAACAGTTTCTACGATGAAAACCTGCGCGCGCTGCTCGACCAGATCGCGGCGGGAGAGCTGGTGCCGTCCATCGACCGGACGCTGCCGCTGGAACAAGCGGCCGAAGGGCTGCGGCTGATTCGCGACCGCGAAGTGCTGGGCAAGGTCGTGGTCAATCCCTGAATAGTTTGGCGAGAGAAACTGAGGAAAACATCATGAGCGAAGCAACATTGCCGAGCGCGCACGATATTGAGGCGCGTTTGCGGCGAGGTCCTTTTCACGAATGGCTCGGCTTGAAAGTGATATCGGTGAGCGAGGGCGAGATTGAATTGCGTGCGACCTGGCGCGAAGAATGGGTCGTGAATCCCGACAAGGGCTACACGCACGGCGGCATTCTCGCCGCGCTCGTGGACCTGGCGGCGGATTGGGCGCTGGTATCGAAGACTGGACGGGGTGTGCCTACCATCGACCTGCGCGTGGACTATCACCGTGCCGCGTTCCAGGGCGACCTGACCGTGAAGGGGAAGGTGATCAAGTTCGGCTCGCAAGTGTCCGTGTCCGAAGCACAGGTCTTCGATAAAGACGGCAAGCTCGTCGCCAGCGGACGCGGCGCCTATTCAACGGCGACGGCGACGGCGGCGGCAGCGGCAGCGGCAGCGTCAACCCCCTGATGCTGAAGCTCGACCATCTCGTCATCAACACGCGTTTCGATACCGACGCTGCTCAGCACGCTTTCGAGCAACTCGGCTTCACGGTTGCACCGCGCGGGTATCACACGCTCGGGTCGATCAATCACGCGATCGTGTTCGATGACCACTACCTTGAACTCATCGGCTTGCCTGCCGATGGCAAGACCGTGCGCGAGGAGATTGTGTCGAATCCGCTGGGTCCCGAGGGTCTTGTGTTCCGCATCGACGATCCGGCTGAAACCTTCAATACGCTGTGCCACGCCGGTTTCCACGCGACGCCGCCGCAGACTTTCTCGCGGCCGGTCGAACTTGACGGCGAGTCTCCCGCCGACGCGCGCTTCACCACCGTTCGGTTGAAGCCAGGCCAGCTCGACGGAGGCCGCGTCTATTTCTGCCAGCACCTGACACCCGGCCTCGTGTTCCGTCGCGAGTGGCAGCGCCATCCGAATGGAGCGACGAGTTTGAGCGCGCTGCATCTCGTCGATGTTGCGCCCGAACCGTATGTGCAACTCGGCGAGATCGAGCGGGGCTTCGAACTGGTGTACTGGACGCGAGCGGATTTCGACACGCGGTTTGGCACGACTGCGCAATGCATTACCGTGCGCGGACCGCGTTATGGCGCGATAACGGTCCGCACACCGGACTGGCGCGCATCGGGCGAGCGCGCGGCTGCAGCGGGTTTCCCTGCCGCCATCGAGTTGAAAAGGGCGCTCGTTGCACTGCCTCGCTTTGATACCTTGCTGGAATTCATACCATGACTTTCCCGATGAATCTCGGCGCGTTGATCGCGCGCGGCGAGGGTAGTGACCGAGGCGCCGACACACTAGCGATCATCGGACTAGACGATGGTTTCAACGAGCGTCAATACACCTTCGCTGAACTCGATACGCTAGCCGACGCAGTGGCGCACACGCTCGCCAGCCGGTACGCTCGAGGCGAACGCATTGCATTACTCGCAGCGAATTCGGCGAACTATGTCGCGACGATGCTGGGCATCATGCGCGCTGGTTTGGTCGCTGTGCCGGTCAACTATAAATTCCCGCGTGTGCTGATTGCGGACGTGATCGCCGACAGCGGTGCGCGTCTCGTCTTCACCGATTCCCAGCGTTTCGCTGACGCTCCCGTTGCGCTGCTGCGCGTGGTGTTCGATGGTCAGCAAGAAGCGATCAACGCCCAACCATTCCAGTCGTTTATCGCGCCAGCAAAATCGCTCGACTTAAGCTTCGAGCCGGTTGTTCCGCACGAAAAAGAAGCGGCCTTGTTCCTGTATACATCGGGTTCCACGGGCCGGCCGAAGGGCGTCGTGCTCTCGCACGCGAGTCATCTCTGGGTGGTTGAGACGCGCTTGAAAGCGCAGCCGCTTGGCGGTGAGCGCGTGCTGATCGCCGCGCCGCTTTATCACATGAACGCGCTCGCGCTCGTGTTTCTTACGCTGGCCGCGCGCGCCACAACCGTATTGATGCCCGCTTTCAACGCCCGCAATTACATTCGCGCGATTGATACTTATCGCTGCACGTGGCTCACTTCCGTGCCACCGATGATCGCCATGATGATGCAGGAGCATGAACTGCTTGCGCGTACGGATTTGTCATCGGTGCGATATGTGCGGATGGGCTCGGCGCCCGTCAGTGGCGCGTTGCTCGAGCGCACGCATGCGCTGCTGCCGAACGCGAAGGTCATCAACGCGTACGGCACGACCGAGGGCGGCCCGGTCGTGTTCGGGCCGCACCCCGCGGGTTTGCTCACGCCGGCGCACGCGATCGGCGCGGCCCATCCGCAAGTGGATCTTCGTCTCATCGATACAAACGGCGAACTCTCGTGCGAAGGTGAACTGGAGATGCGCAGCCCGGGCCTGATGAATGGATATCACAACCGCCCGGATCTGACGACGCCGATCACGCCGGACGGTTTTTATCGCACCGGCGATGTATTCCGTCGCGACGCAGATGGCTTCTACACGTTCATCGGACGACGCGACGACATGTTCGTTTCCGGCGGCGAAAACATCTTCCCGGGGGACGTGGAAAAGATGCTCGAGCGGCATCCATCGATCCAGCAAGCGAGCGTGATTCCCGTCGACGATGCCATCAAGGGTACGAAACCCGTAGCCTTTGTCGTGCTGAAACAAGGGGCGCAATTGAGCGTGGAGGAGGTGAAAGCGTTCGCGCTGGAACACGCGCCGGCGTACCAGCATCCGCGGCAAGTCTGGTTCGTCGATGCATTTCCGCTCGCGTCGACCAACAAGATCGACCGGGCGGTTTTAAAGCGCGAAGCGGCCAGGCGTCTGGCCGACGAAGGGCGCCATGAAAAGGGCTGAGGACGCATGTATCAAGCTATATCATCGAGTTTGATATATATAAAAACTGGTGATATAGCTTGATATCTGCGCTTCCCAAGCGATGACACGGTGCGTGTTGCGGTTCTGCCCACATCACGCACGGCGTCTGAACCATCCCGTCAGTGATAAACGGTCGCGCGTCGCGGGCAATACTTCGTGCAGCATGTCGGCGGACAAAAACACTGCGATACGGCTGCCGACCGGCGAGATGTCCCGCGTATCCAAACCTTCCGGGTGCAGCCTCAAAGCCCCGCCATGCTCGGGTAGCCAGTCCGCGTTCAGATAGACGATGACGGATACGGTCCGGCTGTCGTCGTAGCGAAACCGGTCACGATGCTGCATGTATGAAGCACCCGGTGCGTAGAACGCAAAGTGGCTTTCGTAGTCATCGAGGCCCAGGAACAGGCCGCGATTCAACGCAACGCGCAGTGTTTCCATGATCGCGAGGTAGCGGTCGCACGCGATCGACTGACCGGCTTCCAGCCACTGGATCCGGTCGCCGCGCACACCAGGTTGCAGCGATTGCGCCGCGCCCTGGCTGACGCGCGCCGGGGTAAGCGCGCCGGCTGCGGCGAGCGCCGCGCATTCCAGCGCGAGCGCGAGGGTCAGATCCGCCGGCAAGAAAATGTCCTGCTCCGACCAGCCATGCTCATGAACGGCATCGACAATATGACGATGCAGGCCATCTGCCGGCGCATCGGAATGCGTCGGCGGTTGTAATCGGATCACTGCGGATTCCTTCGAACGAAGGTGCTGAGTGGAAATTCGGACGGCCGTCCGAGGTGGGCAACGGACTTAAGCGGGGAAACGGATATGCGAAGGTGGGGCTTGGACGGTGCTTTGATCTGAGCTGCAGATTTTAACACCCGGGCCTGCCGGTTCCCGGATGTTCCTTGACGCGGCATTGGCATCGAGGGGCCGGTGTTTTTCCGTTGTCGCGATTACGGCTTAGCGGATTTTTCCCGGCCGCCATGCCCCTGACCTAACCAAGTCACCGCTTCAAATCCGAGCCGCATCAACCGCTTAGATCGCCGCCCGACACGTTATCCACAGGGTTGCCAACATAAACGGTGAATAACCCGCGCGACGGTTTCGCTGCAAGAACACGTCGCGCCAGCCTAAGCCGGAATCGGAAAATGCACGCCGGCCCGTTGCGCCGCATTCACGATATGCGCTTCAATTGCACGCCCGGCATGCTCGCTGTCGCGCGCCTTCAACGCTTCGACAATCGCCAGATGCTCGTGATACGTCGACAGCACCAGTTCCCGCCGATAAAACGGCAAACGCTGGCTCTCTTTCATGATGTCGGCGCTGCCGCGCAGGATCGATTCAATCGCCGTATTGCCCGCGAGGCTCACGATCCGCATATGGAACGCGAAGTCGAGTTGCGCGGCTTCATCGAGTTCGGCGCAGGTCAGCGCGCTTTGCAGCGAGTCGAGGTTGTCCTGCAGCCAGACAATGTCCGCGTCCCCAATCGCCGGCGCCGCTAATCGGGCGACAAACCCTTCGAGCGCGAAACGCATCTGGTAGGTGTCGGGCAGCGACGCCTGATCGGCGAAACGCCACGCGTGCGCGCCGGCCGCCTCGGCGCTATTCACATACACGCCTTTGCCGGGACGAATATTCAGCATCCCGAGCGCTTCGAGCGTGGAGAGCGCTTCACGCAGCGAGGCGCGGCTGATCGCCAGTTCCTCCGATAACTGCCGCTGCGCCGGCAGCAGACTTCCCACGGGATAAACGCTCGTCTCGATCCGCTCACGAATGGTCGCGATGGCGGCATCGGTCACGGTATGCGGAAGATTTTTCATAGGATGGTTAAGAGTGGCGCGGTCTGACCGCCATTGTAGGCGTGCCGTCGCCAAGCGTCTGCTTCAACATTCAATCCCCCGACGAATCGCGCACAAAAAGCCGGGTAAACCGCTAGAAATCGGCCCTTGACTCCACTATATCGGCTTTCTAATATTCCTCATCAGCAACTGGTCCGACCAGTCGGAACAGTTAGCATAGTCACCAATCCCGTGCCGTGCGACATCGAGGAGACACACCGTGTTGAGATTTCTTAATTCCCTGTTTGGGCGAGTCATGATTGCGCTGGTCGCGGGCATTGTGATCGGCGCGGTGTTTCCCCACTTCGCGCAGACGCTGAGGCCGCTCGGCGACGGTTTCCTCAAGCTCATCAAGATGGTGATCGGGCCAATCGTGTTCTGCGTGGTCGTCTCGGGCATGGCAAGCGCGGGGAACCTCAAGAAGGTCGGGCGCGTCGGGTTGAAGTCGGTGATCTACTTCGAGGTGATGACCACGATCGCGCTCGTCATCGGCGCCGTGCTCGCGTATGCGACGCGACCGGGCGCAGGCATGAATATCGACCTCCATACGCTCGATGCCGGCTCGCTTGCCACCTACACGGAGCACGCAAAAAGCCTGAAGGATACGGCCGGCTTCCTGCTCAAGATCATCCCCGATACCGCCACTGACGCCTTCGCGAAGGGCGACATCCTGCAAGTGCTCGTGTTCTCCGTCCTGTTCGGCGCGGCGCTTTCGCTGCTAGGCGAGAAGGCGCAGCGCGTGACGAGTCTTATCGATGAACTCTCGCACGTGTTTTTCCGCATCATGGGCTTCATCATCAAGCTCGCGCCGCTCGGCGTGCTCGGTGCAATTGCGTTCACGACCGGGACGTATGGTGTCGAGTCGCTGAAGCAACTCGGCATGCTGGTGGTCGTGTTCTATGTGAGCTGCTTCCTGTTCGTGTTCGTCGTGCTCGGCGTGGTGATGCGGCTCACCGGTTTCAGCATCTTCAAGCTCGTTCGATATCTGCGCGAAGAACTGCTGATCGTGCTTGGCACCGCCTCGTCGGACGCCGTGCTGCCGCAGATCATGCGCAAGCTCGAATGGATGGGCGTGAAGGATTCCACCGTCGGACTCGTGATCCCGACGGGTTATTCGTTCAACCTCGACGGCTTCTCGATCTATCTCACGCTTGCCGTGATCTTCATCGCGCAGGCCACCAACACGCCGCTGTCGATCCACGACCTGATCGTGGTGGTGCTGGTGTCGCTGGTGACATCGAAGGGCGCGCATGGCATTCCAGGCTCAGCCATCGTGATCCTGGCCGCCACGCTCTCCGCGATTCCCGCCATCCCCGTGCTCGGCCTTGTGCTGATCCTGCCGGTGGACTGGTTCGTCGGCATTGCGCGTGCCGTCACGAACCTGATCGGCAACTGCGTCGCGACGGTGGTCGTGGCCGTGTGGGAAAAAGATATCGACCGGGTCCGCGCCACGCGCGTGTTGAATCAGGATGCCGAACTAATTTTCGTCCCCGCCGATCACATCGGCGCAAACCATGGCCATGGCCACGAACCCGCGCACGCAGTCTGAGCGCGCCGTGTTCATCGCCATTCCCTGAATCGTTTTAAAGGAACCACTTTCATGGCTAGTCCCGTACTCGACCCGAACGCTCCGGCATTTACCCGCCGCTTCATGAACCTCGCCGATCCGCGTCTCGGCGCCACGGCGCTCTTCGCCAGCGATGAATTCTTCGCGCCCAAGGAGCGCATGCTCGACCCGCAGCCGGCGGTTTTCATTCCGGGTAAATACGACGATAACGGCAAGTGGATGGACGGTTGGGAAACGCGTCGCAAGCGCACCAATGGCTACGATTTCTGCATCGTCAAGCTGGCGCGGCCGGGCACCATTCACGGCGTTGACCTGGATACGAGTCACTTCACCGGCAACTTCCCGCCGGCAGCATCAATCGATGCCTGCATGAGTGACAGCGCCACGCCGCAAGATGATGCCGACTGGCGCGAGATCGTGTCGGCGACCACGCTGCAAGGCAACCAGCATCACTATCTTTCGATCGCCGATGCCCGCGCTTACACGCACCTGCGCGTGAACATTTATCCCGATGGCGGCATCGCGCGCTTGCGGGTGTACGGCCAGCCGAAAGTCGACTGGACGCGGGTTGAACGCGGCTCGCGACTCGATCTGGCTGCTATCGAAAACGGCGCTTATCTGGTCGCGGCGAACAACCAGCATTTCGGGCCAGCATCGCAGATGCTGATGCCCGGGCGTGGCGTGGATATGGGCGATGGGTGGGAAACGCGGCGCCGCCGTGAGCCCGGCAACGACTGGGCGATCGTCGCGCTGGCGCACCCCGGCGTGATCCACGCGGTCGAAGTCGATACGGCCCACTTCAAGGGCAATTTCCCCGATGGATGTTCGCTGCAGGCAGCACGCGTTGCGGGCGGCACGGACGAGTCGCTCGTTACGCAGGCCATGTTCTGGCCGGTTCTGCTGCCGCAACAGAAGTTGTCGGCGGACAATATCCATCGATTCGAAAGCGAAGTGGCCGCGCTAGGCCCCGTCACGCACGTTCGCTTCAACATGTTCCCGGACGGCGGCGTGTCGCGCTTGCGCCTGTTCGGTGCCATCGAGTAAGACGACATGAACACGCCTAACACGCTTACGCTCGAACCCCTGACGCGCGCGGCGTTTAAACCGTTCGGCGATGTCATCGAACTCGACGGCGCGCAGCATTTCCCGATCAACGGCGGCACGACCGAGCGTTTCCACGATCTGGCGTGCGTGGATGTTGGCGCGGACGAGGGCGGCCGGCCGCTCATCAATGTATTCCGAGGGCAGCCGCGCGCACAACCGGTCGAGATCTCGATGATGGAGCGTCACCCGCTGGGCAGTCAGGCATTCCTGCCGCTTGGCGTGGCGTCATATCTGGTGGTTGTCGCGCCAGCAGGTGAATTCGATGCCTCGAAACTGCGCGCATTTTTCACGCGCGGCTGGCAGGGCGTGAACTATGCGCGGGGCGTCTGGCATCATCCGTTGATCGTGCTGGATGCGGCGGCGGATTTTATCGTGGTGGATCGTGGCGGGGAGGAAGCGAATTGTGAGGAAACCTTCCTATCTGAGCACTTGCGGCTGATCGAAGGCGAACTCGTTTGTTCATCTGCGGCGTGAAAGCGTATATCCGGGCCTGTGCTTTTGTTTTTGGAGCATGGCCCGGCATCGTCATATAAGCCCTTGCTCCATGCGTTATTCTGGATGCATCCCGCTTCCATGCGGAGCGAAACCAGATGATGGAAGGCCTTGGCAAATGACACAGAACATCTACGACAACCCTGCGTTCTTCGAGGGTTACAGCAAGCTGGTCCGCTCGGTGCAGAAACTGGCGGGCGCACCGGAATGGCCTGCGCTCATGGCTCTGCTTGCGCCGATGCGCGGCCTCAGGGTCGTGGATCTTGGTTGCGGTTATGGCTGGTTCTGCCGTTGGGCAGGCGAGCAGGGAGCGGCGTCCGTCCTCGGTCTCGACGTGTCCGAAAAGATGCTGGAACGCGCGCGATCGTCATCTGCGGACCCGGCGATCACCTATGCAGGAATGGGGACCGACAGATGAAGAGGTCGCCGCGCGCCCCGAACTGGCGGAGGAGCGCGAGCGTCCCATGATGTTGCTGGTATCCGCGAGCCGGTAAGCGTCCTATGAGCGGCTTCAGAGACTAGGGCTGCATGGCAGCTATGACACCCTCTTGCCCGGTATCGAGGCCCGATGAACCCCACACGTCCGGGGCCGCGCTTGCGCACACCCGATTACGCCCGGCGTTTTTTGCGCGATACAACTGCGCATCGGCGGCGCCCACGAGGCTTTCCTCGGTCACGAAGGTTGAATCGGATTCACCTGCGCAATTCAGCGCCACAACACCAAAACTCGCGGTGGAACGTACCTCGCGGCCGTCCCACGCGCGCGTGGTCGTCAATTCCAGCGACTGGCGCATCCGCTCGGCGAGCATCGTCGCGCCCGCGAGATCCGTTTGCGGAAGCAGCAACAGGAATTCCTCGCCGCCGTAGCGGATCACGCTGTCGACCTGATGCCGCGTGTGGGCAAGCAACATGGCCGCAAAGGTGCGCAAGACGGCGTCGCCCGCGGGGTGCCCGTAGGTATCGTTGATCTGCTTGAAGTGGTCGATGTCGCACAGGATCACCGCGAGCTTGAGCTTGTATCGGCGGGTGCGCTGGAGCTCGGCGGCGAACAAAACATCAGTCAGGTAGCGGCGGTTGAAGCAGCCGGTGAGATAGTCGCGCACCGAGAGATTGCGCAGCATGGCGTGCTGGCAGAACTGGTCGCGGATCAGGCAATTATGGCGGCGAGCCATCACATAACCGAGAGCGTTGGTGAAAACAAGCAGCATGGACGATGTCAGCAACGCCGACGGGTCCAGCGCCTTGGACGCGGCGGATATGGCGACAAATCCGGCTGTTGCGGCGAGCGCGATGAGTAACGCCCAGATCAGCTTGTTCGGGATGAAGTTATAAACCACGATCAGCATGATGCCCATGGACATGCAGTGCACCGTCATGCCGGTCGGACGCAGCCATGTGATCGCCATGAAGGCCGCGAAGCCGACCACTTCGACCGCGCTCGCGGCCATGCGCAGGGATGTCACTGAAACTTGCCGCAAGCTTGCAATGCGTAAGCTCACCACGCACGTCAACGCGACGAAGCAGCGGGCCAGGAACAGCACAAGGGTCGTGCGGGTGTAACCGAGGGCACTGATGTCCGTCACCACGAAAGCGACGTAGAACACGCTGCAAAATAACAGCGCGCGCACGAGCGCAGCATGGTTTGCGATCCGGTGATGACGCTGAAACTCATGTTCCACCGACGGGTCTTCAAACTCGGACCACAGGCGGTCAAGTCTGAAATTAGTCTCGGTGTCAAACCGTGAAATTTCACTCAGTTCTGCCATCGCTCGATGTCGGATGTCGCGGTTGGGGCAACATGATAAGTCATTTCATTGATTTACCCGATGGCCCGGCGAGCATGACCTCGCCCGCAAACCTGGCAGCGATTCCGTCCAGTGTGTCACCCAACCGTATACCTGCGCCGGATCGGCCTGACCGCGAGGCGGCCATGCGGCGAATAGCGTAAAACCGGGCACCTCGGTATCGACGCGCGGGCCGGCCATTTCCCGGCCTGGGCCCTTCAGGATGTGCCGAAAGGAGTCGATATCCCGGACACGGGACTGAAAGTCCGGTCCGGAGATTGGAGAATTCCACGCGGCCTGTCGCACGGAATTCCGAGGTGAACGTATGCAAAAGAAACTGTTCGTCACGGTAGCCGCCGCGCTGATGTCTTCTCTGGGCGCGCTGCATCCCGAATCCGCATGTGCCGCCGATGTTGCAGCCTCGGCCTATGAAGACTCGACCGTCGATGCATCTCTCGATCCCGGCGAAGAGCGCGTTTCCGCCGATGGCGACAATCAGGCGCGCCTGAAGGACCTGCGCTACGCGTATTTCATCGGCTATAACGCGCGCGCCAGGGAGGACTCGAAATCCTATGCGACCTTGGGTGACGAGGTGAAACATCAGCAGAAGCAGCTTGTCGCGCCTGCCATGCCCGCACCGCCGAAACCGGTTGCCGAGCGGGTTGCGCCGCCAAGGCGGGCCGTAGCGCAAGCCGCGTCGCCAAGACAAGTATCCGCACCGGTCGTACCGCCGAAGGGAATTGCTGCCGCGCGAGTCACACCCTCCAGGCAGGTCGTCGCACAAGCTGAACCTGTTCCGCTGAAGCGCGTTCTCGCGCAAGCCGCGCCCGTGCCGCAGAAGCACGTTTACGCGCAAGTCGAGTCTGTGCCGCCGAGGCGGGTCGTAGCGCCCGTCGTTTCATTGAAGCAGGCTTCGATGCAGATCACGCCGCGTAAGCGGGCTGAAGTGCAACCCGTCTCTCTGAAGCAGGTTTCTACACGGACTACGCCGCCGAAGCTGTTTGCCACCGAATCCGAGCCGCCGATACTGACTCCGACGCAAGCCGAGAGGGCATTGCCGGAATCAAAATCGGACAATGACGATGAGGCGCAGGTAACGCAGAGCCGCAATTCGCAGAACGCTCAGCGGGCAGTGCCGCAGTACCGGCAGGCCGATGAGGAATCGCAATACGCCGCGGAACAGCGAACTCAAGCGACTCCAGCGGCTCAAGCAGCGCAACCTCGGCAATATCAGCAATATCAGAACAGGCAGCCCCAGCAATACGCTGCGGCGCCGGCCTATAACCAAGCGTCAACAGAGTCTCAGCAGGAAGGTGGGTACGCAGGGCGGGAATACGGGCCGCCGCCCTTGCCGCCTCGAACCGTTCAGGCTAGCCGGTACGCGTCCGCGCAGTACCAACCGGCCTACGCGCAGCCCGCCTACGTACCTCGGCCGCCCCCTCAGGCCGCGGCACAGCAGGTCGTCATAGTGGGCCGCGCGCCTGCCTATCCGTCATATAACCAGATGTACACGCCGCCTGAACTTCGGCGACCGTACCCCGCCGGTTACGGCAATCCGGCGCAGCCAGCCGGGTATCAGGGATGGGAGTAGGCGGCTCACTCACATGAGCCGCCGGGCGAGCTAACCCGCGTACGCAACAGGCCGCTACAAGCGGCCTGTTTGCATTATGGAAGCAGCATCGACGCGATCTTTGGGTGTTTTTATTCAATACGCCCATTTGCTGATTGCGTACCTTCGGGATGTCGTTCACTTCCGACTTCCGAAAGCCACATGAATCAGCTCCTGTCGATGTCCGCGTTTGCGCTTGTCTGTTCAATTACCCCGGGTCCGGTCAACATTGTTGCGCTCAGCACCGGAGTGCGCCGCGGACCCGGTGCCGCGATGAAGCATGTGACCAGCGCGACCGTTGGTTTCACACTGCTGCTCTTGCTGGTCGGCCTTGGTGTGCACCGGATCCTTGCGCGCTGGCCGCAACTGACGCATGTCATTCAGTGGGCCGGCGTCGCGTTCTTGGTATACATGGCTGGGCAGCTCGCCCGCGACGACGGTACGCTCACCACCGACCGAAGCGATGACAGACCATCGCTCGCTTCAGGAGCGGTGATGCAATGGCTCAACCCGAAAGCATGGCTCGCGTCCATAGCCGGTATGGGCGCGTACGCAGCGAACGGCGATAGCCTCCTGGTGTGGCGTTTTACGGCGCTATATTTCGTGATTTGCTATGCGTCGCTTTCTTGCTGGGCGATGGCCGGAACGCTGCTGCGCCAGCATTTGCACGAGCCGTCGCGCGTGCGGCTTTTCAATCGCTCCATGGCATTGATGCTCGGCGTCAGCGCGATCTACCTGCTAAAAGATTAGCGGCTAGCTAACAACTTCCTGAATCAACCGCGATACTGGCCCGGTGTGGCCGCGACCGCTTGCCGGAATGCACGATGCAGATGCGCCTGGTCGGCGAAACCGGCATCGGCTGCGACTTCGGCGATCGGACGGCCGCGCTTCAACTGGACGCGACTAAATTCGATGCGGCAATTGATCAGGTACGCGTGCGGGGTCATGCCATAGCGTGCCTTGAACGCGCGAATCAAATATGACGCCGACAATTGCGCTGCCGCGCAAATCTCGTCGAGCGACAACGAACGCGTGCGGTGCTCACGAATGTATTCCGCTGCTCGCGCGAGCTTGTCGTTCGTATCTCGTGGCTGCGTGGGCGCGCGATTCAGCCAACGGTGTGCATCGTCGAAAAACTCGATAACGGAGCTGTGCTTTTGCAACGTCTCGGCGTGCTCGTCAGTGAGCGTTGTATAGAGCCGGTTAAGGCCGGCATAGAGCTCGGGCTGCCAGCTGGCTGTTGTCGAGAAAGCCCGGAAGCCATGCCCTTCGCTAAACCCGAGCTCGTGCTGGAGCGAAGTTAACCATTCAGTGTCGATATGCAACATCCGATAAGACCACGGCTCGTCGTCGAGCGGATTGCAGGCGTGCACTTCTTGCGGATTCATCAGCACGACGGCGCCCCGTCCCACTCGCTGACGCACAGAGCCGTTCTCATAGATGCTCTCGCCGCCCGTCACCGCGCCGATCGAGAACGTCTCGTGAGCGTGCCGCGCGTAGCAGATCTCGCGGCCGTCATCGATCGCTCTGGCTTCGATGAACGGTAGCGCGGCATCTCGCCAGAAACGTGGAGCCGATGTGCGAATACGGGGTAACGCCACGGTGGGTTCCTTTAATCTTCAATGAGCCTCTTCACTACTCGGCAGTTTTCCCCGTTGTACAAACGGACGATGTAATCATATCGACTCAACCCGAATCCGACGAGAACGGAACGGACCTCGCTTGACCAACGCAATGGCCAATCAACTTTTCGCCGATAACAGCTCGACGCGCTTGCGCTGCAGGAACCGGCGCACGGCCGGATCGCGCTCGAGTCCGATCGCGAGATCGTACGCGCCGAGCGCTTCGTCTGTCGCGCCCGCACGCGCGAGCAGATCGGCACGCGCAGCCCAGTACGGCTGGTAGTCGGCCAGCCGCGGATCGTCCACATACGGCGCGAGCGCGTCGAGCGCCGCCTGCGGGCCGTCCCGTTCCGCCTGCGCGAGCGCGCGGTTCACCGCGACTACCGGCGACGCTGCAATCGCGAGCAGCGCATCGTAGAGTTGCACGATTTCGTCCCAGTTCGGGCGATGCGTCTGGCAGCGGTGGACATGCGCGGACTGCAGCGCGGCCTCGAGCTGAAAACGACCGATTGCGTTGAATGCGCTCGCGCGCCGCAGCAGTGCGTTGGCTGCGTCGATCATCGGCATGTTCCATTTCGCCGGATCCTGAGCCGACAGCGGCACGTAGTCGCCGGCCGCATCGCGTCGCGCATCGCGCCGCGCCTGCGCATACAGCATGAGCGCGAGCAGACCCAGCGCCTCTGGCTCATCGGGCAGCAGCTCGACGAGCAAGTGCGCAAGAAACAGCGCCTCGCCGACGAGATCGCGTCGCTCGGTATCGCCGCCGACCGGATCGGTCCACCCTTCCGCATACGCCGCATAGACCGCTTCCAGCACGGCAGCGAGCCGGCCGGGCAACTCCTCGCGCTCGGGCACGCTGAACGGGATGCCCGCTTCGCGGATCTTGTTCTTCGCGCGCGCAAGGCGCTTGCTCATCGCAGCGGGCGACATCAGGAACGCGGATGCAATCGTCTTCGCTTCCAGCCCCAGCACCACCTGCAGCATCAACGGCGTGCGAATCGCGGCTTCGAGCGCAGGGTGCGTGCACGCGAACAGGAGCGCCAGCCGCCGGTCGGGCAACACGCCTGCTTCACGCTCGTCGATCTCGTCGGAGAGGATCGCGAGCTGGTTCGCCACTCCGTCGCCGATATGTCGATGGCGCGCGCCATCGATCGCCCGGCGGCGCGCAACCGTCATCAGCCACGCTTCGGGATTCGCGGGGCAGCCGCGCTCCGGCCAGTCCGCGAGCGCAGCCGCAAACGCGTCGGCGAGCGCGTCCTCGGCCGCGGCGACGTCGCGCGTGCGCATTGCCAGTAGCGCCACGAGCTTGCCGTAACTGCGGCGAGCGACCGCTTCAGCAATCGAACGCGCGGCGCCGTCAGTGTCACGGCCGCCGCCGGACGCACTCATGCAGCAGAGGGCGCGTCGTAGGGTGCAGTCCAGAGCGGGCGCACTTCCATGAGGCCGTGCGCCGCGCCGGGACAACGCGACGCCCACGCGATCGCCGAGTCCAGGTTGGGCACGTCGACCAGGTAGTAGCCGGCGAGCTGCTCCTTTGAATCGGAATAAGGTCCGTCAAGCACCTGCGGCTTGCCGTCGACGAGCCGCACCGTGGTGGCCGTGTTCGTGTTCTGCAGCCGGTTGGCGCCCACCAGCACGTCCGCTTTTTTCAACGATTCGGTGTATGCCTGATAGGCGGCAACTCCCTGCTGCCGCTCGCTGTCGGTCATCTGGTTCCAGCCGTTTTCTTCCGAATAGATCATCAATAGATATTGCATATGAGCCTCCGTCATGGGGTTAAGGCGGCTGAATAACATTGGGCCGCCATCACAATGACGCTCGGGCCGCATGCTGATGGACACGGGCGTCGAAAAAATCGCGGACGGCGTACTCGCCTTGATTGTTCGCTTCCGTCCAGGACTTAATACAGCTCGGTCTTCAGGCGTCCGGCCAATGCGCGATCGTAGGCGTTGCTGTCGAAACTGGCGTCGCTGACGGTCTTCAGCATGTCGCCGGCCGAAGGCAGGCTGGTCCGGTCGACGTGCTTCTCGCCGTTCCACAAGTCCGACCTCACTACCGCCTTCGAACAGTGGAAATACACGGACTCCACATGCACCAGGATGACAGTGCGCGGCGGTTTGCCGTTGACGTTGAATGAGGCGAGCAGTTCGCTGTCATCGGCGATCGATGCACGGCCGTTCACGCGCATCATTTCCCCCACGCCCGGCACGAGAAAGAGCAAGGCCACGCGCGGGTCGTGCACGAGATTCCTGAGGGTATCGATACGGTTATTGCCCGGGCGGTCGGGAATGGCCAGCGTATGAGGATCGAGGATCCGGACGAAGCCCGTTGCATCGCCCTTGGGCGAACAGTCGAGGCCGTCCTCTCCCGCCGACGCCAGCATCACGAACGGCGACGCCAGGATGAACGCCGCGTAGTCCTCGCTGATGAACGAAATTTCCTTGCGTACCGACCGCTCGTTCGGCTTGCCGTAGATACCTTCCAGTTGCTCGACGCTCGTCAACATGCTTCGCTCCTTCATGACCGTGATTCAGCCAATACATTAGCAGGACCGGCGGAACGTAACGTGACTAGTGCTGCGTGACAGGATCAAGGCCCGTTTGCGTCACGACCGGCGCCGCGTCCGGCGAGGCGAGATACTCAAGCAGCGCTTTCGCTTCCGCCGGATGTTGCGCGCCGGCTGGAATGCCGGCCGCAAAGCGCGTGATCGATTGCACGGATGCGGGGATCTTGCCGACGAAGGTTGCGCCCGGCACGGGCAGCAACTCGCTCACTTGCTGGAAGCCGAGTTCGTAGTCGCCGTTGGCCACGACCGACGCCACGGGAATCTTCGGCACCATCGTTGCCTTCGGCCGGATCTGGTCTTCTATGCCAAGGCGCTTGAACAACTCGTTCTGTATGTACACGCCGCTTGCGCTATCGGAATAAGCGATCGACTTCGCGCGCAGCAGCGTCTCCTTCAACGCCGCCACCGTGCCGATATCCGGCTTCGGCGCACCGGCGCGCACGACCATGCTGATGGCCGAATCGGCGAGTTCCACGCGCGAACCCGGAATCACCTTGCCCTGTTTGATGAGGTCGTCGAGCGCGTAGCCCACCATGATGACCACGTCCGCGGGTTCGCCCCGCGCCAACCGGTTCGGGATCGCTTCGGGGGCTTTACCCATGGACGGGCCGAGCGCGGTGTCGAGGGTGTTGCCGCTTGTCGCCGCAAATTTCGGCCCGAGGATTTTGTAGGCCGCCGTGAAGCCGCCGGAACTCATGACGTGCAATTCGGCGGCTTGAACAGCGGTTGCAGCGCCCGCAACTGCAGCGCCGCCGATGAACGCGAACGCGGAAAGCTTCAGCAAGAACGATTTCATGGATGACCGCAAAAAGTGGATGAACCGATAACGTTTGTGCCGACAAAGTTTAAACGCATCAGCGATGTCATTCGTTAGGGAACACCCGTGTTATTTGGTGTGGAAAGATGCCTAAACCGATTGCGACCTGGCCTGACGATTAACTTACCGTGAAAGCAAACGTTTTACTTTCCACACCGCTGGACATGCATGCCGCGGCTGTCAGCTTGAACTGTTAAATACTGAAAATTACGTCTGATAGCGCGATGATCGGCGGTAGAGTGTGTCATCGAAAGACATTTTTGGTTTGTCCTTCGATAAATAATATCAGTGGGAAAAAACATGCCTGGCGTCTCGCGCCAAGGGATGAGAGCCCACGAAGGCGAACGAGTTTATTTAGCGCCGCGAGGTGGCTTAGAAGCGCGTTCGCCGGACACAAGACGTCAGCGTTCGGGGATATCAAGTGAATACCAAAATGCTAAACCAGGGAAATCGTGCGTCGATAATAATCGATGCGGAGATAGTCCATATTGAAGCAATCATGTCTCGTTGTCTTGCGATGGGAGCCAATGGCGCGATTTTCCACGCGAACTATTGGCGCAATCGGTTATTGACGTTGCGGGATTCCGGCCTGAGCCATACGCAGGATGTCGCGGTGCAATCGCTTCTAAGCGATCTCGTGGCGTGTCACTAGACCGGGGTGCTTTGAATGTTGAATAAATCCAGCCGCGGCCCGATTGCGTGGAAGTCGAAAATCCGGCCGCAGCAGCGGGTAGACAGTTTGCGTTATGTGACGCTCGATCTCACGTCGGATTCGCATGCTCGTGCGGCAATCGAGGCTTATGCCGATTCGTGCGCCATCGAGTTTCCGTGGCTGGCGGATATTCTGCGGGCACGGCTGGAAAAGTTAAACCGTTCGGTAGACCGCACTCAGAATCGATTCAAGGGAATTCAAGCGGGACTTGATGCAGGACTTCAGGAAGACGACGCCGCTCTAATGCCACTGACATACTGCGAACAGACGGCGCGGCGACTGATTGCTTTTGCGTGCATGTGTGCGCGGGCTCGTGAGGATTACTCGGATGCGGCATGGGATCATGTCATGAAAAGCTTTGACCGGATGCTGATTCAAATGCGCTGATTTCGCATAAAAAAGTATAATAAAAAGCCAAAATAATCTGCATCGGCATTCGGCGTCCAGGCGAAATAAATGACAAGGCCGTCTTGACTATTTAACGGGATATCAGGCAATGCGGATTTGCGTGCTGGATGACGACCTGAGCCAGACGGCCTTCGTGGCTCAGACATTGTCTGCGGCCGGGCATGTTTGCCAGGTTTTTACCGAGGGCAAGAGCCTGATCCATGAGCTGAGGCGTCAGCCGTACGATCTGCTTCTGCTCGACTGGAACATGCCGGAAATGACGGGCGACGTCGTGCTGAAATGGGTCAGGCAAAATCTCACCACGAACCTGCCGGTCCTCTTCCTGACGAGCCGCAGCCTTGAAAGCGACATCGTCCAGATGCTGAACGCCGGCGCCGACGACTACATCCTCAAGCCGGTGTCGCGGCCTGTGCTGCTCGCCCGGGTGGAAGCGTTGCTGCGGCGGATCTACATGCACCAGAACGAAGTGACCGAGGAAACCTACGGCATCTATCGATTCGATCTGACGACCCAGACCGCGCTCGTCAGCGAAGTCGCGGCCGCGTTGACGCAGAAGGAATTCGAGCTCGCGCTGCTGCTGTTTCGCAACCTGTCGCGGCCGCTGTCACGTTCCCATATTCGTGAAGCGGTGTGGCGGCAGGACGTGGATATCCCGTCGCGCACAATCGATACCCACGTCTCGCAGATCCGTTCCAAGCTGGTGTTGCGGCCGCAAAACGGGTACCGCATAACGCCCATCTATAGCTACGGCTACCGGTTGGAGAAAGTGGGGAACGAGGCGGGGAATGAAGTGGGGAATGAGTCGCCGTGAACGGGATTGATAAAAACGAGCAGGTGAATCAACGTTCGCGCCCGGGATTGGCTGTCATCGTCATCGCCATTGCCTGCGCGATCCAGCCGGTCTATGCCAAACGCCTGCCGCAGCAGGACATGACGTCCTATGTGGTGCGCGCGGACGATTCGCTCTACACGTTCGCGGACCGCTATATGCAGAGTCCCGCCGACTGGCGGCTGTTGCGCGACATCAATCACGTGGCGAATCCGCGTCATCTGCAGATCAACGCCCGTCTTTCCATCCCCACCTCGCGCCTCAGGCAGACGTTGTTGACCGCCAAGGTCGTGGCGGTGCGCGGAAGTGTCGAAAAGCTCGGCACGGCGGGCGCGCCCCCGCTGCCGGTGAGCGCGGGGACATTGCTGATGGAGGGCGATCAAATCAGCACTGGCCGTGACGCGTTCGTCTCCATGTTGCTGTCCGACGGCTCGCATGTCGTGTTGCCATCGAGCAGCCGGATCAAGATTGGACGCTTGCGGACCACGCTGCTGACCGGCGCGGTTGATCGACAGTTCGACCTGAGGCAAGGCGAGGTCACGACCGATGTCACGCCGTTCAAGAACCCACGCGATTCGTTCCGGGTCATCACGCCGTCGGTGGTGGCTGGCGTGCGCGGTACGCGTTTCCGGGTGAACTATCGGACGGCGCAGGACGCGACGACCGTTGAAGTGCTGGCGGGCAAGATTGGCGTGGATGGTTCCAAAGCGGACAACGTGCCGCCCGATAATACGTCCGCGCCGCAGCCAATCAAGGGTGGCGCGCAGACGCTGGTGCTGGCCGGCTACGGCAACCTGACGCGCACGGGCGACGCCGCCGGCGCGTCGGTGCGCTTGCTTGACCCGGCGGAGATGGTTGATCCGGGCAAGGTGCAGAGCGCGCCGCAAGTGACCTTCGACATAACGCCGGTCGACGGCGCCGGGGCATACCGCACGGAGATCGCAACCGATGCTGGCTTCCTCGACCTGCTTCGCGACCAGCGCACGACCGGCCCGCAAGCGGCGTTCGACAATATCCCCGATGGCAACTATTTCGTGCGTGTCTCGGCCACCGACGCGCACGGTATCGACGGCTTGCCGCAAGTGTTCACGTTCACCCGCCGACTTGACACCACCAACGCGGCGGCTACGCCTATCGACGGGAATGGCTACCTGTTCCGCTGGCATGTCGATGGTGCGGCGACGGGCGCGCGGTATCGGTTCATCCTGTCGGATCATGCGGACCTGAGCGCGCCGCTTATCGACCTGCTCGATGTGTCGGGCGGCGAGATGTCGGTGGCGCATCTGGCGCCAGGAAAGTACTACTGGACGATTGTTGTCGATACCTTCGAGAACGGCCTGCTCCTGTCGATCCCCAGCGAAATCCGGTCGTTCACTCAAACGCGGTAGGCGCAACCCATGCCATGGCGCATTCCCTTCCACAGCCGGCGCTGGCCGGGGCCGTCGATCGGCAAGCGGTTTTTCCTGGAATGGATGCTGATCGGCGTGGTGGGCGTGGCCGCAGTGCTTCTTGGCGTGGCGAGCCCGCTGACGGAACGCGCCAGTTTCCTGTTCTACGATCAGTTGTTGCTGCACGCGTCGACCCGTCCGTCGAGCGGCATCGTGATTGTCGCGATCGACGACGAAAGCATTGCCGAGCTCGGGCGCTGGCCGTGGTCGCGCGAAACGCACGCGGCGTTGCTCACGCAACTGGCGAAGGCCAAGCCGGCGAGCGTCGCGTACGACGTGCTGTTCACCGAGCCGTCTCCCGGCGACGCTGCGTTCGCCGACGCAATGAAGCACGTGCCGACCTATTTGCCGCTGCTCGTCGACCGGCTGCCCGTCAACCAGAACGAGCCCGCCGTGGTCGAGCCCGTCCCGGTGCTGCGCGAAGCGGCGGCGGGCGTGGGTCATATCGACCTGGAAGTGAATCACGACGGCATTGTGCGCAGCGTCTCGCTGTTCGAAGGCAGCGGCAAGGACTGGTGGCCGAGCATCACGGTGCCGGTCTATCAGGCGATGCGGGGGAACGAAGCAACGTTGCCCGGCATCGAAACAGCGGCTGCCGACGCGGCATTCGCAGCGTCGGGACCGGCAGGCGCGGGCGACCTGAAGCGCGCGCATCGGATGATGATCCCGTTCTCACGTACGTCGCTGGATTATCCGCGCGTGTCGTTTGCGGCCGCGATGCAAGGCGCGGTGCCGCCTGAATTCTTCGCGGGCAAGATCGTGCTGGTCGGCGCAACGGCGGCCGGGCTGCGTGACCGCTTTGCCACGCCGATCTCAGGCGAAGTGGGCGAACTGCCCGGAGTCGATATCTACGCGACCATCCTCGATGCATTGTTCGACGGCCGCGCCATTGAACCGATCAGCGACAGGACTGCGGGCTGGGCGAGCCTCCTGCCGGTCGGCATCCTGCTCGCGGCGCTGCTGGTGGTGTCGCCGCTGCAGTCACTCATGCTCACGATCGCACTGGGCGGCGCCTGCCTGATTGCGAGCGCTTGCCTGGTGTATTTGCGCTCGCGCTGGCTCTCGCCGGTGCCGGCGCTCGGCGGCCTCGCGCTGATCTATTTGCTGTGGAGCTGGCGGCGTCTTGAGGTGGCCATGTCGTATCTCGGACAGGAACTGCGTCTGCTTGCCGCCGAGCCGAATCTGCTGCCGGGTTCCGAACAGAAACCGCACGGCGCGGCGGGTGATGTACTCGAGCGCCTGATCGCGCTCACGCGCCAGGCCGTGCAACGCCAGCGCAATATGCGGCAGTTCATCTGGGACAGCTTGAACAGCTTGCCCGAGCCGATCATGGTCTGCGATCGCAATGGCCGCATCCTGATGGTCAACGATCCCGCGCGGCTGCATTTTGGTCCCGTGCGTTTCAACGACATGTCGGTCATGCAGCTCTTCGGCGAGTTCCATTTTGTGCGTCTCGTCGATGAAGACAGCAGCGGGGCATTGCCAAGCGGCATGCAATGGCCCGCGATGCTCGACCCGCGCGACGAACGGCACACAGCCGTGATGATGCACGGCATTGAAGTGCGCGATCGCCACGGCCGCGATCACATGTTGCGCTATGCGCCCTGCACGACCAGCGCGGGCGAATCGCTTGGCTGGATTGCGAGCTGGGTCGATATCACCGCGCTGCACGCGTCCGAGCGCCAGCGCGACGACATGCTGCATCTGCTGTCGCACGACATGCGCTCACCGCAGGCGTCGATACTCGCGTTGCTCGATACCGAGCGGCCGCACATCGACTCAAAACCGGCAATGGACTTGATGAAGCGAGTGGAACGCTATGCGCGCCGCTCACTTGCGCTAGCCGATGATTTTGTGCAGCTCGCCCGGGCGGAATCGCAGCACTACAGTCTTGAACTGCTGAACTTGCATGAGCTCGCGATCGACGCCAGCGACGAGATCTGGCCGCTCGCGAACGCGAAGGACATCGAGGTCCGTTGCGAGAGTGAAGGTCAGGCTTTTTGGGTGTTGGCAGACAGGTCGCTGATGACGCGCGCGCTCATCAACTTGCTCAGCAACGCGGTGAAATACAGCCCGCCGGGCACGCGCGTCGACTGCATTGTCACGGAGATGCCGGGCGCGATCGTGTGCGTGGTGCGCGATGCGGGCTACGGTATCGCGCTTGAGCAGCAGGCACATTTATTCGAACGCTTCCGGCGCTTTCATCTCGATGGCCAGCCGCCAAGCGATGGAACCGGGCTGGGGATGGCATTCGTGAAGACGGTGGTCAGCCGGCACGCCGGGGAGATAGCCATCCAGAGCGCGCCGGACCAGGGAACGACGGTGACGATCACCTTGCGCTCGCAAACTATCGAGCCGCGCGAAGCGAACGGTGAACAACCTGCCGCGCAGAAGCAATCTCAGAAGCAATGAACGTTTTTTGGGGAACGAAGTGAACATACGATCGATGGCAAGCGCCATTTTCTTTCTCGCGATATTGAGCGGTTGCGCGAGCGAACCGCCGGTGAGGATCAGCGCCTACAGTGCGAATGGCGGCGATTTCGCGACGTCGGGCGCGAAGACTTATGCGTTGCAGGCTTCGAGCGTCGAGCTTCAGAGCGACGCTACAACCGCTGTGGCCACCGATACGACTACCGCTCGCTGGCTTGACGAAGCGCTGGCCGCGAAGGGCTTGCATCACGTGCCTGCGAACAGCGCGGACTACCTCGTCAAGCTCGGTTATGCAACGCGTCCGCAAGCCGTGCGCGTGCGCGCCGAATGCGCAGCACCGGAAAGCGCATGCGACGACGTCGCGCCGCAGAAGGAGTGGTTTGGACGCAAACACTACATTCATGCGCTGACTATTCAGTTTGTGGACCGGACGAGCGGGGCGTTGACCTATCAGGTGAGTGCGACGCATACGGATCGCGACCCGGCCGGCAGCGCAGCGCTGCACGCCCTCATGAGTTGTGCGTTCGCGGACTTTCCCATGCACAATGCCGAGCGGCGCGAGGTCGCGCATTGTGATTAGTGGCTGGCGGAAGATGCGCATGCGGGAAATTGGCGCGCGGAGATTGGCGTATTCTTGCGCCTGAACGAAGCGACGACAGAGCGACGACGCAATGGCCAGCATTGCAGACGACCACGCGAAGCCGCTGAAGACGTTCAGTCCACACGAGCCCGAAGGACTCGCCACGCCAGGGAACCCGCAGTGAAGTTTGCCGATTTTTGCCGTTGCACCGTAGTCACGTTAACTTGCGTCTGGATGACGAACGCGTTCGCCGACGAACAGAGCGCTACCGCCGATACCAGCGCCGCTGATCCTTGGAAAGTCTCGGTCGGCCCCGCGTTGATGGTGGCGCCGAAATACCCGGGTTCCCGTGCGTTTCAGGTGCTGCCGCTGCCATCGCTCGATATTTCCTACGATGACCGGATCTTCTCCCAAGGTCTCGACGTACTCGGCATCAACCTCCTGAAAGGTCCGGCGTATCACTTCGGCACGTCAATCAGCTTCGATTTTCAATCGCGTAATGAATCCGATGACCCGCGTCTTCATGGCCTGGGTAATGTGCATTACGGACCCAAGCTGAGAGTGTTTGCCGATTATTCTCTGTCGCTATTGACGGGCTCGGTCGCGGCTTATCAGGACATCGCGGGGACCGGGCAAGGGTTGCTGGTCAGCGGGGATCTGGTGGCGAATATGCCGCTGACGTCGAAGCTGTTGGTGTCGGTTGGGCCGGGGGTTACGTGGGCGAATGCCGTTTATAACCGTTCGCTTTTCGGCGTCTCCGCCAGTCAAAGCGCGGCTTCCGGTTTGCCGGCCTATGACACGAGTTCAGGCATCCGGGACGTTCACCTCAACACCTACGTCAGCTACGATTTCTCGAAGAAATGGGTAGGATCGGTGTCGCTCACGGCCGGACGGTTGGAGCACAACGCAGGGCATAGCCCGATCACCGAGCAAAGAACTGAATTGAATTTTCTCGCCGCGGTGAATTATCGGTTCAGGTGAGCTGGGGACTGGCGGTTGTTGTGATTCTGTTCGGAAGTCGCGCCACGCTTCGCCATCGGTGCTATCGGGCAAGATACGAAGCTGGCCCATCGATATCGGAATGAATCGGACAAGCAAACCGGGATCATCCTGTCGGTTACGCCGCCGAATCCTTAAGCGCGGCGTTGACTCTGAATCATTTCTTGAGAGTTGATCCAACGACACCCCGTTTTTGCAACGATAACTGCATCGAGCAACGTGGCAGCAATCACGTCGGCTTGATTGACATGGAATTTCTTCGGCAGGACCGGCGCTAAAAATCGAAGCAGTGTCAGTGCGGCTCCTTCTGCAGCCCTTGCTTCATTCCGCTCGCCGCCAATGAGGCTGGGTCTGCAGATCGCAAGCGACCGGAACCCGATTTCCTGGATGTCCCTCTCAACCTCTCCTTTGGTCCTGTAGTAAAAGCTCATGGACCCTGGAGATGCACCCATCGCAGTCACAATTGCATACGTTTCTACGCCGGCGAGATGCGCGGCTTTCCCCAATGCGATGGGTAGTGCGTAGTCGACGTAACGAAACGCTTCTTTCGAGCCTGCTTTTGCCTGAGTCGTTCCCAATGCGCATATGACCGCGTCCGGCTTGTACGACATCAGAAGCGGAACAAGTTCCTCCAGGCGTGGCCCAACTGGATTCACCAGTCTGTCACGCGGCGCCAGCGGTCTCCGTGTTGGTGCAATCACGTCCGAAAAGGCGCCGTTGGAGAGTGCTAGCCTCAATGTTCCGCTTCCCACCAAGCCTGTGGCACCGAGCAGTAGTAGTTTCATCTTCACGTTCTCTCATCCAGTCGTTCGAACCAACATGTACTCGCGATAAACCGTGTCGAATACGTAGAGACCTACGGCCTATTGTTTGATTCCCTCGAAATTGATCGTCACGTGAACACGGTCGCCAACATAGGGGACATAGGCCTTCATGCCGAAATCGTAACGCTTGATCGTTGTTGTTGCCGTAAAGCCTACTTTATAAACGTTGGTACCGATCGTATCCTGTGCCATTCGATTGAACCTCGTCTTGAGCACCAAACGCTTAGTGATCCCATGCAAGGCAAAGTCACCTTGGATGTCTGCCGTCCTGGTGCCCGTCTTTTTGATGTGTGTGCTATTGAAGGGGATTTTTATTTGAAGCGATTGCCAATGCCAAAGGTAGTCGGCGAGTTATTGCGGGAAACTCATTCAAGTCTTGCCAACGGCCGATGTTGCTATCGGTAAAGATGAACTTCGCTTCCTGTCGCTCGATCACGGCCGTACTTCTGGCCTCAAATTTCGCTGAGACGCCGTTGTCGTCAAACGCCGCTGACTTTCACTCCTTCTCCGCCGCGCGCTCAAGCATCGCGTCGCCGATCCGATCATTGCCGCGTGCCTTGAGCGCGTCCCCCGCGCCTCGGATGTCCCGCGCTTCCTTGTTCTGGCCGAGCTTGCTCTTACCCGTGAGCCGGGTGATATCGATTTGCAAACCCACAATCGATTTGAGCATGGTGTCGATGTAATCCCTCGGCGCATCGCCCATTTTCCACGGTTGGGGCTCAGTTGCCTCGTGCGTGCGGGTCAGACGGGCGACCACGCTCCGCACGTATTTTTCATCGTCGCGAATGGTGATGCGCCCATGGGCGTGAACGACGACGTAATTCCAGGTTGGCACCTGCTTATGCGCTTCATGCTTGCTCGGATACCACGTGGGCGAAATGTACGCATCGCCAGCACGGAAGATGACCAGAACCTCGTCGCCATCGACGACGTCCTGCCACAACGGATTGCTCCGCGCGACATGCGCATGCAGCACGCCCAGATCGCCTTCGTTCGATGCAAGCTCAAACGGGATGTGATTGGCGTCCAGACCGCTCTTGCCATGGGAAATCAGGCTGCCAAACGGATTTCCTGCAATGAGTGCGTGCATCACGTCTTTGCGAGACTCGTCGAAATGCGCGGGTAGATACATGCCTGGCTCCAATAGGTTTTTGTCCCTCGCCTGTGCGAAGGACGTTTGTCTCGTATGAAGTGTGTACCTAAACTGGTTTATTCTGTAGAGCCAATTTGAATCACTTTCATTGAACCAGAATCATGGCGCGAACGCCCCTTGTATTAGATGTTCCCGCGCTCGGCGCACTCGAACGAGGTGCGGGAAACCTGTCCGGCCAGTTGGCGCAACTCCTGCGCGAGGCAATACACAGGGGAGAAATCAGGCCCGGTGACGCTTTGCCGTCCACGCGGCTGCTCGCCGCTTCCTTGCAGGTCGCGCGTGGAACAGTGGTCGAAGCCTACGAGCAACTGATCGCCGAGGGTTTCCTCGAGTCGCAACGAGGGGCGGCCACGCGCGTTGCCGAGGCATTATCGGGCGGGGGCGCAGGAAGACAAACAGGCCCAGCGAAGCAGGTTCGCAAACCGCAAACGGCCCGGGGGCAAGCATCGCGGACCAGTTTGCCCGAACCGGCGGCGCGCTTTGCCCAGGTGGCGCGTGAGTTCACGCCATTACCGCCGATGCCATTCGCTATCTCGGTTCCTATCGGCCTGACGGCGCCTGCCGATATCTGGCGTCGGCTAGGTAATCGTGTACGCGCCAAAGGTCCGGGCGCACCCGCTGGTTATGACGATCCGAAAGGCGCGCTGCCGCTGCGCGAAGCGATCGTTGCTTACGCGCGCAAGTCGCGCTCGGTGCACTGCGACGCCGGCCAGGTCATCATCACTAGCGGCACGCAGCAGGGCTTGTATCTCGCGAGTCAGGTACTGCTGGGATCGAAGGATCAGGCGTGGGTGGAGGATCCCGCGTATCGCGGCATCACTGCGACGCTCGAGAATAACGGCCGGGACAGCGTCATGATCCGGGTGCCGGTGGACGATGAAGGCATCGATGTCGACGCAGGCATCCGCCAGGCGCCGCACGCGAAAGTGGCCTTCGTGACGCCCTCGCATCAATATCCGCTCGGCATGCCGCTGAGCACATCGAGACGCAGCGCGTTACTGGCGTGGGCGCGCACCAACGACGCATGGGTGGTCGAAGACGACTACGACAGCGAGTTCCGGTACGAGGGTTATCCGTTTCCGTCGCTGCATAGCTCGGAACCGGACCGGGTGGTCTACCTGGGTACGTTCAGCAAGATCCTGTTTCCATCGCTGCGTCTGGGTTATGTCATCGTGCCGCACGATCTGGCCGATGCGTTTTGTGGCGCGCGCGTCCTGATGGACCGGCACCCGCCGAATGCGGATCAGCACGTGCTCGCGGCGTTCATGGCCGATGGCCACCTCGAGCGGCATATCAGGCGGGTTCGCAATGTGTATGCGAACCATCGGGCACAGCTTATTGCTGCCATCGGCTCGCTGCTGCCGCCAGAAGTCGCGTGGGTGCAGCCCGGCGATCAGGGCATGCATCTGGTGCTGTGGCTTGCGGAAAGCCTGGACGACCGCGAGGTGGCCGCGGCAGCCGCGCGCGCCGGCGTGGCGGTACGGGCGATGTCGCCGATGTTCTCGCCGGGGAACGGCCGGCCCGGACTCGTCCTTGGCTTCGGCGGATTCAGCAATGAACAGATGAAGGAGGCCGCAGAACGTCTCGCGGCGGTTATCACCGACGCAGCGAAATCAGGTGCGAGACGGAAAGACGCCGGCAGGGCGGCATCCACGCCGGAAGGCCGTTGACCATGCACCCGGATCGGGCGCCGTGTCGAAATTTGAGATGACAGGCACAATACGCGTCGATGCCGCCGAACTGCGCCGTGTTCGACAGTCGAACATGCCGGTACAGGCCAACGGCGCATCACCGAATTCGCCCCTTCGATGCTTTCATGACCTCCACTATCCCCGACCGTTCTGCCCCTCCCGCGCTTACACCGAACTCGCCGCGCTTCCTGCTGTTTGTGATCTGCCTGTTCGCGTCCGCCGGACAGCTCGCGATCGACATCTACGTGCCCGCGCTCCCCGCGATGGCGCGTTATTTCGCGACATCGCCTCAGGCAATCCAGTCGAGCGTTTCCGGCTACATGGCGGCCTACGCGCTCGGCCAGCTCGTCTTTGGCCCCGTTTCCGATGCCTATGGACGCAAGCCCGTGCTGGCTTTCGGCCTCGTCATATTCACGATCGGCTGCCTGCTGTCGCTCGCCTCGCCGAATCTGGAGACGTTCCTCCTCGCCCGCTGTCTGCAGGGCTTCGGCATTGCCGCTACCAACCTGCTCGCCAAGGCGATCATCACCGACTCGTTCTCCGGGCAGACGCTGGTCCATGCGTTCACGTACATGGCAATCGCGTGGGGGCTTGCGCCGATCGTGGCGCCCGTGATCGGCGCCCACTTGCAGACGTGGTTCGGCTGGCAGGCCTGCCTCGTTTTCCTGCTCGTCTATTCGCTCGTGATGTGGGCGGTGATCTGGCGGTATCGTGAAACGCTGCAGCGCCCGGTGCGCCTGGAGCCGCGTACGCTGATCGCCAATGCGGGCAAGGTGCTCTCGAGCCCGGTGTTCCAGAGCTGTTTTCTCGCGCAGGGACTGTGCTACAGCATCTTGCTCGTATTCAACATCGTCGGGCCGTTCATGGTGCAGAACACGCTGCACGAGCCGCCGACCTTCTTCGGTTACCTCGCGCTCGGCATCGGAATGATGTATTTCCTGGGCGGCCTGTCGAACCGCATCCACGGCCCGCGTCTGCCGACCGCGGAGCAGCGGCTGTACTTCGGTGCGCGCGTGATGGCGGTTACGTCAATTGCAATGCTGTTGCTGGCGCTGACGGTCGGCCTGCGCGTATGGACGCTCGCGACACCCGTGCTCGTGATGGGATTCTGCGCAGGCGCGATGTATCCGACGCTGATGGCCAAGGGCAATTCCCTGTTCCCGCACATCGCGGGCTTGACGAGTGCGATCCTCGGGTGCGCACTGCTGCTTGTATCGTCAGCGATGATGGGGCTCGCCGGTTTCTTGTCGGTGCAGGTGCTCACGCCGCTCGCGGTGTTCTTCGTGCTTCTCGCGTTCGGTGTTGTCTGGATGGTGCCGAAACTGCTGCGGCACCTGGCGCAACTTCAGCCCGATGCGCCCGTGTGCCGCGACGGCAAGGTGGCGTGAAGCACGCCGCTAGGTGCCAATCACGACATACACGACTGCCAGCGGCGAAGTCTTGCCTCCCGGCAAGGCTGCGCGCAGCGGAAAGCCAACGGTACCGCGTACGGCGACGAATCGTGACATCTGAAAGCGCAAGCCCGCGCCGGCGCTGACGAGCGAACCGTTGTTCTGCTCGGCCGGCTCATCGATGCGATTCCAGGCATGTCCGGCATCGATGAATAAAAACGGCTGCAGCGCCGTGCCCGTCGTGCCGAATGCGAGTGGCGGCGTGCGCAATTCCGTCTGCAGATTCCAGCCGCGGTCGCCCAGCACGACATACGGCTCGTAGCCGCGCACACTGGTATCGCCGCCAAGCCCCAGTTCCTCGCTGGGCAGCAACGTATTCGGCGTCCATTGCAACACGCCTCGGGCATACAGTGAAAAGCCGGCGCCGATCGCCACATCGCGCTGGACCGACGACTGTATGTACGCGTATCGCGCTGTCGCGCCGAGGCGCGAGGTGTTGAAGGCCGCGTCATTGTCATCACCGTCGAAGTGCCCGGGACTCAGAAAGAGCGTTGCATTCACGGCTGCCTGGCCGAGCGCGTCGGTTTTGGTGGCGTCATAGGCAATGACGAATTGATGGATATGGGTATTCGACCCGAACACCTGGAAGCCGCCGAATTCGAGGTTGTTATTCGACCGCTTGAAGTCATAGCCAAACTGCATCTGCTGCTGCCATTGTCCTGACGACGCGATCCGCAAGTCGTAACGAAAACTCAGTTGTGCCGAGATTCCAGTCTGCCCATAACTGTCCGGCAGATCCGGCGTACCTTGCGCATACATGCCGAATAGCTCGACCCGATCAAGCCACGGCAGCGGCGCGCTGTAATTAAACGAATGGCCTACAAAGCGCGGGTGATTGGCACCGCCAAAGATATCCGGGCGGCCGTCGAACACGTCACTGTTGGTCGTGAGCTGGTAGCCGATCTCCTGATCGAGGCCGAACAGATTGCCGTAGTCGATTCCGGCGAAAAAGCGGTCGCGGCCAAGCTGGCTCACACCGCCGTTGTCGTAGCCGGCACTCAGGCGCAGCGGCAGACGATCTTGCGTTTCCAGCACGACGTCGGTTGAGTCTTTCGCCGCCCCGGGCGCGTACACCACGTTCACCGTCCGGTAAGGGTTCAGGTTCAGTAGCGCCAGCCCCGACGTCACATCGGCCTCGCTGATCGATTCACCGCTGGTGAGCGGCATTTCTCCGGTCAGCACGGAATCGGAGAAATATCGGTTACCGCGCGCGGTCACCTTTCCCAGGCGATAACTCGCCACCGCAATCCGCACGACGCCGCCCGATACATCCTGCTCGGGAACGTACACGTCGACGAGCGGTTGCCCCGCTTCGCGAAAGCGCTGCACAACTGCGCGGCGTATCCGCGCGAGCCGTCCGAACGTCATCGGCCGGCCGAGATCGGCTGAGAAGCCGGCGAGGAACTGGGCATCGAGAAGCGGCAGGCCCTGCGCCGTGATCGCGCCCTGCGCTGCCTCGGTGACGGAAGGCTGACCGCTGTGATCTGCCGAGAAGACCAGGCCGCGCAGCGTCTCGACGGCCACCTGCGTGGCGTTGGGATCGCCTTCGGGAAGAACTGGCGGCTTCAGTTGGTGCGCGTTTGGAGGGGGTGGCGTGGGTGTCACGTCACGATACGACTGTGCGGCCGCCGCGATCGCAAATGCGATCAGGACGGCACCCGTTCCCACGCGGGTGACAACATGCGCCCACTTACGCGCGGTGCCCGGCGGCTTGCCGGGCCGCCGCGAACCGCGACGCAACGCTGCTTGCTTAATGCTCAACTTGCCATCGCAGCACAGGAGACGTCGCACCGGATGGGATCGCCCACGTTCCGTTCGGACTGAAATTCCAGCTCGAACCGAAGCTGGCCGGAACGCTCATTTGCGCGGTCGTCAAACCATTGGCGGCGGGTATTTGCGTGCCGTTGACGACGCCCGGAGCGTTACGCGTGTTGGCTGTGTTCCAGAAGACGTTATTCGCGATGGTGCCCGTGTTCTCTGCGGCAATCCCGCCGTACGATGCGAGCGGAGGACCCGCCACGCCCCGTGTGGAAGCCGAGTAGGACTCTTCAACTAATCCTGCGTTGGTCCCGACCAGACCACCCGCCTCGGTTGAGGTTCCAATCGATGCGCTCGCGTAAGACTGGTTGATGACACCCGTCGACGAGTTCGACCCAACCAGACCGCCCTGCAAACCATGGCTTCCGCCGCTTACGCTGCCAGTAGCGTACGACTGCAGGACCAGTCCGTTGTTGATGCCGACAAGACCGCCGGATACGCCCTGGGTACCGACTGACGCGCTGCTCCAGGAGCGCTCGATCGTGCCGCTATTCTGACCTGCCACTCCACCGGCGCTGCCCGATCCAAAGCTTCCGGAGCTTGCCAGCCCGCTGCTGTACGAGTTCGTGATCAGACCAAGATTGTCGCCCGCGATGAGGCCGACGCTTGCGAATAGACCGCTGCCGGATGCATTGGTGACGCCCACGTTGCGTACTACCCCCGTGGTCCCTATTGTCGAGAACAAGCCAATGGCCCCGGTGAAGGACGTCGAATTCGTCGCCGCATAAGCAAGACTGTCGATCGTGTGGCCCATCCCGTCGAACTGGCCGGTAAACGGTGTAGCTGGCGTGTTGCCGATAGGGTTGAAAGCGACGTTCGGATCAGCCTGGATATTCTTGCCAAGTGCGTAAATGCCTGCGAGGTTCTGCGACACCTTGTTCAGGTCGGCGAGCGTGTTCACGAGTTGATAGGCCGTGACCTGCGTCAGCAGTCCGCTAAACGGAGAAGCACTCCACGTGCGATTGGTTCGAATGGTGCCGGGTTGCCAGCTACCGTTCATGTCATAGAGCGCAGAGACGATGCCCGTGCTCTTCGACCAGTCGATCGTGCCCGCGTTGATGACGCTGCCGCCGTTGTCGATTCCGGTGGCATCCGCACGCAACGTCAGATTGCCGCTTCCTGAATTGGCGACGGTGACATGCTGCCCGACGCTGACCGTGTGATAGCCATTCAGCGCAAGCGACGCGGCGCCATTCCAATTCAGGCTGGACGATACGGTCAGGTTGCCGCTAGTGCGGCCGGCGCCCGTTGTCGTCACGGCAACTGACGTTCCACGCGACAGGTTCTGCGAGAGTGCATTAGCAGTCGCCGCGTCGATCGTGAAGGTGGGCGCGCTGAGATTCCACTGTGCCGCATCGACCGTCGCGCCCTGGACATTCACCGTCTTGCCGCTCATGTCGACCGTGCCGCCGCTGCCGGCTGCATTCGCTGCATCGACGGTACCTTGGGCGTTGACGTTGCCGGTGTTTGCGACCAGCCAGACATGGCCGTCGCGCGTGGCGGTGCCGGTCGCGCGTATCACGCTGTGCTGTCCGGCAAGCGCGTACACGTTGCCGTCCGCAGCCTGCAGGTTGATCTGCGCAGCCCGGATCGTGCCTGAGTTGAGCACTTGCCCGGCGCTGCCGGCTTGCACGAACACCTGCGGACCGGAAGACGAATCCTGCAGCAGGACCTGGCTACCGGCCGCAAGCTCGGCGGTTCCCTTCGCCGCCGTCACACTGCCCTGGTTGGAGACGGTCGTGCGCGAGATCAGGAAGACATCGCCGCCGGTAGAGCTGATCGCGCCGAGGTTGACGACAGTGCCCTTACCATTACCGCTGAGTGTGAGCGATCCACCGTTCATGAACGCGCTGTTGGATACGCCGAGCGTCGAAGCAACAAAGCGGCCGCCTGTCGTAATGACGCCGGTCGACCCCACCAGCACGCCCTGCGGATTGATCAGATACACGCTGCCGGTCCCGCTCAGCAGCCCGTTAATTGACGAAAAGCTGTTACCGGTGACCACGTTTAGCGTCGCGCCCGAGCCGTTGTTGATCGTGACGTGTTGCCCCGCGCCAATCGAAAACGAATTCCAGTCAATCACGCCGCGCGCGCTTGTCTGCGAGATGTTGAGCCCGGAACTGCCGCTGGTGATCTTGCCGTTGCCTGCAACGAACTGGCCGCCTTGCGGAAGCACGCCAGCCGCTTGCGTTAAAGGCATCCAGAAAGAGGCCGCGATGGGTAAAAGCAGTATGACGACGGGACGCCGATGCGACATGTCTTCCTCCAGGGCACAAAGACCGCTTTGGCTACGGGAATTCCCGGCATACAAAAGAAAAGCCTGACACAACCGTTCGAGATATCAGGTTATTCAATGCCGGGAAAATATCAGGCGATGGAATGTGGTGAATCAATATCGACCGAGCCAAATCCATTATAAAAACATTTCGGCGAAATTAAGATGAATATGTCTTCAGAACAATGGAAATTAAGTGGTCTACCGCACTGTTGAGCGGCCAATATCGGCTCCATATGGTTTTGACCATAACTTGACGGCTGGCGCGATAGCATTCAACCCTTTTTATTTCTTCTATCTGTTGTTAACCCGAATAAATGAGGAGAGAGGCTTAAAGGCAGTTGCGGCGGCGAGAGGTTTCGGCCGGTGGGAATGGCTTCAAGTCGTGTCTGCGGGTAAGTCAGGCGGATATCGGGAACTTATCTCATCGATGAAATCCGGAGTATCCCTGATAGCTAATCCCCCGATTATGAGCTGGGAGTTCGAAACGAATACATCTTCCGTTTTTACATTCAATGGATGAAGAACAGTCGTTACTGCACCGTCCCGGGAATCGCCGAGGCTGCTTTGTTTAAGTTAATGTGATTTCAACGGCGGGTGTTTCAAGTTTGCCGGACGGTGTTTGCTTCCGCTTCAGCGGGCGGGATATAGCCGAACGGTTCCATCAGCCGATGATTGCCGGGTTTCCGGACAAGTGATCCTTCGATTTGGCGAAAGTATGACTTCGGTACTTTCAAATTTTCGAAAATGACCCGCCGACGTAATCTGTGTGCTCCATAGCGGTCGGCAAGCCGCTGATCGAACGGAGCCCGTCATGCCTTTCATCAACGTCAAAATCGCCGGACCCACACTCGCACCCGAACAAATCGGCCGACTCCAGCGCGGCCTGACGGACATCGTATTCGAAGCACTTCGGAAGGAGCGCGAATTGACATCCGTGCTGATCGAACAGGTGCCCGCGAGCAGATGGTCGATCGCGGGCGCCGTTGCACCCGTGCTGGCACATGTCACGGCCAGCGTCGCTGCGGGCAGCAATACCGTCGAGGAAAGGGCGCGATTTATCGCTGAAACGCATCGGCTTTTGAAGCTGATCCTGGGCGGCGGCTTGCCCATGGCGACCTACGTCATCGTCGATGAACCCCCGGACGACTCATGGGGTTACGACGGCATCACTCATCTGCAGCGCGCGAAATCGGCACATCACAGCGCCGCATGAACCTGCTGGAAAACTTGTTTATATCGATAGGAGATTGTCATGCCCCTCGTCCGGATTTCGGTACTCAAAGGAAAGTCGCGCGCACAATTGCGCGCAATTGCCGACGGCATTCATCAAGCGCTCGTGGACACTTACAACGTTCCCGTTAAAGACCGCTTCCAGCTTATTGAACAGCGAGAGCCGGGCGAGATCATTTACGACAAGGACTATCTCGGCATCGAGCGCACGGACGATCTGGTGTTCGTCCATGTTATCGCCGGGCGTTGGCGCGACACCGCGGCAAAGCAGGCGCTTTACGCTGGAATCGTACAACGGCTGTCGGCCGATCCGGGTATGCGCCCCGAGGACGTGCAGGTCATCATCTCGTCCAACGACAAGGATGACTGGTCCTTCGGCAACGGCGTTGCGTCCTACATCCCGGACACGAAATCAGCTTGAATGGGGCCAATCAATCCGCGAGCCTGTGAATCGCGTGAAAGGAGCAAGACCATGTTTATCAAGCAATATCAAATCACCCTGCCTGCCGACTACGACATGCGAATCATCCGTAGCCGTGTTGCCAACAAGGGAGCATCTTTCGATACGTTCACCGGGCTTGGCCTCAAATGCTTCCTCATTCGTGAGAAGGGGAAATTTGGCGCCCAGGCCAATCAATACTCGCCGGTTTACCTGTGGCCGCAAGTCGACGCGATGTGGGGCTTTCTCGCCGGTCCCGCCTTCGGCGGAATCAAGGAATCGTTTGGCGTGCCGCTGGTCGAGACCTGGCCTTGTTTGGCTTTTGCCCGAACGGAAAGGCTAGACGATCCAACGGCTATCGCATCGGTTACGCGTGAAGAAGAGACCTTGCCTCCGGACACGGATCTTGTCGAGCTGCGCAGGCGGGAAGTGAAACTTGCATCGGATTTGGTCAACAGCACGAAAGGTCTGCTCGCGCGTGCGGTTGGTCTTGATCCACGTAGCTGGCATCTCGTTCGATTCGACTATTGGGAGCGGCCGCAATCTGACTTGCCCGCCGGCCTTCACAGCTACGAGGTCCTCCATGTTTCGGCTCCCGCTTTCGGTGAACTGACGGATCACGCGCGCGCCTGACCGGGGAGGAATGCATCGGCTAAGCGTCGCCTTCGCGCCATGCCTAAGTAAGGCTCGCCCGGGCGGTAAAGCGCTGAATGCTCCTCTTGATCAAGGCATCGACCGCATAGGGCCCCGATCCTCCCATGACAAGAGCCGCGAGACACGCCAGATACAGCAGGTCCGTTTCATAGCCGGGCGGCCCGAACTGTGGTCCCGCCGCAGTCACCGCCATCAGCTTGATCGATGTGAAGCCGAAGGGCAGGTGGACGGTGAGGATTGCGACAAGCAAGACAACCGCCATGGGTATGCTGGCAAGCGGCACGAGCGCGCCAAGGAGGATGGCGAGACCGCCCAGGAGTTCGATCATGATGGTCGCCCATGCCATAAAGTGCGGAGCGGGAACGCCGAGTGCCTGAAGGATCATGGCGAAGACCTCGGGATGCTTGACGATCTTTGCGTAGCCGTGAGCGATGAAGCCGTATCCGACTATCAATCGCAGGGGAATGGGTGCCCAACGGGCGAGCGATGCAGCGAGTGGAGAATCAGATGAAGTCAGCGAGCGGAAAAAGTTCGAAATCGTTTCCATACGAAAATCCTTACCGGTAAAAACATAAGCGACGCCACCGTCAGGAAGTTCCTGCGGAAAGCGGCATGCCTCTGTTGATTCGTTCGTACGGACGAGTTGGTTACAGTGGACTCAAAATTTTTTATGACAACGTTTTGGAATTAAGAATTGCAGCGATTGAAGTGTTGCTGGAAATGAAAGAATAATCAGGATTCCTTTGCGTTCGCCACGGTCGCGATTACGCGCGATCGACCGGCGTAAGAGAAGTGGCAACTTCGAAGGTGACGGTGCCGCAGTGACGGGAGTGCGGAGAGAACCGCCTTGACCCCGACCGGGATCGGACAGAATAATGCTTCTGAAAATCCTGGATTTTTAATGTGTTCCATCGGAGTAGTCGAATCATGGCCGTTCGCACGAATCTCGATATGGACGTTCTGCGTACCTTTGTGACCGGCTTCGAACTTGGCAGTTTCGCGCGAGCGGCTGACCGGCTCGGCCGCTCTCAATCGGCCGTGAGCACGCAGTTGCGCAAGCTCGAAGAGCAAATTGGCCAGCCTCTCGTGCAGAAGTCAGGCAGAGGACTTTCGCTGACCACGGCCGGAGAAGGGTTGTTGAGCTACGCGAAGCGCTTGCTGGAGCTCAATGACGAGGCCGTGGACACTATCCGTGGCTCGGGTCTTGAAGGTTGGGTTCGACTTGGATTGCCCCAAGACTTCGCAGATACGTTTTTGCCGGCTGTTCTAGGACGCTTCTCCAGGGCGCACCCCAATGTCAGAGTGGAGGTCCAAGTCGACCGAAGCGTGCCGCTGGTCGAAAAGACAATCAAAGGCGACTTGGACATGGCGCTCGTCTGGGGAGACGGCAGTGCGCCTCACGCTCAACGGTTAGCCGACCTTTCGATATCCTGGATCGGACGTCCTGATTGGGGCGGCCTTCAAAGCCTCGGACAGGAGCCGCTACCCTTGGTTGCGTTCGAGCCACCCTGTTCATTTCGCACCGCTGGCATCGCGGCGCTCGACGAGGCCGGCATTCCCTGGCGGCTCGTCTTCACCACGCCTAGTCTCTCAGGTCTTTGGGCGGCAGTCGAGGCAGGACTTGGCATCACATTGCGCACGACGATCAATATGCCGAAAACGCTCGCTGCCCTCGATCCTGTAGCGACGGGTTTGCCGGCACTTCCTGCAATACCGCTGGCACTTCACCGGGCGGAAGCACAGCCTCATGCGGCGGTGAAAAGACTCACTGACATTGTGCTGGAGGCCATCGATGAGGAAATAAGGTACTCGCATGCTGGCTCACTCCCATCGTGATCGATGCAGCCAGGCGCAGGCACATTCGCCGCTTGATTTGAAGCGAACGTAACGGCGAAGCTGGAGTCATTCGTGCCGACCTCCGTCAATCCCCCGTTCCTGGCTAGCGATGAAAACCGCCAATTGAGCATCGAAAGCACGCGTGTAGGCTGGCCGCGCTTCGCCACGGGCGGCATAGGCTGACAGGTTCGGATATTCGTTTAGCAGACCCGATGCTTTCAATCTGAATAGCACCGGCACCATCATCAGGTCGCCTGCGCTGAACGCACCATCGAGCCAGTCGGCGCTGCCGAGGCGGTCGGAAAGCTCGCCCAGCCGGTCACGAATGCGATCCACGACCAAAGGCAAACACTCCTTGTAACAGGTCTTGTTGCCCTCCTAAAACTTGGTGGTCTGGAGATCGAGAATCGGCGGCTCAACGGAGTTGAGCGCGGCAAATCAATGGAGAGGCAGTGGCCGGCCAAACGAAATCATTCGCCATCACTCGCGCGCTCACGGTCGCCTGACCGATTCAACCTTCAAAGCGGTCGATGAATCGATCCTGGCAGTTTAGGCTGCTCATTCCTGAAACACATTTACGGACCGGCTTGTACGAGCAGGCCGTCGATAATGCCGTTAGCGGCAAGATGGATACGCCAGATGGCAGACCCGGAAGCATGTGTAACCTGATATATGTCCCAACCTTGGCTGCCGACACCCAAAAACCGGACAGTTTCAATAGGACCCCATTGCGTCATCTGCTCGGCCATTCTGGACAGTTGCTCGCGCGTAGCTTCTTGTAACCCAGGAGACATTTCGGAGTATCTCGGGTGTCCCGACTGCAAGCTGTCAATGTTCCGGCGCAATGCAGCTTCGCTCCCCGGAGTGGCAGTCTGACTCTTGACCTTCGCAGCGAGAGCTGCCTCGACCTTCTCCGCCTCCGCTGTATCGATTCGTGGAAACGTGCGATCGTGACCGTTCTGATGATGAATTAACGCGGTCACATGTCCTTGATCATCAACCACGAACGTCTGGGTCACTTTGAGGACTTTCATAAAAAACGCCGTATCACTCATGGGGAACTCTTCAATCCATGCTTGCCCCGTCACTTTCGACGCCAGATGGTCACCTTCCCGTCGAATGTTCATCACAGCTGTATCAGAAATACTGTACGCGCCAACGTATCGATCCAGAATTTCAGCGGATACCGGCACTTGAGTATGTTCGTTCGAAGCATCGTTCATGATTGGTGGGCTCACTTGTGCGGCCAGAGTAGCCAGCGTGATTGACATACATCCGAGAAGTACTGCAACCCGCAATTTCCGTTTTACAGGCTTCTGCAACATCAGTTTTAGACGCCGCTCCAAAAAAGATCTCGACTCGGACATACCGGCTACTGATCCGATATATCGCGATTGTCTTTCTCCCACCGCAATCAGCGTTTCGCCATAAATGGCAACTTTATATCCAGCCTTCAGGACTCTCACGTCGCAGTCGACCTCAATAGCACACCTGAGTCGTCGCAGCTGCCACCAAAGCGGCAGGTTCCATGGCATGAACGCGATCAGGCAGAGTGCGATCGTAAGGAGAGTCGGGTCATGAGCATCTATGTGCGATCTTTCGTGCGCGATAACGGCAGCCTGTTGCTCCAGGGGCGAATCTAGAAGCCAGGCTGGAAGAACGATCCGTGGACGAAGAAGGCCGACAACCGCGGGACCGACGTCGGCCGACAGATACACCGAAACGTCGCAGACAGATACCGTAGTCCACTGCCGTTTGCGCCAGTGCAAATGCGTTGCGGCGATCAGCAAAATCAAAATCATCAACACTGATGCGGCATACCACACGTCTTTCGCATTGAGTTGAACGTGCTGGAACGCCGAGGACCTACCGTCATGGTTCTCGATCCAGATTGCGGGCGATAGATGAGTGGATGTGATCTCATGCAAGGCGATCACATTCTGAGGCACTGACGGCCTCAGCTCTACGGGGATTTCGATTGAAACCGACGTCATAGCCGCCGGAATTGCTAGTGATGCGACGATCGCGAGTAGCCAGAACCATCTGCTGGACGATCGCCGTTGCCGTGCGGAGTGTTCCGCAATAAGTGCGGCTGCAGATAGAACCGCCGATACCGACACCGCATAAATCATCCACGTCAGCATCGCGATTACTCCTCGTCAGGTCTCTCTTTCAGTAGCTCACGCATACGACGTATTTCCTTCGGCGTAAGATTTTTGTCGGCCACCAGCTGCGCAAATAGCAGTTCTGTCGATCCTGCGAATAGCTTGCTAGTGAGGTGCCGCAAAGCGCTTTTTCGGGCCGCTTGCTGCTGAACGGCGGCTGCATAGCGATACCCACGGCCTTCTTCTACGTGAGTTACATAACCCTTGCTTTCCAGCGTGCGAAGGATCGTCAGAACCGTGGTGTAGGCGAGGTCATCGGTAAGTCCATCACGAACCTCACTCACAATTGAGGGGCCGCGCTCCCATAGTATCTGCATGACGTCGGCTTCCCGGTCAGTCAGCGAGATGTCCAAAATGACTCCTACTAAAGGTTTAGTAGATCGTAGGATCGGAGTGGTGAGCTGTCAACTATTCTTTTAGTTGATGTGATTCGGAGCTTAGCGGCGGAAGCGGAAGCGTTCGGAGTTGCGACCGCTATAATTTTGAACGCGGACGACTTTCATCGTCGATTCTCCCTGACGGGCGCCTTGCAAGATGGGTGGGGAACGCTGCTGTACTTCGAAAGCGGGCGTAAGTTGCGTTCGGTCCGAGGTTCCGAACCACGTCCAGATAAGTCGACCAAGGAAGACAGAATGCGGCCAATTCCGGCCACTTGCCCTCCATTTTGAAGCCGCCATTCGATCAGCCGATCTGCATCTGGCTACTGACATTCGTTCTGCGAACGGCACAGATCGTTCGCCAAAGTTCTGCTTGCTCTTCTCGATCACAAGTAAGATTGGACGCGCTGCAACGACGGGCCACAGGCAATAGTCGTGAGCGGTACCACTTCCGGGATCCGCGAAGACGCTCTCTACCTTTCGTTAAGAAGGGCATGCATACATGCAAGCCGAGATTAGTGGAATCAAAAGGGCAGATTCAACGCGCCAGAAAAACTAAGGATGCCAGAAGTTAGAGGCGCACTTTAGGAAGCAGACTAACAGACGATAGCAACGGAACCTCGTCCACATGAAGGCTCAATGGCAGCTAATTCTGCCAAAGATTTGTGGCCCGGCAGACTGGAACCGCTGCCCGTTCAGTTCCGGAAGCTGGCGTTGGGTTGCAAGAGGCTCTTCGAATTCGCCCATTGGTCGACGTAGGTGTATGCCGTTCGTGACCTTGCACGATGAAGATCAGGTTCGCACCGTTGGGTTGTCGTTGCAGTGTTGAATTCACGAGCTTCGGCGAAGCCGATGATTTCTCTTGTCTCACCAGTGCCCCACGATAGGCCATAGCTTCTCAGGCAACTCTCGTTGGCTGGAAGGGCGCTCGGCGGTTCCGCAAGAAGACTTTTCTCCTAACGTGCTGGCGCCATCGCAGCTTAGAGGGTTTCGGGCAGGCGTGTGATTGCGCACACGCCACGCCTTTTGCAATCGACAGCGTCATTGTCCCATGCCCGGTCACGTATGCAACTATGCAACCCGGGTTCGAACGATCGCTCTCGTTATCGACTGGGTGATCTTGCGCAGGTCAAGTGTTTGTGCCCCTTCTCGAGTATGGAACTGTGGGCGTGCTCGTTCAGATGAGCATCGTGACCGTCTTCGAGCACTGAATCCCTACCCAGGATTACAGCGTCAGGTGGGTTAGAATTCGATGCAAATCAACGACCGCGTCTACTCGGGAAGGTCGATCTCAGCAGTTCTAAAGCAAAGAAAAATTCAGATTAGCAAACCTAAATAAATTCGAATAGCCTTTGACTGGGACGCGCCTAAGAACATGAAAGGAAAGGAGAGAGACCTCATGCCGAGCCTTGAGCGAGGGCGACGAGCTAAGCTTATCGACTCTGTCTGGCGCATGGCGCTTCGCGTTGGATTTCGACTCGCTCGAGTCTGGTGGCATCTTCGCCGGCCCAGCCACGAGGGCGCGCTGGTAGCAATCTACGTCGGGCGGGCGCTGTTACTGGTGAAATCATCGTACCGGGACGAGTGGAATTTGCCCGGTGGCAGTGTCAATCCCGGTGAGACGCCTGATGAAGCGGCGCAGCGCGAAATGGAGGAGGAGATTGGTCTCTCGTCGTTCACCTTGCTCCCCGCGGGAAGCGCCAGCGGCATTTGGGACGGGCGTCGCGATCAGGTGCATTTCTTTGAACTGCACCTCGATTACACGCCCGAATTGCGGCTCGATAATCGTGAAATCATCGCGACGCATCTGGCATCGCCGGAAGAATTGCCGGGCATGCCCGTGACAAACGCGGTCGCTGCGTATCTCGGCAGAGAGATACGCGCTTAGTTGACCCTTTGCCCTACAAGAACGCATCCAGCGCATTCGCCGCCACAAAAAGCGCGATCGTCTGCTTCACATGCGTACGGATGTCGCCGCGGACTTCATCAAGGCTCTCGCCCATCAACGCTCTCATGAGCATCGGCGAGACAATTGCGTCAAGAATCTGGGTCGCGAGAGCGCGCGAATTCCGCTTGGCCGAGGGTTCAAGAGTGCGTCCGGAGTGCTCTGCGATCATCGTTGCCACCGCTTCTATGGCGCGCGACCTGCCGGCATCGCTCGTCAATTTCGCCAGCGATGGAAACCGCGGCGCATCCGCCACCACCATTCTGATCAGACCAATCACCTCGTCGCTGAGCAAGCGCGTGACGAGCGTCTGCGTCACCGATACCAACCGTTGCGCAAGCGCCGCTGATTGCGGCGCTTCGAACACGAGCCGCAGGCTGCGTTCGCAGTTTCGTGTGACGACCGCAGAAAACAACGCTTCCTTGCCGCTGTAGCGGCTGTAGAGCGTTGCCTTGCCCGCGCGCGCGGCCTCGGCAATGCGTTCAAGCGATGTCCCGCCAAAACCGTTCTGAAGGAACATCGCGGTGGCGGCATCGAGAATCCGCTCTTCGACATCTCCCGCCATTGCGTTCGACGGACGGCCTTTCTTGCGCGAAAACATCGACCTGATCGGGCAGAAGGCCGCCTCTGCATCAGGATTTTTCAGGATCCGGCTCGCCACTGTTGTTCCTTGCATGAAAAACACATGGGCGAATTATCGCAGGCTTTTTCAATAGAACGGAACCGTTCCGTTCTATTGTAGAATGCATCTCAATATTATTTTGGAGAATGCAATGGCCGGTAGTGAAAGCGAAAACAGCACGCCCTCCGGCGAAAGCAAGGCCGATGGCGATCAGCCCGATGCAGCCAAAGGGCAAGAACAGGAAACGTCGAAACTGATGAGCCCGGGGCGCAAGCGCCTGAATACGGTCATCGGCGGGGCGGTGCTGCTGCTCTGCGTAGTGGCGGGCGTCGCCTACTGGCTGCATAGCCGGCACTACGAAAGCACGGACGATGCGTTCATCGACAGCAATCAGAGCCAGATCGCGTCGCAAGTGAGCGGACGGGTGGTCGAACTGCTGGTCACCGATAACCAGCACGTCGAGAAGGACCAGCCGCTGCTTCGGATCGACCGGCGCGACTATGAAGTGAAGCTCGAACAAGCCGAAGCGCAAGAAGCGAATGCGGTCGCGCAAGTTGCGCAGGCGCGCGCTGACTTGCTGTATCAGACGGCTAGCCTCGCGCAGCAGACATCGCAAGTGCGGGTCGCGGAAGCCGACCTGACGCAGGCAAAACAGGATCTCGCCCGCTACACGGGAACCGATCCTGCTGCCATCACGCGCCAGCAACTGGAACAAAGCCAAGCGACCACCAAGAGCGCGTTCGCCAAGCTCGATAGCGCGAAACAGGCGGTGCAGGCAGGCGAGGCCCAGGTTGCGTCGCAGAAAACGAAGATCGACGCGGCGCTGGCGTCGGTTCGCCAGAACCATGCCGATGTCGACAATGCGAAGCTGCAACTGAGCTACACCGAAGTGCTGGCGCCGCAAGCAGGGAAGGTGACGCGGCGCACCGTGAACCTCGGCAATTACGTCACGCCTGGGCAGGCGCTGGTTGCGGTGGTTCCCGACGACATGTGGGTCACCGCGAACTTCAAGGAAACGCAGCTTGTTCACATGAGCGTGGGGCAACCAGTCGATGTCACCGTCGACGCCTATCCCGACAAGGTCCTGCATGCGCACATTCAGAGCCTGCAGCGCGGGACCGGCTCGGTCTTCAGCAGCCTGCCCGCGGAAAACGCCACGGGTAACTATGTGAAGGTTGTGCAACGCCTGCCTGTGAAGATCGTCTTCGACGGCGACGACTGGCGCCATCTGCCGCTCGCGCCCGGCCTATCGGTCAGCCCGCGCGTGACGGTGCGGTAACCATGGCCTCCACCTATGCAGGTCCTGCAGCCTTACCCAGGTCGGCGGCGGGGCCGTTTAACCCGTGGCTGATCGCCGTCATTGTGTCGATCGCGACCTTCATGGAAGTGCTCGACACCACCATCGCAAACGTGGCGCTGCGGCATATTGCCGGCGGTCTCGGCGCGAGCCTCGACCAGAGCACGTACATCACGACCAGCTATCTGGTGAGCAACGCAATCGTCTTGCCGATCAGCGGATGGCTCGCGAACGTGATTGGCCGCAAGCGTTTCTACATGCTCTGCGTCTTGCTGTTCACGATCAGTTCGGTGGCATGCGGATTCGCGACATCGTTGCCGATGATGATCGTCTTTCGCGTGCTTCAAGGTCTGGGCGGCGGCGGCCTCGCGCCCGTCGAGCAAAGCATTTTCGCCGATACCTTCACGCCCGAAAAACGCGCGATGGCGTTCGCGCTGTACGGCTTCACGGTCGTCACGGCGCCCGCTATTGGACCGATGCTGGGCGGCTGGATCACCGAGAACTATTCGTGGCACTGGGTGTTCCTGATCAACCTGCCCGTTGGCATAGTGTCGCTGGTGCTGACGTGGATGTTCGTGAGCGACAGCAAGCTGGTGCAGCAGGAACGGCGTGCGCTGCTCGATAAAGGCCTGCGAATCGACTACCTGGGTTTCTTCCTCGTGGCGGTGGGTTTCGGTTGCCTGCAGATCGTGCTCGACAAGTTCGAACGCGAGGACGGGTTTTCATCGAATTTCATTTGCCTCTTCACGGTCATCTCGGGCGTCGCGCTCGTGGCGTTGGTGATTCGTGAACTGACCACCGCGCAGCCGATCGTGAACCTGCGGCTGTTCAAGTCGAGCGCTTTTGCCATTAGTTGCAGCGTGATGTTCGCGTTCGGTTTCATCATCAACAGCACGACGCAAATGCTGCCGCAATTCACGCAAGAACTGCTTGGCTATGACGCCACCAATGCCGGTCTGACGCTCGGTCTCGGCGGCCTCGTCACGCTCTTCATCATGCCGATAGCGGGCATCGTGACCGGGCGGATTTTCCAGCCCAAATGGCTCGTCATGATGTCGCTTGTCGGCACCGGCGTCGCGTTGCTGCATACGTCGGGTCTCGACCTGAACATCGGCTTCTGGGACGTATCGTTGTCGCGGCTTTATCAGGTCATCTGGCTGCCGTTCCTCTTCATTCCGCTTTCGACCGTGCAGTTCATCGGTATCCCGCCGAAAGAGAACAACAACGCGTCGGCGCTCATCAACATGATGCGTAATCTCGGCGGCAGTTTCGGCGTGTCGCTAGTGACAACGCAGCTTGCGTGGCGGGAGCAGTTTCATCACGCGAGGCTCGCTGAGCACATCACGCCGTACAACGGTTTTGTCAGCTCGCTGGGATCGATCGCCTCGACGGTCGAGCAGCAGGCGTCGGTCATGAGTTACCTCGACGTCTTCATCATGCTGGGCGTGATCTCGCTCGTACTCGCACCTATTTGTTTCTTGTTGCCGAAGCTGCCGAAGGGGGCACAGGTCAATGCGCATTGATTATCGATGGATTCCGTTCGTAGTCTTCTTGTCAGCCTGCACGATGGGCCCCGACTTCCAGCGTCCCGCCTTGCAGACGCCGGCGCAATGGAATGACGCGCCGGCTGCCACCGCTACCGATGCCGATGCCGATGCCGTTCGTTCGGTCACGGTGCCTGAGCCCATTGATCCGCTGTGGTGGAACAGTTTCGGTGATCCGCTTCTGACCGAGCTGGTCACGCGCGCGATGGACAGCAACCTTGACCTCAAGGTCGCGGGGGCGCGGCTCGCCGAGTCGCGGGCGCAGTTCGGGCAAGCGAAAGCGGACGAGTTCCCTACGCTGAACGGCAACGCGTCGTACACGCGTGAATTGCAGAGCGCCGATGGCGTCATCGGCTTGCTTGGAGGCAGCGGGGCACCGTCGGCGACCGATACGAACGGGCTGGGCGGACGACAAGGCGGAGTGCCGACGCAAAGCGCTGCATCGAGCGCATTGCCGCCGTTCAACTTGTATCAATACGGCTTCGATGCATCGTGGGAACTCGATCTCTGGGGCCGCGTGAGGCGCACGGCGGAAAACGCGAGCGCCACCGTCGATGCTCAAAATGAAGCACGGCACGACGCGATTGTGTCGACGGCTGCGGAAGTCGCCCGCGACTATCTCAACTTGCGAGGGACGCAGCAAAAGTTGCGCATCACCCGCGAGAACCTGGCCTTTGCCGAGCGCACCGTGCAGTTGACGAACGAGCGCGCCAAACACGGGCTCGCTACCGATCTCGATGTTGCCAACGCGCAAAGCCAGGCCGAGTCGAACGCGGCGGATATTCCGCAAGAGGAGCAGCAGGAAGCGAAGCTGATCAATGCCATTGGGGTGCTGCTTGGCGAGTTCCCGCAAGCGCTGGCGGCGAAGTTGAAGGCGACACCGGACGCGCTCGTGGTGCCGCCGCGCGTGCCGATCGGGCTGTCATCGGAACTCGCGAGGCGCAGGCCTGATATTCGCGAAGCGGAAGCGCAGCTTCATGCGGCGACGGCGAATATCGGCGCGGCGAAGGCGGATTTTTTCCCCAAGATCACGCTGTCGGGAAGCGTCGCGATTCAGGCGACGCAATTCACGAATCTCGGTAGCTGGGGCGCGCGCAGCTATAGCGCCGGGCCGAGTCTTTCGATTCCCATTTTCGAGGGCGGACGCCTGCGCTCGACGCTTGCGTTGAGGGAGGCGCAGCAGCAGGAAGCGGCGATTACTTACCGCAAGACGGTGCTCTCGGCGTTTCAGGAAGTCGATGACGCGCTGACTGGTTTTAGCGCGGAGCAGCGTCGTAGAGATCGTTTGGATGCCAGCGTGCAAGCGTCAAAACGCGCGCTTGATATTGCAAACCAGCGGTATATCCGGGGCCTGTCGAATTATCTCGATGTGTTGACGGCGCAGAAAACCTTGCTGACGAGCGAGCAGCAATGGGTCGACAGCACAGCGACGGTATCGACGAATCTCGTCGCGCTGTACAAGGCATTGGGCGGCGGGTGGGATGCGGACGCGGCGCAATATGCCAGTCGCGGGGCAGCGTCCACGGCCGGGGGAGAATAGGCTGGAGCCGATTCAGCCTCCGCAGGCCTGCGCGAAAAAGCGCGGGCATTGCGCGAGGCGATGTCGATTTTCCTGATCAAGCACGACGCGAAATAACGGCCATCTCATCAGGAATAAACTGTCGTGCGAGGAGTGAAAGCGCAGGCGGTGATTCAATTTCCAGATGGAGGCGCGGATGACGCTTGTCGGCACGCTGTTCGAGACTTGCCGGGCGGCCGTGTTATCGCTCGGACGCGAATTGTCGGCCTGGAAACCTTCCAGGGCGCGCGCGACGTTCGGGACCGAAGCCATGCTCTCAGTGGCGCTCTCGGTCGCGCTCGCCAACGCGCTGCATCTTTCTGACACGTGGTGGGCAGCAATCAGCGGTTTCGCTGTCATGCAAACGAGTTTCGCCGGCTCCGTGCAGCGCGCTGCACATCGACTGATCGGCACGCTGACCGGCGCCGCGCTTGGAACCTTGATGGGTCCCTGGATAGGCGACCGACCGTGGTTGTTCGTGCCGGCATTGGGGATCATCGGCGGCGTAGCGGTGTATTACGCCAACGGGACCCGGGCGGCCTACGCGTGGGTCTTGGGCGGCGTGACTGCGTTGATGGTGACGTACGAAGCGCATAAGCTCGTGTCGGTTCAATCGACCGCGGTGTTTGCCACGCTGCGGGTCGCCGAGGTCGCGGTCGGAACGCTTGCCTGCCTGCTGGTGGCGAGCGTGTTTCATTTCGGGCCGAAGTGGTATGGGAAGTCTCGGTCGTCATCGATGTCTGCAACCGCCCGCGAACCGGGGGAATCCGGGGCGCCAGCCGCTTCAAATCCGTCACCGCCGCTGGAAACATTGCGCCCGGTTCGCACGCTGCTCGGCTTGCAGGGCGCACTGGCCGTCGTGATCCTGGCTGTCCTGACTTACGTCTTGAATCTGCCCGGTTTCGCGCAGGCGATGGTCACGGCCATCGCGGTGCTCGTCTTGCCGGCAGGGTTGTCCGCAAGCAGCACGCAACAGCCGGTCATCGAAAAGATGGTGCAACGCGTGGCCGGCTGCCTGCTGGCCGGCGCGCTGGGGGTAGCGCTGCTGCCCCTGATGCACGGGCAAGCGGTCCTGTGCATGCTCGCGTTGTCTGTCGGCGTATGGATTGGATGTCACGTGCAGACGGGGCGCGAAGGAGCAAGCTACATCGGCCGGCAATTCACGATCGCCTTCATCATGGTATTCGTGCAGGACCATCATTGGTCAGCCGATCCGATACCCGCGCTCATGCGGCTGTCGGGCATTCTCGCGGGGATCATCGTGCTGGCAGGGGTTATTCTCGCGACCAGCAGGCTGCGATTAACGCCATCGTCGACTGGTGCAAGCGGTTGAGACTCACCGATGCCACGGCGCCGCTCGCACCCAGGTCCGCCTAGCTGGGGAAGTCGGCGCCTATGGTCGTGGCTTCCCATGCGGCGATTTCGGCGCGCAGGGTGTCCAGCTTGATTTTGACTCGCTCCAGGCCGTTGCTGCCCAGGATCAGATGACCCGGAGGGGTTGGCGACTCCACCGCGGCGATGATCGCCAGGGCCGCGCGCGCCGGGTCGCCTGCCTGCTTGCCACTGCCCGCCGAGATGGCGGCGCGGCGCTTGCCGGCGGCCGCCTCGTAGGCTTCAATCGGGGTTTTGGTTTGTTTCAGCGAACGTCCTGCCCAATCGGTACGGAATGGGCCGGGCTCGACCGCTGTAACCTTGATTCCCAGATCGGCCGTCTCGGCTGCCAACGCCTCGCTCAGGCCTTCCACCGCGAACTTGGTGGCGGCGTAGTAGCCACTTCCCGGATTGCCGATCAGGCCCCCCACCGACGTGATGTTGACAATGTGCCCGGCGCGCTGCGCTCGCATTGTGGGAAGGACGGACTTGATGGTATCGGCGAGGCCGAAGAAGTTGACCTCGAACATATCGCGCACGTCTTGATCGTCGCCTTCCTCGATAGCGCTCAGGTAGCCATAGCCGGCATTGTTGACCAGCACGTCGATGCGGCCAAATTTCTGCAGGGTTTTTTCAACCGCGTGTTTGATCTGACTGGCTTGCGTTACATCGAGTTCTAGCACCAGCGCGCGGTCACCATAGCGCTCGCTAAATTCTGTAAGGGAGCTGGTTTGACGGGCTGTTACGACAGCGCGCCAGCCTTTATCGAGGACGGCCAGTGCGAGCTCACGGCCGAAGCCGGTGGAACAGCCAGTGATAAACCAGACGGGTGCGGACGAGGGAGTATTAGCGGATGACATGAGGTTCCCTTTGACGAGAGCCGCGCAGCAGCTAAACCACACGGCAGGGCAGCGGTATAAAAAGTATCGCATGTTGACGCGCTAAGCGTGGCCGGCCGCCCGGCTGCGTTTCGTCAGTTGGGATTGTCGGCAATCGCACATCGAGCGAGAGCGATTGCTTGGAGAGTTGCGGCGGTCAAATGAAAACTTTGCTTTGACTCTGAAATTCAATCCAGCGCCTTCTGCGACTTTTCATCCATGAACGCGACGGCGATCACCCCCAGCAGTCCACACCCGATCACATACCATGCCGGCGCGAGCACACTGCCGGTCGCCACGATCAGCGACGTCACGAAGAATTGCGCGAAGCCGCCGAAGATCGCGACGCCGAGGCTGTAGACCACCGCGCCACCCGTTGCGCGCACGGAGCGCGGAAAGAGCTCGCCGAGCATCGCGCCAACGCCGCCGATGTTGATCGCATGCACCGAGGAAAGCAGCGTGACGACCGTGAGCAACGTGGTGGTCGTGGGCCATCGGTTCAATGCAACGAAGGCTGGATAGATCGCGAACAGCAGCACGACACGCGAGACTTGCGCAAGCGTGTTGCGCCCGAAGCGATCGGTCAGATATCCACCGACCGGTACGAGCACAAAGATGATCGCGCCCGATACACAACCTGACAGCATCGCGATGCCCGGCGGCAGGCCGAGCGTCTTGACGGCGTAGATCGACAGATAGAAGACGATAATGAAATGCGCCGATGTCCCCGCGATCGTCAGTCCGAGACCTGTCAACACAGCCCGCCGATGATCGCGGAGTACATCGATCAGAGGCAGCTTCGGCGCCTTTTGCTTGGGCGTGTGCATCGGCTCTTCTTCGAGCGTTTTGCGTAACCACCAGCCGACCGGAACGATCAACGTGCCGATGAGAAACGGCACGCGCCATCCCCAGCTTTCGAGTTGCGCGGTCGTAAGCGATGCCGTCAGCGCGACGCCGGTCAACGCACCCGCAAGCGCGGCCAGCCCCTGACTCGCGAACTGCCACGACGCATACAGACCACGCCGGTTCGGCGGCGCTTGTTCTAGCAACAGCGTAGTCGACGCCCCCACTTCGCCGCCTGCGGAGAATCCTTGAATGAGCCGCGCGATCACCAGGATGACGGGCCCCAGGAATCCCGCTTGCCCGTAGGTTGGTGCGACGGCGATCATCGCCGTGCCGACTGCCATCAGCCCGAGCGTGAGCACCATCGCCTTCTTACGCCCTGCGCGATCCGCGTACATGCCGATCACTAGCCCGCCCACGGGCCGCGTGAAAAAGCCCACGCCGAAACTCGCGACCGCCAGCAGCAACTGTCCGACCGGATCTTGAACGGGGAAGAACAGCTTGCCGATCAGCAGCGCGAAAAACCCATAGACCGTGAAGTCGTAGAACTCCAGTGCATTGCCCACTGCCGCCGCGGTGACGAGCCGCACGCGGCTTTGCTTGCGCTGACCCTGCGCAGCGCCGGGCGCGACGTCGAGGCTTGATACGGTAGGAATGCTCATGTTTTCTCTCGATACACGGTGCGTGCTGCAGGTGGGGAATAGGTAGGTACGATTCAGTCGGCCAGGTACGCTTCGGTCAGACGCACCCAGTAGCTCGCGCCGATCGCGAGAATGTCGTCGTTGAAGTCGTAGCCGGGGTTGTGGACCATGCAGCTTCCTTTGCCCTCTACGCCATTGCCGATCCACGCGTACGCGCCCGGCACGACCTCGGCCATGAACGCGAAGTCTTCGCTGCCCATGAGCGGATGCGCCTGCGTGTCCACGCGTTGCGTACCGAGCATCTTCTGCGCGACTTCAGCGGCAAACGCGGTCGGTTCCGGATGATTGACGAGCACGGGATAACCCCATTCATAGTCGATCTCCGCCTCCACCCCGAACGACGCCGCCTGCGCATGCACGAGCGCCGTAATGCGTTGCCGCAAGAGATCGCGCACCGATGGGTCGAGCGCGCGGATCGACAATTTCATCTCGGCGGTTTGAGGAATCACGTTGAAGGTATCGCCGGCTTTCACGCTGCCCACCGAGATCACCGCCGACTTCTGCGAGTCGATTTCCCGCGCCACAATGCTTTGCAGCGCGAGGATGATGCCGGCCACGGCGGGCATCGGGTCGCGCGACAGATGCGGCAGCGCGCCGTGCCCGCCCACGCCGCGCAGCACGATGGTCGCGCGATCGGCTGAAGCCATCGCGGGGCCGGTGCAGAAGTTCATGCCGCCCGTTTCGTAGCCCGGCATGTTGTGCAGGCCGAATACGGCGTCACACGGAAACTGCTCGAAGAGACCGTCTTGAATCATCGCGCGTGCGCCGCCGTAGCTTTCTTCAGCGGGCTGGAAGATCAGCGTCAGCGTGCCGGAAAACTGCCGGCTTTCCGCGAGGTAGCGCGCGGCGCACAGGAGCATCGCGGTGTGGCCGTCGTGACCGCAGGCGTGCATGGTCTTCGGGACCGCGCTCGTGTAGGGAAGGCCGGTCGCCTCCTCGATAGGCAACGCGTCCATGTCGGCGCGCAGGCCGATGCGCCGGCTGCCGTCGCCTGTTTTCAGCACGCCGACCACGCCTGTCTTGCCGAGGCCGCGCGTCACGTCGTAGCCCCATTGCGTAAGCAGGCTGGCGACGAGGTCGCTGGTCGCGCGCTCCTGGAACGCGAGTTCCGGATTGGCGTGGATCTGGCGCCGCACGGCGATGAGGTCCGGCGCGATGGCTGCAATTCCGGGAATGACGGGATCGACTGACAGCATGACTAACTCCTTAATCCTTAATACGTTTCGATATTCAGCGTGACGGATTCAACGTGACTGCCTGCGGTCAAGCATATAAAGTCACAAAGAAAACCAAAAGACAGTTAATTTAATTTGTGACTACCGTTAGTTGTCGGTATTAACCCTTGAGTTTCCAATGAAATACCACCAGTTGCGCGCGTTCCTCACCGTGGCCGAGCAGGGCAGCATTCGCGCGGCGGCGCGTAGCCTGCACCTGTCGCAGGCGGCATTGACGAAGGCGTTAAAAGAACTCGAACAAGACTTGGGCGTGCCGCTGGTTTTGCGCACGGCGCGCGGCGTGCAGTTGACGGCGTTCGGCTCGCAATTGAGGATTCGGGCGCAGATGGTGGTCAGCGAGATGCGCCGCGCGGAAGACGATATCGAACATATGAAAGGCGCGGTGACCGGCAGCGTGGCGGCTGCCATCACGCCGACCGCGGCGTTATCGATCCTGCCGAAAGCCTTCAGTACATTTCGAAAGAAGATGCCGCATGCGCGGGTGAGTTTTATCGAAGGATTTCCGGGCGTTGCATTGCCACGTTTGCGCGACGGGACACTTGATTTCGTGGTGGCGGTGGTCGTGCCGCAGCACTTGGATCCCGGGTTCGATTACATCGAGCTATACAAGATCGGTTCGGTGGTCGTGGCCCGGCAAGATCATCCGCTGGCGCACTGTACGTCGCTGGCTGAACTCGTCGATGCGGAATGGTTGTTGAATCCGTCGCCCGAAAGCTCGACACGCGGCCTGCTCGATTTCTTTGCCGCGAACGGTTTGCCAGTGCCGCAGAAAATTATCGAGTGCCCGAGCTTCGTGATTGCGCACGGGTTGCTGCGCGGCTCGGATACCGTTGCCGTGTTGCCCGAGCCTTTGCTAGACCAGCCGTGGGTGCGCGAGGGTATCGTCGTGTTGCCTATCGTCAACCTGCCGCCACCGGTAGCAATTGGCGTAGTGACTCGCCGCGACAGTCCACTGACGCCGGCCGCTTCGTTGCTGCTGGATTGTCTGCAGGACGCGGTGAACTCGCTCAAGTTGAACGTCCCGGCGCGCCGTTCAATCCAGGGGCGGTAAGCGGCGTTCGACCGGCGTTGACTTGATGATCGCCGTGCTTGTCTCGGCTCGCTCTGCGACCTTCGACAGAATCTCGTCGAGTTGTTCGATGGTCTTGAGAAAGAGCCGGCACACGAAACAGTCGTCGCCGGTGACCTTGTCGCATTCGACGAATTCAGGAATGCGGCGGATGGCTTCTTCAACCAGGTGCAGTTGCCCCGGCAGAGGCTTGACCCGAACGATTGCCTGAAGCGTGTACCCGAGCGCGCGCGGGTCGAGCTTGACTACGAAGCCCTGGATCACGCCACGCGCTTCGAGCTGGCGCACGCGCTCGGCAGTGCTTGGCGCTGACAAACCAATCTGGCGCGCAAGTTCGCTCATCGCGATACGACCGTCTTCGGATAGAACGGCCAGCAATTCGCGATCGGTCTGGTCGAGTAAAACTGGACCCGGCGGGGAAGAAAGGCGATTCTTCAAATGGACCTTCGATTTGAAGTTAAAACGTCGATGTCCGCTTATTTTACACATGGAATCCAGCTTGCCGCGCTACTAGACTAACTAGACGGATTGAGCTGGCACCACATGAAAGGCGAGGCGATGAGCTCGAGGGAAATGCGCGTTGGCTGCATAGAAATGAGTGTTGCGATGCTGATCTCCGGCACGGTCGGCTGGCTCGTCGTGTCGTCGCAACAAACGCCGCTGAACGTGGTGTTTATCCGTTGCGTGTTCGGCGCGGCAACGCTGCTCGTGATCTGCGCGTTAAAAGGCATGCTGCGCAAAAACTTGTTTTCGTGGCGCATGCTCGGACTGGTGGCGCTCGGCAGCGTCACCATTGTCGGCAACTGGGTGCTGCTGTTTGCGGCTTTTTCGCGAGCGTCCATATCGATGGCGACCACGGTCTATAACACCCAGCCGTTCATGCTCGTCCTGCTTGGCGCCATAGTGTTTCGCGAACGAATTACCTTGCGTACGATTCTCTGGCTCAGTGTCGCGTTTGTCGGCCTCGCGCTGGTCGTGCGCGTGGAGCCTGCGGTGTTGGCCAAGCCCGGTGAATATATAGAAGGGATTGGGTATGCGCTCGGCGCGGCATTTCTCTACGCGATTTGTTCGATCGTGACCAAGCAGCTCAAGGGAACGCCGCCTCATTTGATTGCGCTGTTGCACGTGGCGCTTGGCATCATCGTGCTGGCGCCGTTTGTCGATTTCCAGCATCCGCCTTCGACGCCGAATCACTGGGCCGATCTCGTTGTGCTCGGCGTGGTCAATACCGGCATCATGTATGTGCTGCTTTATGGCGCCATTCAGAAATTGCCGACCGCGGTGACGGGCGCGTTGTCTTTCATCTATCCGGTTGTGGCGATCATTGTTGATCGGGTCGCGTTCGGACAACGCTTAGGATGGCTGCAGATTGTCGGTGCCGTGTTGATCCTGCTGGCGGCCGCCGGTACGACGTTAGGTTGGGAACTCATGCCGCGAAGACGCACGGCTTTCGAGTAGTCGTTCATCAAGCGTTTTTCATTCATCGAACACATTCAGCAAGCTGTCACGGTAACTATTCTTCATGAACTCGCATCACGACACTGCGCACATGGCCGGAGATCACTCAATCGTGATCCGACACGTTGCGCATGCGGGTTCCAAAAGCAAAAAACCGTCGCTCATCTGACCGGAGCGCTGTTCCGTCAGGTGTGACGGAACCGACGCGGCTGGCCATTCTCATCCCTGTTTTCCGACACTCTGACGGTTTTTGTCGGTCAAACAGGAGAGTATGGAATGTCGATTTTTTCGGGTATCTGGATTCCGCTGGTCACGCCGTTTGAGAACGGCCGAGTCGATCACGATGCGCTGCGAAGACTGGTGAGGTCTTACGTTGAAGCCAAGGTAGCAGGGTTTGTTGCGCTGGGAACAACGGGCGAACCTTCGTCGCTCGATCACGGCGAGCAGGCTGAAGTGCTGACCACCATTCTCGATGAAGCCGCGCATCTACCGGTTGTAGTGGGACTTGCTGGGAACAACGACGTGGAGCTTCGCGAGCGGACTTTGCGCTTGAACGAATTGCCCATTGCCGGATTGCTGGTTCCTGCGCCTTATTATGTTCGACCCTCGCAAGCTGGCTTGATAAGCCACTTCATCAACCTCGCCGATACCAGCGCGGTTCCTTTGGTTGTCTATGACATTCCGTATCGAACGGGAGTGAGTCTGGACCTCGCGACCCTGTTGACGCTCGCGGGTCATCCGAACGTTCATGCGATCAAGGATTGCGCCGGATCGCTTGAAACAACGCTTGCGCTGATCCTCGATGGACGTTTGTCAGTACTGGCGGGTGAAGACCTGAATATGTTCAATACGCTATGTCTTGGCGGTCACGGTGCGATCGCGGCGAGTGCGCATGTGCGCGCTGCTGATTTCGTTGCGGTTTATAACGACATCAAGGCTGGGCGTATTGATGAAGGGCGTGCGCGGTTTCATCGGCTGGTGCCGCTCATACAAGCGCTTGTAGCCGAGCCTAATCCGGCACCCGTGAAATGCGCGCTCGATGTCTTGGGAATGATTCGTCCAGAACTTCGTGCGCCGATGACGCCGGCGACTGACCGGCTTCGTGGTCAGCTTGGTGCGTTGCTGTTGAGCTAAAAGAGAATCAGCGCGGCGGCGCTTAGCTGTTTAGAACGGCATGCCAAACGCTTAAAAATATCGCCGCGCTTATTTCACCAAATGCAGTCCCTTAGCCAGCACGATGCCCTTCTCGCGATTGATCAGCCAGATATCGCCGACATTCGCATGCAGCGTTGCCGTGCGTGTGGTGATGTCGGTGGGCTCCTCGTTGCTCGGGTCGGTATGGTCCTTGGTTTGGGTCAGATAAGGCGGCACTACGCGACAGATCAGCACGAGCGCGAGATCGCCGTCTTCCTCCGCGAACGCCTCCGGCGATAAAACGAAGCGTCCATGCACTGTCGTCTTGTTGTGCTTGTTGACGGGATCCAGTTCGACGATATCGATGTTCTGTATAAAGCCCTTTGACTTCGCTTCCGATTCAACCACCAGCTTCCGGCCACGGGGCCCGGTAATAGTCTTCTTGAGAACGATCGTGTCGGGGTGATCAGAGTCCGATAAACCCACGTCGACCGTCATGACGTGGACCTTCGACCGGTAGCGAATGCCAAATGGCGCGGGCACCATGAACGCGAGATCGCGGCTTAGCTTGGCGTCCATCAGCGCGGAGTCGTGCAGCGTCTTCGGCAACGCATCGTTGATCAGATCTTCTACGCGATGCGTGAATGTGCGAGTCTTGCTGTCAGTGAATTTGCGCGCCAGCGCGTCCCTGACGGCGGCCGGATCGTCGCCAGTGAAACCCGGCGTCACCACGATACTGATTGGCGCCACATCCTCCGTTCTCCCGGATGCCGCGATTGCGCTGCTGGCCGACTGAGCCTGCGCTGTTGCTGTTGCACACACGCAAAGAAGAGCACAAGCGGCACTTACGCCCGCTCGTTTTATTTCCTGAAGACTCATTAGCAGACTCCCATGGATATGATCGCGGACCGCCTGGTCTTCGCGCTGCACGAGCAGCATTCGAGTCAATTCATTGTTCTTCAATTCTATTCAATCGTACCCGGCTAGAAAAGATAAATGGGGACATTGGCGCGAGGGCGCGGTATTAAACGTAAGCTGGAGACGTTTGGGTCCGCTAATGTAGAGTTTCTCGGATTGAAGAGCATCCGGAAATCAGCCGCTAAAGGGAAACGCTGGTCTCGAACAACCTTTTCCGCTAGGGGAAGCCAATATGAAGTCTCCCGCTATTCATGTGTCGCGGGGCTCGGGTTCACTGCATGGAACGTTGCGATGAGCGGGCCGCTGAAGGGTATTCGCATCGTCGAGATGGTTGGGCTCGGGCCGTGTCCGTTCGCCGCCATGATGCTCGCCGACATGGGCGCGGAAGTGATCCGCATAGATCGTCAGCCGACTGGCGGTGCGACGCCGTATCCCATGCAAGGCACGAAATTCGATGTGATGGCGCGCGGACGCCGCTCGCTCGCGCTGGATCTCAAGCAACCGGAGGGACGTGAGCTGGTCTTGCATCTTGTTGCTCAAGCCGATGCGTTGATCGAGGGTTTTCGCCCTGGCGTGATGGAGCGGCTAGGTCTTGGGCCGGACGTGTGCCTGGAACGCAATCCGAAAATTGTGTACGGCCGTGTGACGGGCTGGGGGCAGGATGGACCGCTCGCCAAGACTGCGGGGCACGATCTGAATTACATCGCGATGAGCGGGATGCTGCACGAGTTCGGGCGCAGCGACGCACCGCCGGTGCCGCCGCTGAATCTGCTCGGCGATTTTGGCGGTGGTGGCATGATGCTCGCGTTTGGTGTGTTGTGCGCGCTGATGGAAACACGCGGATCGGGCAAGGGCCAGGTGATCGATGCCGCGATGGTCGAAGGCTCCGCGCTGCTCGGCGCGATGATCTACGGCTATAAGGCGTTCGGCGCGTGGACGGGTGAACGAGGCTCGAGCATGCTTGCCGGCGGCGCGCATTTCTACAATACCTACGCGTGTGCGGATGGCAAATTCGTGTCGGTCGGGGCCATCGAACCGCAGTTTTACGCGTTGCTGCTGAAGCTTTGCGGTATTGATGATGCAGCCTTCGATACCCAGATGGACCGCGAACAATGGCCGCTGCTGAAGACGAAAATAGCGGCTATTTTCGCGACGAAAACGCGAGCGGCGTGGTGTGAATTGATGGAAGGGACAGATGTGTGTTTTGCCCCCGTGCTCGATATGGACGAGGCGCCGGAGCATGCGCATAACCGGGCGCGGGGGACGTTTATCGACGTGGAGGGCGTGAAGCAACCGGCCCCGGCGCCGCGGTTTAGCCGCACGATGCCGGAGGTGAGTTCCCCGCCCGCGAGTCCGGGGCAGGATACCGACGCAATTTTGCGGGACTGGAATGTGCCGGGCGAGTTGGTCGAGCGGTTGCGGGGGAAGAAGGGGGGGTGAGGGGCAAGCACCCTTACCCCGCCGGAAACCTCACCAGAATCCGACTGAACGGCACCGACCTGTCGACAGTAACCGCGCCCGCGCCCTTGCCCGCATAGGTCGTCACAAGCCGCATACCAAGCCCTGTCCCTTGCGGTTTCGGGAAGTCGATAGGAAAACCGTCGCCCTCATCCTCCACGGTCAGCAGTACGCCGGCCTCGGACCGTTCCAGCTTCACGCGCACTGTCCCGCGCCCATACTTCAGCGCGTTTGTCACAAGCTCCGCCGTCACCAGCCCGAGCGGTGCGAGCCGCCCGGCGGGCAGCACGATCGACTCGCCTTCCAGCGATACCTCCCGCCCCGCCGTCAGTTCAGCCAGATCGGCCGTCAATCCGCGCAGATATCCAGTCGCATCCGTCGCTTCCGCGCCATCGTCCTGATAGAGCCGGTGATGCACCGACCCGACCGTGCGCACGCGCGTCGCGGCCGCCTGCAAATGCGTGGCGACCGATTTATCCCCGGCGAGATTCGCCTGCAGCGCAAGCAGCGTCTGCACAAGCTGAAGACTGTTGCGAACCCGGTGATGAACCTCCTTCATCATCAGCGCGGAGTTACCCAATTGCGTCTCCTGGCTCAACACGAGCGCCGCGAGTTTCTCCTCGTTCTCGTGCCGCTCGGTGACATCGCGCATGGTCAGCACGATGCGCTTCACGCGTTCATCGACATCAAGAATAGGCGCCACCGATACATCCCACCAGCGGGCGTCGCCAATACGCGTCGGGCAAGGTCCCTCGAATCGCACCGGTTCGCCGCTGGCCGATTTCGCCAGCGCCTGCAGCACTTTCGGGCGCTGATCGTCGGGCCACAGGTCGGCGCAATGCGTGCCGCCCACCTCCGCGAAGTCGTCAATGCTTAGCGCTGCCAGCCCGTTGTCGTTCATGAATTCGACACCGCCATCCAGCGACAGCACCTGGATGCAGTCCGTGCTCGCGTTCAGCACGCTGGTGGAGAACAGCTCGTCGGCGCCGCTCTGCGATTCCGCGGCAAGCCGTTCGCGGCTCATGGAGATGACGTTCGCGATCGATTCCAGGAAAACGATATCGGTTTCGGTGAAGTCTTCGTCGTCGGGGCTATCGGCTTCGAGAATGCCGAAAGTCTCCGGAATGCCGCGAATGGGGACGTTGATGGCGCGCTTGATGCCGTGCCGCGCCAGCAGTTCGGGCGTGCGGAAACGATGCTCGGTGCCCAGGTGATTCGACAAGACCGGCCGGCCGCTGACGAATGCATGGCCGGCGGGGCTGGCGTCGTCGGCGCCGAGCTCCGTGGTGCCGATATCCGCCGCGTCCCAGCCCACGCCGGCTTCCAGCACGAAGGTTTCGCTTTCGGGCTGATAGCGGAGCACCTTGGCAAAGCGCGAATGCAATCCCGCCGATACCGCCTTGCACGCTTCATCGAGAAGTACGTTCGCGCTGTGTACGCGCAGCACGGACGTCGCGAATTGCACCGCGATCTCGTGCTGCATGCGCAGACGGCTTACGGACCGGTCGACGGCACTGCGGATGGTTTCTTCGGGTGGCAATGCATCCATCGGGTTCTCCTTGACCGCGGTGTCGTCCAGCTTTCTTACAGCGATTGGTGCTCAAGGGTCAATTCTAACCGTGGAGACAAAAAGCCTTTATATCTGGCTGGGGTTCAGTCCGGCAAACGGCCTCTCTCGGTATAATCCCGAATGTTATAATCGTAACAACAAGGTGTTAGAATAATGCATCGATTAACCGGAAAATGTTGTGCGCTGCACAACCGGCCATGCTCATGCTCGATGTTGCTTCCCAACCTGTTGTTTCCTTGCGCGGCAAACCGCTCTCCCATCATGAGCAGCAGCGCAATTCTGGCGTGCCGCTGGATCTCTCGTGGGTAGACAGCCTGCGCGTCAACCAATCCGCCGTCGCTCGGCGGGTCGGCACATTAGGCACGCGCCGCGCGGTTAAAAAAGACGCGCAAGCTGCGTGGCTGCTCAAGGCCATCACCTGCATCGACCTGACTACGCTCAATGGCGACGACACCGCCGCCCGCGTCGAGCGCCTGTGCGCCAAAGCGCGCCATCCGGTTCGCGACGACCTGCTCGAGTCGCTCGGCATGCCGGCCGGCTCCATCAAGACCGGCGCCGTGTGCGTGTATCACCGCTTCGTCGGCACGGCGGTCGCCGCGCTCGCAGGCAGCGGCATTCCCGTCGCGGCCGTCTCCACGGGCTTTCCAGCAGGTCTCATTCCGCATCCGCTGAAGTTGAAGGAAATCGAGGCGTCGGTGAAAGACGGCGCGGCGGAAATCGATATTGTCGTCACGCGTGAACACGTACTCACCGGGAACTGGCAAGCGCTCTACGACGAAATGCGCGACTTCCGCGCTGCCTGCGGCCCGGCGCATATCAAGGCGATTCTCGCGACCGGCGACATCCGCACGCTATCGAACATCGCCAAGGCGTCCATGGTCTGCATGATGGCCGGCGCGGATTTCATCAAGACGTCCACCGGCAAGGAAGGCGTCAACGCCACGCTCGACGTCTCGCTCGTCATGGTGCGCATGATCCGCGATTACCTTGAGCGGACCGGCGTGATGATCGGCTTTAAACCAGCAGGCGGCGTGTCCACCGCCAAGTCGGTGCTCGAATACCAGATCCTGATGAAGGAAGAGCTCGGCCGCGAATGGCTCGAACCGGAGTTGTTCCGCATAGGCGCATCAAGCCTTCTCGCCGATATCGAACGTCAGCTCGAGCATCACGTCACCGGCCGCTATTCGGCTTTCCATCGACATCCGGTTGCCTGATCTGCTTGCTTGATTTCGCACCGCACCCTCTCTTACACGAGCTCCCCATGAGCGTAGCCGACTACTTCACCTCGATGGATTACGGACCTGCACCGGAAGACGACGGCGCCGCGCGCGCCTGGCTGGATCAACATGCAACGGGCTTTGGCCATTTCATCGGCGGCGCCTTTCGCGCGCCATCGGCCGGTGAGCAATTCGACTCGCTGGAACCGGCCACCGGACGCGTGATCGCGAGCATCGCGCAGGGCGATCACGCCGATATCGACGCGGCAGTCGATGCTGCGCATCGAGCGCTGCCTGCGTGGCAAGCGCTGGGCGGCGCGGGCCGCGCGCGGCATTTGTATGCGCTCTCGCGCATGGTGCAGCGGCATGCGCGTTTGTTTTCGGTGCTCGAATCGCTGGACAACGGCAAGCCGATTCGCGAGTCGCGTGACATCGATATCCCCCTTGTAGCAAGGCATTTTCTGCATCACGCTGGATGGGCGCAGTTGCAGGATCGCGAGTTCGCCGACTGGGCGCCTCTGGGTGTGATCGGCCAGATCGTGCCGTGGAATTTTCCGCTGCTGATGCTCTCGTGGAAGATCGCACCGGCGCTTGCATTGGGTAATTGCGTCGTGCTGAAGCCCGCGGAATATACGCCGCTGACCGCGTTGTTGTTCGCCGAATTGGCCGCGCGTGCAGGCTTGCCTGCCGGCGTGCTGAACGTGGTCACGGGCGATGGGCGCACGGGCGCTGCATTGGTTGATCACCCGCGCGTGGCGAAGATTGCGTTCACCGGGTCGACGGAAGTGGGCCGGCAGATTCGCGTCGCGACTGCGGGCTCGGGCAAGTCGCTCACGCTTGAACTCGGCGGCAAGTCGCCGTTCATCGTCTTCGACGACGCCGATCTCGACAGCGCCGTGGAAGGTGTCGTCGATGCAATCTGGTTCAACCAGGGCCAGGTCTGCTGTGCCGGTTCGCGGCTGCTGGTGCAGGAAGGGGTTGAGAAGCGCTTCATCGATAAACTGAAACGCCGCATGGACACGCTGCGCGTTGGACCGTCGCTCGACAAGGGCATCGATCTGGGTGCGATCGTGGATACCGTGCAACTCGAACGCATTCGTTCGCTGGTTGAGCGCGGTGTGCAGGAAGGCTGCGAGATTCATCAGCCCAAAGGGCTTCGGATGCCCGAGGAAGGCGCGTTTTATCCGCCTACCCTGGTGACGAATGTCGCGCCCGCGTCCACGCTCGCGCAAGAGGAAATATTCGGGCCGGTGCTGGTGACAATGAGCTTTCGCACGCCTGACGAAGCGGTCGCGCTAGCGAATCATTCACGCTATGGGCTGGCCGCGAGCGTGTGGAGCGAGACGATTGGTCGTGCGCTGGATATCGCGCCGCGCCTGCAATGCGGCGTGGTCTGGATCAACGCGACCAATCTCTTCGACGCCGGTGTCGGCTTCGGCGGGTATCGCGAATCGGGCTTCGGGCGTGAAGGCGGACGCGAGGGGATTTACGAGTATCTGAAGCCGCGTGCGTGGACTAAGCTGGCCGTTCGCTCCGCGCCTGGCGAGCGAGTTGCGCAGCCTTCCTCTTTCGAAGCTGCCACGAATAACGTCAGCGCGCTCGACCGTACCGCGAAGCTGTTTATCGGCGGCAAGCAGGTTCGGCCGGACAGCGGTTATTCGCGGCTCGTGCATGCGCCGTCGGGGATGATCGTCGGCGAAGTGGGCGAGGGTAATCGCAAGGACGTACGTAACGCGGTCGCCGCTGCGCGCAGCGCTGAAAAGTGGTCGCAAGCCAGCACGCATAACCGCGCACAGGTGCTGTATTACCTCGCGGAGAATTTGTCGGCACGGGCCGATGAATTCGCGAAGCAACTTGTGACGCGGACGGGCGTGTCTGCCGCCGATGCCGAGCGTGAAGTGGAAGCATCGATCACGCGTTTGTTCACGTACGGCGCGTGGGCCGACAAGTTCGATGGCGCGGTGCATTCGCCGCCGCTCAGAGGCGTTGCGCTGGCGATGCACGAACCGCTCGGCGTGATCGGCGTGGTGTGTCCGGACGAAGCGCCGTTGCTGGGTCTCGTCTCGCTGATCGCACCGGCGCTTGCGTTGGGTAATCGTGTGGTCGCCGTGCCGAGCGAAACGTGCCCGATGATGGCGACCGATTTTTATCAGGTCGTGGAGACCTCGGATGTACCGGCAGGTGCGTTGAACATTGTCACCGGCGAGCGTAAGGCGTTGGCGTCGACCCTGGCGAAACACGACGATGTAGACGCGTTATGGTGCTTCGGCGGCGCGGATTTATCGACACTGACAGAGCGTGAATCGGTGGGCAACCTGAAGCGCACGTTCGTCGATTATGGCCGCGCGTTCGACTGGTTTGATGCCGCGAGCGAAGGCCTGCCGTTCTTGCGGCAAGCAGTGCAAGTAAAGAACATCTGGATCCCGTACGGAGACTGAGCGCCAGGACGTACGGGTTCGAAACAGACTCATGAGCGATGACCTCGCAACACAGCGAGGCACGCTCAACATGAAGGAGACGTAATGCTGAAGAACCTCGATCCGCTGCTGAACGCCGACGTGCTGCACGCACTGGCCGCAATGGGACACGGCGATGAAGTCGTGATCTGCGACGCCAATTTTCCGGCTGATTCCGTCGCGCGCCAAACGGTGCTCGGCCATGTGCTTCGGCTCGATGGCGCGAATGCGCCGCGGGCGATCCGCGCGGTGTTGTCGGTGTTGCCGCTGGACAGTTTCGTCGATCATCCGGCCGAGCGCATGGAAGTGGTCGGCGATGCCAACGCGCTTCCTGCCGTGCAACGCGAAGCTCAGACCGAAGTGGACGCCGCCGAAGGTCGCGCGACGCCCTTTGCTTCCATCGAACGTTTCGCGTTCTATGAACGCGCCAAGCAAGCCTATTGCGTGATCGCGACGGGCGAAGCGCGCGGGTATGGCTGCTTCATCTTCAAGAAGGGCGTGAACCTTGCGCCTGATGCGCCGGCGTCCGGTACGGAGAGCACGCGATGAACCGCAGTGTCGTCATCCTCGGCATCTACGTGACGGATCTCACCTTCCGCGCCGAGCGCATGCCGCTGCTGGGCGAGACCATCGCCGGATCGGCGTTTGCGATGGGACCGGGCGGCAAGGGCTCGAATCAAGCCGTGGCTGCCGCCCGTGCCGGTGCCGACGTGATCTTCTGCACGCGCCTCGGCGCCGATGCGTTCGGCGATATCGCACGCTCGACGTGGTCCGCCGAAGGCATCACGGCGCGGGCGATCACGACCGATGGCGTGGCAACCGGCGCGGCGCATATCTTCGTCGACGATGCCACGGGCGGCAACGCGATCATCGTTGCAGCAGGTGCGGCCGGACGCTTGTGCCCCGAAGACGTCGAAGCGATAGAAGCCGATATCTCGACCGCCGCCGTGTTCGTGACGCAACTCGAACAACCCGTTCCCGCTGCGCGACGCGGTCTTGAACTCGCGCGCCGTCACGGCGTGACCACCGTGTTCAATCCGGCGCCCGCGCTACCGCTCGACGACGACATCTTCCCGCTCTGCGACTACATCACGCCGAACGAAACCGAAGCAACGGCGCTGACAGGTATCCCGATTGTCTCCGTTGACGACGCACGCCGTGCCGCCGATGTCCTGCTAGGAAAGGGCGTGCGCGCGGTAATCGTGACGCTGGGCGAGGCGGGCGCGTTGCTGCATACGCTGGAACAATCGGTGCTGGTGCCGGCCTTCAATTGCGGCCGCGTGGTCGAGACCGCGGGCGCCGGCGATGGCTTCACCGGCGGCTTTGCTGCAGCGCTCGCACGCGGCGAAAGCCCGTTGGACGCGGTGCGTTTCGGCTGCGCGCTGGCGAGCTTGTCAGTCACGCGCGCCGGCACCGCGCCGTCCATGCCGACGCTCGCTGAAATTGAAGCCGTGCTTGCCGAGCCTGCGAAGTCCGGCAGCGCGCCGGCTCATCAATCTTGAACGGAGGAGCGCCTCGATGAATACATCGAAATGGCTCGCCGACCGGCAACTGAATTTTCTTGTCGGCGTGAACCTGCTGGTCGTGATCGTCGCGACCGTGTTGTCGCATGGCCAGTTCGTCGATATCGACAACCTCCAGTCCATGGGTAGTCAGTTGCCCGAACTAGGCCTGCTTGCACTTGGCATCATGCTTTCGATGGTCTCGGGTAATGGCGGTATCGACTTGTCGGGTGTCGCGCTCGCGAACCTCTCGGGCATGGTGGCCGCACAACTGCTGCCCATGCTCGTTTCCGCCGATAACTCCCCGTCGCTTTACACCGCCGTGTTCTGCGTGATTACCGTGGCTCTCGGCGCGATTGGCGGCTTGATGAACGGCGTGATCATCGCGCGTTTGAAACTCACGCCAATTCTCTGCACGCTCGGTACGTCGCTGCTGTTCACAGGCATTGCCGTGGTGTTGAGCAATGGTGCGTCGGTGCGGGTGGAATACGTCGATGCCCTCTCCGACATCGGCAACGGCACCTTCCTGCAAGTGCCTATCTCGCTGTGGATCTTCGTGGCCACCGTGTTGCTGCTCGGCTGGGTGTTGAAGCGCACGCCTTTCGGATTGCGGCTTTATTTAATGGGCACAAATCCGAAAGCGGCATTCTATGCCGGCATTCCGCGCGACCGCATGTTGATCCTCACGTACGGCATGTGCGGCGTGCTCGCGTCGCTCGCCGGGTTGATCAGCGCGACGCATACGTCGAGTGCGAAGTGGGATTACGGCAACTCGTACTTGCTGATCGCGATCCTGATCGCGGTGATGGGCGGCGTGAATCCGGCGGGTGGTTATGGGCGGATTATCTGCGTTTTCCTGGCCGCGACCGTGCTCCAGTTCCTGTCGAGCCTGTTCAACTTGCTGGGCGTCTCGCAGTTCTTCGGCGATTGCGCGTGGGGCTTCCTGCTGCTTGCATCGCTTGCGTTAGCGGGTGGAGAACGCGTGCGCGCGATCTTCGGGCTGGGCGGCGCAGCACCTGTTTCCAAGGTGCCAAAAACACCAGCGCCACCCATGGCATGACTGCATGAACCAAGTTTCGTCAGCTTCAAAATTTCACCTCATGTGCATCACAGACACACCATAACGGAGACAACGCATGAAACTGAATCGAATCGCCATCGCGCTTACCGCAGTCACGCTTGCGGCCGGAGCCATTGCTGTCGCGCAGGCTGCGACCGATCAAACCATCGTCACGGTGGTGAAGGTCACGGGGATCAACTGGTTCAACCGCATGGACGACGGCGTGAAGGAATTCGCGAAGGACAATCCCGGCGTGAACGCATATCAGACCGGACCGGGACGCGCGGACGCTGCGCAACAACTGAAGATCATCGAAGATTTGATCGCGAAGAAAGTCACGGCGATCGCAGTCGTTCCCTACGATCCGCCGACCCTCGAACCGGCGCTGAAGAAAGCAATGGATCGCGGCATCAAGGTCGTTACGCATGAAGCGGACAACGAGAAGAACACGATGGTCGACATCGAAGCCTTCGACAACACCGCGTACGGCGCCGGCCTGAATGAACGTCTGGCGAAATGCATGGGCGACCAGGGCAAATGGGCGGTGCTGGTCGGCTCGCTCGGCAGCCGTTCGCAGGTTCAGTGGGCGGATGGCGGTATCGGCAATGCGAAGCAAAAGTACCCGAAGATGGATCTGGTCGAGCCGAAACTTGAAACCAATAACGACGGCGAACGCGCTTACCAGGTTGCGAAGGAAGTGCTGCGCAAACATCCGGACCTGACGGGCTTCCAAGGGTCGTCGTCGCTGGACGTGATCGGCATTGGACGCGCAGTGGAAGAGGCCGGCAAGATTGGCAAGATCTGCGTGTACGGCACGGGTCTGCCGACAGAAGCCGGCAAGTTCCTGGAGAGCGGCGCGATCAACGGCATTGCGTTCTGGGATCCGAAGCTCGCTGGTATCGCGATGAACAAGATTGCGAAGATGCTGATCGATGGCAAGACGGTAGAGAACGGTACGGACCTGGGTCTCGTTGGTTATAACAAGGTCACGGTCACCAAGGGTCCGGGCAAGGGCATCATCGTGCGCGGCACCGGTTGGGTGGACGTCGACAAGACCAACTACAAGCAATATCCGTTCTGATTGTCTTCACGTAGCAGCAAAGCGCGCACGGTTGCCGTGCGCGCTGTCTTCAGGAAGTTGAAAGGGTTGAAGGTTCAATGATGAGTACAGTGCCGCTTCTTGAAGTCGTCGATATCCACAAGCGCTTTACCGGCGTGTACGCGCTGCGTGGCGTGAGTCTTTCGTTCCAGCGCGGGCAGATCTATCACCTGCTGGGTGAGAACGGCTGCGGCAAGAGCACGCTGATCAAGATCATCTCCGGTGCGCAGCCGCCCGATCAGGGCGAGCTTGTGATCGAAGGCGTCAGGCATGCGCGGCTTGCACCGCTAGAGGCGTTGTCGGCGGGTATCGAAACCGTGTATCAGGATCTTTCGCTGCTGCCAAACATGAGCGTGGCGGAGAACGTGGCATTGACCGCGGAACTGGCCGCACACGCGGGGCGGCTTGCGCGGACCTTCGATCGCCGTGCGCTGGCGAAAACGGCGGCGCGTGCTTTGGAAGCGGTGGGTTTGCCTGGCGATGCCGATTTTCAGGCCACGCTGGTCGAGCAATTGCCGCTGGCGACGCGGCAACTCGTGGCTATTGCGCGCGCGATTGCGAGCGAGGCGAAGTTCGTCATCATGGATGAGCCGACTACGTCGCTGACGCAAAAGGAAGTCGACAACCTGATCGCCGTACTGGCGAAGCTGCGTGCCGATGGCGTCGCCGTACTGTTCGTGAGCCACAAGCTGGATGAGTGTTACGCGATCGGCGGTGAAGTGATCGTTCTGCGCGACGGCCAGAAGATGGCGCAGGGACCGATCGACAATTATACGAAGGCGCAGATTGGCGAATTGATGACGGGCAAGCAGTTGTCGAATGAGCGATACCGGCAGGCTGAAGTCATGGATGGTCACGACGTTGTGCTGGATGTGAAGGCGTTATCGCGCTCACGTCAGTTCGCCGATGTCACGTTCGCGCTGCATCGCGGAGAGATTCTTGGCGTGACGGGCTTGCTCGACTCGGGGCGCAACGAACTGGCGCGTGCATTGGCCGGCGTCGCGCCTGCGGATAGCGGCACAGTCACGCTGGACGGTTCCATCGTGAGGCTCAAGACGCCTTCCGATGCAAAGTGGCAACGGATTGGCTATGTACCGGAAGACCGCTTGAATGAAGGCCTTTTCCTCGATAAATCCATTCGCGACAACGTCATCACCGCGATGATTTCAAGTTTGCGCGACCGCTTTGGACAGGTTGACCGGAAGCGCGCACGCGAGCTTGCTGAGCGCACCGTCAAGGAGTTGCAGATCGCGACGCCTGACGTCGATAAACCGGTCCAGTCGCTTTCCGGCGGCAACCAGCAGCGCGTATTGATCGGCCGATGGCTGGCTATTGATCCGCGTGTGTTGATCCTGCACGGCCCGACCGTGGGCGTGGATGTGGGATCGAAGGACATCATTTACCGCATCATGCAGCGGCTGGCGGAGCAGGGCATCGGCATCATTTTGATCAGCGATGACTTGCCTGAGTTGCTGCAGAACTGCGACCGAATTTTGATGATGAAGAAGGGGCGGGTCTCGAACGAATATCGAGCGGAGCAGTTGACCGAAGCCGATCTTTATCACGCTTTACTTTCAGAGGCAGCATGAGCGAGTCACTTCATCGCGTTGCTCAGACATCGCAAGGCGCAACGGCGCCCAGTCCCGTATTGGCCGAGGTTGCGCCGCCACTTCGGCAACTCAGTTTTACTGCACGGTTGATGCGGAATCCTGAATGGTTCACGCTTGGGCTGATTCTCGTGACGTGTGTGGTGGTGGGCACGTTGAATCCGCGCTTCTTCCAGTTCGCGACACTCTTCGATTTGCTGCATTCGGGGACGACGGTGTCGTTGTTCGCAATGGGGACGCTGGTTGTGCTGGCATCGGGCGGTATCGATGTGTCTTTTACAGCCATTGCCGCTTTTACGATGTATTCCATCACCAAGGCCGTTTTTGCGTGGTGGCCCGATGCGCCATTTTTTCTGATTCTGGTTTGCGGCGCGGTGGGCGGCGTGTTGCTTGGGCTGATCAATGGCGTGCTGGTGCATCGGCTGAAGGCGCCTTCGTTGATCGTGACCATTGGCACGCAGTATCTGTATCGCGGGTTGTTGCTGACGTTCGTGGGCACGCAGTTCTTCATGAATATCCCGCATAGCATGGACAGCTTCGGGCAGTTGCCGCTGTTTTTCTATCACACGAACGATGGGCTTCGGGCAGTGCTGCCGGTCTCGGTGATCGCGCTGTTTCTCGCGGCGGCCGTGACGTGGTGGTTGCTTAACCGCACGATGATGGGACGCGGTGTGTACGCGATGGGCGGCAGTTTGCCGATCGCCGAGCGGCTTGGTTATAACCTGCGGGCTATTCACCTGTTTGTGTTTGGGTACACCGGGATGCTCGCCGGGATTGCCGGGATTCTGCATGTATCGACGAATCGGCTGGCGAATCCGTTCGACCTGGTCGGGACTGAACTGGACGTGATCGCGGCGGTGATTCTTGGCGGGGCGCGGATTACCGGCGGGACGGGGACGGTGGTCGGGACGTTGTTGGGCGTGGTCCTGGTTACGCTGATCAATAGCGTGCTGATTCTGATCGGCGTGCCGAGTACCTGGCAAAAAGTGATTATCGGAGCGTTTATTCTGGTGGCGGGGACGTTGTTCGCGCTGGGGAGAAGGGCGGCTTAGGGGAGGTTGATTTTACTTACGGGCAGTCGGAGACCGACTGCCCGTAAGTTTGCCGGGCTCACCGCGGTCTCACTTCCTCACCTCCATCCCCTTCTCCGTGATCAGCGAATTAAACTGATCCAGTTGGGAAAACCGCACTGCCTTGACCTTCCCCAGTTTGCTGGCATCGACTACAAGATGCCTCTCAACCGCGCTCTCCATGGCAGCCTGTTTGATTGCCACTTCGTGAAAATTCCAGCACGTCACACCGCGCGCCTCATCCACGCCGCCGGCCGATATAAACGCCTTGTTAATGCCCATTCGATGCAACGTCTCAATGCTCTCATTGCTCGAAAACGAATCCGACGAGGGCGCATAAACGCCGCCTAACAAAATCATCCGCACGTTGGTCTTGCGCCGCAAAATTTCGGCGACATTCAGCGAATAACACAGCACCGTTAAATGCATCTCGGCCGGAATGAGCCGCGCCAGGGTGGTCAGCGTCGTCCCGCAATCGATGAAAATAGTCTCGTTGTCAGTCAGCAACCGTGCAGCGACCGCCGATGCTTCGGCCTTGGCCTGCGCAAAATGATCCTTCTCTTCATCGATGGTATAACCCGCGCCGTTCGGGACATCCGAAGCGCGAACGATATAACCGCCAAGGTAAGTGAACGTCCCCGGACTCGCCGCTATGTCGCGGCGAACCGTCATCTCCGATACATCGAGCAAGGTCGCCGCATCGCGAAGACGCATCACACTTTGCTCACGCAAAGCATCGGCAAGAACACGCAAACGATCGCTTTTGGTCATTCGCTGAGGACAGTGGACGCAAGCCGCGCGTCGTGGATGTGGTTGTTAGATTTTGTTCGCTAGATGAAATGATTATAACAAGCGAACCCGCGAAAAGTGATCGGGGAAAACGCTTTGCAATGGAGAGGTTGGTGAAGCGCAAGGCGGGGACTACCCGCCGGAGCGTGCCCGGATCAGCGCGGCAGCCGAGGGAATCGATATCTGCTCTATCGCTACTTTGGCGACATTCGGCAACGCGTCTTCCGCGAGTTGGATCAGCGTGCGCCCCGGTGGCATCTCAACGAACACCTGTGCGCCGAGTTCACCCAGCACGATAGTGGAGTCGTGCCAGCGAACGGGATATCGCAAGTTCGTTGCGAGGTCGGCACGGATAGCGTCGGCCTGGCGCAAGGGCCGTGCGCCGCGATTGCTGATGTAGGGAACCGATGGCGCATGGAACGTGATCTTGCTTGCGGCTTCGGTGAGTTCGCGAGCGGCGTCGTCGAGTAGAACGCAGTGAGACGGCACGCCGACCGCCAACCGCTCGGCCTTGCGCGCGCCAGCTTTCAATGCGCATTCGCGGACGTGGTCGAGGTCAGCATCGGCGCCTGCCACTACGATTTGTCGCGGCGCATTCAAATTTGCAATGTACGCGGCCTGCGCGTGAGCATTCGCGATCACGGTATTCAGTTCGCGTTCACTCAAGCCCGACACCGCCAGCATCCCGTAGCCGTGGGGAAAAGCATTCTCCATCAATTGCGCGCGAAGCTGAAGGAGCCGCAACGCGTCGCTAAAAGAAACCGCATTGCATGCAACCGCAGCGCCATACGCTCCCACCGATAAACCCGCTACCGCATCCGGCTCGATCCCTTCATCCTGCAATGCTCGCACGGTCGCGACGCTGGCAACAAGCAAGCTGAGTTGCACCGCTACGGTTGACGTCAAAGCGTCGGCGCGATCGAGCGAGAGCATATCGATATGCAGTACATCCGATGCTTCCTCGATGGTTTCAGCAATACGCGCGTGCGGCGTCGCGCCACCTAGCGTGTGTAAAAAGCCCGCGAATTGCGAACCCTGGCCGGGGAAGAGGAACGCGATCATGTTGCTTGGCTCGTTTGCCAAGGGTCGGCAACGAGCTTCGGACCATCGGCGCATCGCAGCATGACACGTGCGCCGGGATGCGCATATTCGGCCAGCGAGAATGCGCCGTCGTTTGTCTGGATCTGGATGTCGATGCGCGTGCCGTGGTCGAGCGCGGCTTGAGAGAGGGCATTGAATAAAGTGTTCGCAGTGGCGCGGTCGAGCGGCTCAGGCGCACGCAGCACCAGGTCGAGATCGCTTGTTTGCGTGACCGTCGGACAGCCACTGGCGAGCTCAAAGCCAGCGCTGCCAGTAGGTCCCCAAGCGTGGCCGCTCGAATCGCACAGTGGCGTAATTGCTTGCAGCAATGCAAACGCGGGCAAGTTCGCGCGCGTTGTTGAGCGCTTCAAATTTGCAAGAAGCGTCTCGGGTTGCAACACGTGCTCAACATAACGCGCATCAAGCCACGAGCCGAAACGCTTGCTCCGCACTTCGCCACGAATGCCAACCGCGATCAAATCATTCACGGACGCCGCGCGTCGAACCACTACGAACGGTGCGCGTTTTAGCGATGCTGCAACCCACGCCGGCGCATCGGGAAAATCCGGCGTTCCCGGCGCGAGCCGCAACAGGTCGTGCGGATTCACGACGCGTCCCATTGCTCCGCCATGCGCTTGCGGACTTCTATCGACGCCGCGCGAATCTTCTTGGCATCGTCGGATTGCAATCGCGATGAAAGATCGCGTGGACCTTTCCGGGCATCGTCGATCGCAGCGATCAGCGAACTACGCACGCGGTCGATATCGTCATTCCCGGGCGCATCCGCATTGATGCCGGCAATCAGTTCATGCAGCAGCCCGAGCTTGGCGTAAGCACTCATCTTGTACGACATGGGCAAGACGCGATCGCCGAGTTCATCCAGTCCTTCAACGCTGCGACGCGTGACCCGCGCGGCGGCTTCCTTGCCCATCGCGTGCACGCTGATGCCATCCGCGTCGAGCGCGATGATCCGGTTCGCCTGATAACCATGCGCGAGAAAAGCACCGGACATTGCCGGGCCGACAATCAGCGCGATCACCGGATGCCCGGCGAGCCGCGCGCTTGCATAGGCATCGACACCGGCCGCACACGCAAGATGAACACCGAGCAGCTCTTCGCGACGACCGTATGCCTGGCTCTTCACATCGACAATAGCCACGATCGGACGCTTCATTGCAGCATCGCGATCCGCATCCATCGCGTCACGTACGGCGAGTGCAAGCAACCAGCCTTGTTCGAGGCCGACGACGTTATCGGTCGCGCGCGGAAAGCGGTTATGCGGATCGGGCACGATGCTGATGAAACGTGCGCGCGTGTCGCCAAGCGGTGCGTCAGCGCTGCGGATCGGACCTTCGTGGCCTTCGTTGCCCGAGGCCGGCTGAGCGTTCGACGTCAATGCGTCGAACCAGATTTGTCCACGTGATGCGTTCATCACACTTCTCCTTGCCAAAGCGTCCGCAACACAGCGGGGTCGATTGCCGATGGATCCACGCGCGCAAGCCGTTCAAGTTGTGCATCGACTTGTTCGGTCCGATGGCTCGCCGGCACGCCGCTTTTGAACGCGCTGAGCACAGCGTTGAGAACTTCGTTGGTATCGTCTTCCACGAGGGCATCAACCAGGCCCACCGCTGCTCGTTGCTCACCGCCGATCATCGACCAGATGAGGCGCCGGTCGCGTGAATCGAGTTCTTCAACGCCTGCTTCCTGTTCGATAACCTCAGGCCCGTTCATCCCGAGCCGTGCCTGTCGCGTCATAATCAAGCGCGTGCACAATGCCGCCGCGAGCGACATGCCGCCGAAGCAACCCACCATGCCACCGATCACGCCGACCACCGGGACATATCGGCGCAAGGCGACGATTCCCGCCTGGATCTCGGCGATCACTGCGAGCCCAAGATTCGCTTCCTGCAGCCGGACGCCGCCCGTTTCGAACAGGATCACCGGCAGGATCTTGCGGCCTGCTTCGAACTCGCGCACAGCCATTTCAAGTGCCGCCGCGATCTTCGCCCCCGACACTTCGCCGATACTGCCGCCTTGAAACGCAGGCTCGATCGCCGCGATCACCGCCGCTTCGCCACCAAGCGTACCGCGCGCAATGACCGCGCCGTCGTCGGCTTGGCAGACCACGTTCTGCATGGCGAGCCACGGCGATTCGAGCCGGTCGAACGGTCCGATCAACTCGCGGAAGGTGCCGGCATCGAGCAAAGCGCGCGCACGTTCGCGTGCGGTCAGTTCGATAAAACTATGCTGCGCGATGAAGTTCTCGTGAGCGTTCATGACGCAACTCCTTCACTCGCTTCCACGGCTTCGGCGAGCCGCAGCATGACCACGCCGGGCGTTGCGCCGAAGTCATTAAGTTCGAGGCGCGCGGCGCCGTCGTAGCGTGAGAAGAAGCGGTCAAGCACGCTTTTCCATACGTGTTCGTAACCGTCGACGCTCGTGCGGATCACAACTTCCGCATGTTCACTCTCCGATGGCGACAGCAGGATTTCCAGGTCACCCGAGCCGACCACGCCCACATGCGCGCGTTGCGGCACGGGGCGGGTGGCGGGATATTCGTAGCGCAAGTTTTCCATGACGTGTTCTCCGCGTCAGTCGACGCGCGGCAGGGTATCGAGGAAGAGGGTGGCAGCCAGCAAATCCGCTGCGCCTCCGGGAGATGCGTTCAATTCAGTCAGACGTTGATCGAGGCGGGCGAGCGCGGCGCGGCCTTGCGGCCGTGCTGCTCCGCCAGCCTGCAGTGCAATGCGTGCGCCTGTTTGCGCGGCCTCAAGTGCGACCCGACCGCCGCGATGCAGCAGGCAGGTATCGTCGAGCGTCGCGATGATGGCGAGCAATGCATCGAGCCTCGCTTCATCTTCGGTCGCGCCGTTCGCACGCGAACGATGCAACGCAGGCAAGCCGGCCTCACGTACGTGCGGGAAACCTTCCGCCGCCTGACCGCGTGCGCCGGCTACACCGAAACGTTGGACAACGCGGGCACCGTTACTCATCGCATCAGGCGCGAAACGGTCCTCGAAACGTGCGATGGCGGAAGCTTGCGTACAGAGTTCCAATGGCCCGGCCAATGAAGTCATTGCCGCCGCCGCGCATAACAAGCCAACAATCCATATCGCCCCGCGATGTGCATTGCTGCCATTCGTTGCGCGCAGCATGGCCACTTCACCTCCACGGCCGATCCGCGCAAGTTGCTCGCGCAGCCGTTGCGAAGGTTTTTGACCGACCGCCGCGCGCGCCAGTGCAAGGAACGTCGGCCGCAACGAATGTGCCGAACGCAGCATGGTGTCGAGGTCGAGATCACGATGCGCACCGCTTCCGCGCCGGTCCACCAACGCTGGCTTCGGCGTGAGACTCGCTTCGTCGATCAACGCAGCGACCGCAAGCTCCGCGAGCGCCGACGGGTCACACGTAACGTCGAGGAATACAGGTTGAGTGCAGGCCATCGCGGCTCACCAGCTGCGGAATTGTGGCGGCGGCTGATACAGCCCACCCGACCACGCAACCAGATCGTCGATACTCCGTGCCGCCAGCAGCGAGCGCTTCGCCTCTCCGCGCCGGATGCCGAGGTCTTCCGGGTACGCAACAATGCCTCGCCGCCGCAGCTCCGCCGTCTTGACGGGGTCAGCGCGCATGCCGATAGGTGTAACGCCCGCCACCGCACGCAACGCCGCACGGCGCTCTTCAACGCCTTCGGCGGCGTGCAGGTACGCGATCCCTTCTTCGGTCACTACGTGACTCACATCGTCGCCATAGATCATGACCGGGGCTATCGGCATGTTGCTTTGCTTGCCGACGGCGATGGCATCGAGCGCATCGACGATAGTCGGCTCACCGCCTTTCTTGAAGGTCTCGGCGGTTTGAACAACCAGCTTATGCCCGCGTCCGATAGCGTTGTTCGGTCCATCGTTTTTCATCAGCTTCAACCACGCTTCGCTCGAATGACGGCGCCCGCGCGGATCGTGTCCCATGTTCGGCGCACCGCCGAATCCAGCAAGGCGGCCCAGCGTGACAGTCGATGAATTCGCGTCGGCGTCCATCTGCAACGTCGAGCCGATAAACAGATCGACGCCATATTGCCCCGCGAGCTGGCACAACACGCGGTTCGATCGGAGGCTGCCGTCGCGGCCCGTGAAGAACACATCCGAGCGCGCTTCGATGTAATCCTCCATGCCCACTTCGCTGCCGAAGCAATGCACGCTTTCGACCCAGCCGCTTTCGATGGCCGGGATCAGCGTGGGATGCGGATTGAGCGCCCAGTGCGTGCAGATCTTTCCCTTCAGCCCGTGCGCTGCGCCATAAGTGGGCAGCAGCAATTCGATCGCGGCGGTGTCGAAGCCAATGCCGTGGTTCAGCGCCTTCACGCCATAACGCTCGTAGATCCCGCGGATGCTCATCATGGCCATGAGGATCTGCAACTCGCCGATATGACGCGGGTCGCGCGTGAACAGCGGCTCGACGGCAAACGGCCGGTCGGCTTGCACGACGACATCGACCCATGAGCCGGGGATATCGACACGCGGCAGTTCATCGACGATCTCGTTCACCTGCGCCACCACGATGCCATGACGGAACGCGGTCGCCTCCACAATGGTCGGCGTGTCCTCGGTGTTCGGGCCCGTATACAAATTGCCGTGGCGATCGGCCTGCACGGCGCAGACCAGCGCGACTTGCGGCGTCAGGTCGATAAACATACGTGCATACAGTTCTATATACGTATAGATCGCGCCGATTTCGAGTTGCCCGTCTTCGAGCAACTGTGCGACGCGCAGACTCTGCGGCCCCGCAAACGAGAAGTCCACCTTGCGGGCGATGCCGCGCTCGAACAGCGTCAAGTGTTCCGGCCGGCTGATGCTGGAAATCAGCAGATGAACGTCTTGCACGCGCGCCGGATCGAGTTTCGCAAACGCACGAGAGAGGAAGTCGGCCTGCTTCTGGTTGTTGCCTTCCAGCGCGACACGATCGCCGGATTGGATCAGTGTTTCGAGGGCGTCGACAATGCGTTCTGCCTTGAGCACGCCATTGTCGAGCCAACCTTCGATTGCTTTCAGGCGACGCGCTTTTTCAAGCGCACGCGTGTTCCACTGGCGCGGTCCTGGGGTGATGCCGGCTTGTGCGGGGGGATTCATGCGGTGGCCTCGGTGTTGGGCAGGATCAGCGAAACGACATCAGCGTTTAGTCTGACCGCGAAGTGGAAGGACGGCGGCGCTTCTTGGGCTGCGTGGCTTGAGCCTGCATTTGCGCGTCGTGGAGAAAACGATAAACCAGTTCGCCCGTCGCAAGCAGATGGCGGGCGACTAGTGTTTGCGCCGCTTCGGTGTCGCGGGCGTGCAGTGCGTCGAGAATGGCTTCGTGCTCGGCGTCGGACTGCCCCTTGAACGTGGGCATGCCGAACTTGAGCCGCAAATAACGCTCGCCCCGCCGATGCATCGTGCCAATCAATTCCATGAGGTGAGGGCGCTCGGCGGGCGCATACAGGCTCATGTGGAACTGTTCATTTCGTACTACGTAGAGCGCTTGGTCCTGTTCTTTGGACGCGGCCAACAGCAATTCGCGCGCCTCGGCCAGCGTTGCGTCTGTATGACGCTCGATCGCAATGCCGATCGCCAGACTTTCCAGCGAAGCGCGGATTTCGTAGATCTCACGGGCTTCATCGGGCGATTGCAGGCTGACCGACGCACCCCGGTTTTGCTCAATGGTGACCCAGCCTTCAGTGTCCAGTTGCCGGAACGCTTCGCGTACTGGAATGGCGCTGACGGAGAACTGCTTGGCGATAGCGTCCTGGCGCAGCGGCTCGCCCGGCAACAGCGTTCCTTCGACAATCGCCGATCGCAACGCGTCCGCTATATAACGCGACGTGCTCTGGCGCGGCTCGAAATGCGCCTCGCGAAACTGGGGATTCAGGTCGTTTTTCATGCTTTTTTCTACCGATGCTAGGTACAAGTGCGGAGTGGTCAACTGCTCGTTTTCAAATATTATATATGAAAATGCACCTTTAGGCGATCAGATGCTAACCCGATCTTTTTAGCGCAGACGCCCGGATTGGCGAACAGAGTGCGTCGTTCATATCTGGCTGATACCAGCTCATACACGTTTACACCTACCAGGAAGACAGTTATGCCAAGCACGCTCGAACGTTCGACAGGCGCCCTACGGCGCACCCGTACACCACTTAACCGGACACAGATCGTAGGCTTCTGGGGTGCCTGGGCCGGCTGGACGCTTGATGGCATGGATTCGTTCATCTATGCACTGGTGCTGGCGCCTGCGCTGACTGAACTGTTGCCGAAGTCCGGCTATGCTGCCACGCCCGCGAATGTGGGGCTGGCAGGGTCAATCCTGTTTGCGCTGTTCCTGGTGGGTTGGGGGCTGTCGTTCATCTGGGGTCCGCTTGCCGACCGCTTCGGGCGCACGAAGGTGCTCGCTGCGACTATCTTCACCTTCGCGATCTTCACCGGGCTTGCTGCGACTTCCCATACCGTTTGGGAGTTGGGTATCTATCGTTTTCTTGCGGGCGTGGGAATTGGCGGGGAGTGGGCGCTGGCCGGGACTTATGTGGCGGAAGCATGGCCGGAGGATCGACGCAAGATGGGTGCGGGCTATCTCCAGACGGGGTATTACGCGGGCTTCTTCATTGCTGCCGCACTCAACTACACGATCGGCGCAACCTTTGGCTGGCGCGCGATGTTCCTGGTCGGCATTGTGCCGGTGGTTGTATCTATCGTTGTGTTGCTGCGCGTGAAGGAAACCGAGAAGTGGCAGAAGGTTGAAGCGACTGTGGTGAAGCAGGCGAGTTCGCTGCGATCGATCTTCTCGGCGCAATACCGGCAACGCACCATCGTTGCGACCGTGTTGTTGACGGTTGCGATTATTGGGCTTTGGGCGGGCGCGGTGTATGAACCGTCGGCAGTGATTCAGCTTGCGACGAAGGCTGGCATGACGAAGGCGGATGCTTCCAGGACGGCTTCGATTGCGACGGGGTTGTTGTCTATTGGCACGATCATTGGCTGTCTCGCTTTGCCGCCAATGGCTGAGCGTATTGGGCGAAAACTGACGCTTGCGGTGTACTTCGTGGGTATGGCAGTGTCGATCGCACTGGCGTTTGGCTGGGCGTTTTATCTGGAGAACGGGCTTGTGCCGTTCATCGCACTGTTGGTGGTGCTTGGTTTCTTCGGCGGTAACTTCGCGTTGTTCAGCTTGTGGCTGCCGGAGCAGTTCGAGACACGCGTGCGTGCGACGGCATTTGCTTTTTGTACGTCGATAGGACGGTTCTTCGGGGCAATCGTGAACTTCGGGATTGGCGCGATGGTGCTGCACATGAAAACGCTAGGCGTGCCGATTGCGCTGACCGCGATTGCGTTTGTGATCGGGCTGGCGGTGATTCCGTTTGCGCCGGAAACGAAGGGGCAGGATTTACCGAGTTAAGGGGGATGGGGGTGCGGGATGGCGGGTTCGGGGGGGGCGGTCTGGTTCAATGCCGGGTTGCTGCTCTCCAGGTTTTCGCGCGTTTTATGTTGGATGTTTTCTTTATCACTATTAGCCACTGCGCGTGGCGGCGCGTCATTTCTTTGTCCAAAGCGACAAAGAAACGAAGCAAAGAAAACGCTTTCACCGCTCTACCCTAAGTGTCCACAGCGTGCAGTTTTTATTCATGGGTGCCCCAAAAGCACGGTGCTCGCAAGAGCACCGGATGTGTGAAACCCTCCTTCTCGCGAATCCTGACAGTAAAACGCTGCGCCCCGTACGCTCTCGGGCAAGCACTAGCGACTGAACCTGCCCAAGGAGCACCCCGCGCTATCCGCGGAAAACCAACCTCCAACTTTTTATGCATGCCGAACCATTTTTTAAACCACCGAGAAATGGATCTGCAGAATACGTGAAGCCTAACCCGGCAAATAACAATGCAAACTCATAGCTAACCCGCGAAGCGCCACAGCGGCAAATACGCGTGAGGCCGTGTGGATTCGCGGGGCAAGGGTGCTAGCCCGAGAGCGTAAGGGGCGAAGCGTTTTACTGTCAGGATTCGCGAGAAGGAGGGTTTCACACATCCTAAGCTCTTGCGAGCACCGTGCTTTTCGGGTACCAATGAATCAAAACTGCACGCTGTGGACACTTAATTTTTAGAGAGTTTAAAGCGTTTTCTTTGCTTCGTTTCTTTGTCGCTTTGGACAAAGAAATGACGTGCCGCCACGCACAGTGGCTAATAGTGATAAAGAAAACATCCAACATAAAACGCGCGAAGACCTAGAAAGCACCAACCCGGCATTAACCCCGACCGCTAACGCAGAACCCGTACAACCCAACACTGACCCCTGACCACCAACCCTCTCACTCAAATCGCCGCGCCAACAAACACAAAATCTCATACATGAGCGTAGCCGCAACGAGTGCGGTATTACCACTCGGATCATAGGGCGGTGACACTTCCACCACATCACCGCCGACCCAGTTCAAACCATCAAGCCCGCGCAGCAGCGCCATCGTTTCGCGCGTCGTCAGTCCGCCTATCTCCGGCGTGCCCGTCCCTGGCGTATACACCGGATCGAGGCCGTCGACATCGAGTGAAAGATACGTCGGGCCATTACCCACGACCTTACGCGCCTCATCGATAATCGCTCCCACCCCCCGCGCCTCAAATTCTTCGATAAACACCACACGCATGCCACTCTCAAGCGAATACCGCCAGCCTTCATCGGAATTCTGCGCGCCGCGAATACCAATCTGGATGGTGCGCTTCGGGTCGAGCAAACCCGCTTCCACTGCGCGTCGAAACGGCGCACCGTGCGTGAATTTCGATCCCTTGAAACTATCCCAGGTGTCAGTGTGCGCATCGATATGCACCATGCCGATAGGCTGCTTCGGCGCCATCGCCTGAAAAATAGGGTAGGTAATAGAATGATCGCCGCCCGCGCTCAACGCAATCTTGCCGGCCGCAAACACGGGTTCGAAGAAACGCCGGATGTCCTCATGCGAACGTTCAAGATGATAGAGATCGGTGAACGGAACATCGCCTATGTCCCCCACGCGGCAAACATCGAAGGGATTGAAACGCGTCACATGATGGATCGCGCGCGTCATGCTCGACATGTTGCGGATCTCGCGCGGACCGAACCGCGCACCCGGACGGGCAGTCACGCCGCCGTCGAACGGCACGCCCGCCAGCACAATATCCATCTCATTGATATCCGTGCAGTACGGCACGCGCATGAAGGTTGGGATGCCGCTGAAGCGGGGTAACGCCATCTGGCTTCGATCGGTACCGGGCATGATGTTCTCGTCAGAAGGTAGGCGGTGTATTGGTCCACAGCACACGCGTAACGGTCTTGCCGGGGTTGCGATAACTGTGCGGAACGGTGCTGGGGAAATAAAAGGTGTCGCCGGCTTGCAGCAAATAACATTCATCGCCAAGCGTCAGTTCGAACTGGCCTTCAATCACGTAACCCAGTTCCTCCCCGGCGTGGCTGATCTGTTCGTCGCTGCTCGCTAGCGGTTCAATTACGTGGATATCGCTTTGCAGCAACTGCCCCGCCGAGGGCACGATCACCCGCTCCAGCATGATCGAAAGACGCTTGCCGGCCGACGGGAACTCCGTGGTGGGACGCTCATTTGCGCGCTGCACGGGCGACGTATTGATGTCCGGTCCCGAGACGAGCGCACCCACATTGGTCGACAACGCCAGCGCAATCTTGTGCAGCGTTGCGAGCGAGGGCTGCGCGTGGCCGCCCTCGAGTTTGGACAGCATGCTCTCCGAACAACCCGCTTCCGCTGCAAGCGCTTTGAGCGTCAACTGCTTGACCATGCGCGCGTGCTTGAGACGCACGCCGAGCGCGGCGGACGGATCCGGCTGAACCTCGGGCGGCTTGGTCGCGGCCCGGCGCGGGCTCGCTGGTTTGCGTGCTGCGGTTTTTTTTGTGACCACCGGGACGCTCTTCCTAAAAGTAAGGGGATCTACGCGAGCACCGTGAACTCGACTTCCAGCGGATTCAACGCGTTGATCGGAATAATATCCTGCGGACACGCCGACATGACCACGACGCAATCCATCAACGCCTTGATCTCCACGTAATCCCCCGCCTTCGATACCGGCGCAAGCCATTCAATTGAGTAGTCCGGCCTGATCGGAATGTTCATCCACAAGTTGAACGGTTGCGGCACTTCGCGTGCCCGCAGGCCGATCGCTTTCAGCGCGAGCCGCATGTTGTCGGCGCAATTGTCGTGATAGCCGCGCACGCCCAGGTTCTTGTACCGATACAGATCGCACGCGGCCATCAACGTGTCGTGCACACCCGGCGAGGTATCGGTGACCAGTTCCGCAATCGGCCGCCGATGATTGGTCATCAGCGGATCGCCGGCTTGCGGAATGACCTTGTCGAGCGATGCGCGGGCATGTTCGAACGACAGGAATTCGTCGAGATGCCCGGCATTGAAGATCCACGTATCGCAGACCTGGGTGCCGTGCGTGTTCGTGATGCGGATCGTCTGGCCCGACTGCACCTTGACCGCGCGGCCGTTGCGCGCCGGCACCGTGTAGGTCTTGCCAATCTCGGGGGTGCCATCGGCGGAAATGGGTTCGCGCAGCGTGGCGTTTTCGCCGAGTGCATGGCTATTGTCGTGATGATGTTCAACGTGCGGCGTGCTCATGGTGACTCCTTCAGTCGGATCGGTTTCAAGGTGCTTCGTTGCAGAGATGAACCAGGCAATGCGCCAATGCGCGGGCGCCCAGTACGAGGTGATCGTCGTCGGTGGCTTCATGCGGGTTGTGGCTGATGCCGCCGCGACTCGGAACAAACAGCATCGCGCTCGGGCAATGTTTCGCGAGGTACATGGCGTCGTGGAATGCGCCCGATGTGATGCTCAGTGAAGGCGCGCCGAGTGCATCGCATGCATCGGCTACGCGTTGGATAACGGCGGGTGCGAAGTCCACGGGCGGATGGATGAATAACACTTCCGATGTCACGGCGTGGCGTGCGATGCAATTCGCGAGCTGTGTATCGAACGAGTGGAGCACCGCCGGGTTCGGGTGACGGAAGTCGATGCTGAACGTCACGTCCGATGCAATCGTGTTGATCGAGTTCGGCAGCACGGTCCACCGGCCGAAGGTAATGCGGGTATCGTTGCCGCCGAGCTGGTGCGCGAAGGCCGCGACCTCGGCGCGAATACACACGGCAAGCGTCATGGCGTCGTGGCGGGCATGCATTGGCGTGGTGCCGGCGTGGGCCGCGACACCCTTGCAACGCACCGCATACCATCGCACGCCTTGAATTCCCTTCACCACGCCCAGCGGAACATTGGCGAGTTCCAACAAGGGCCCTTGCTCAATGTGCAATTCGATAAACGCATGCGCGGCCTTCTCTGCAACGCGTGTCTCGAGTGACGGAAATGCTTCACGATGCGCGGCGAGCGCGCTGTCGAGCGAGATGCCATCGGAATCTTTCGCCTGGCTGTAGCGTTCGATCAATGCGGGATCGACGAACGCGCTCGACCCCATCGCACCCGGCTGAAAGCGCGTACCTTCTTCGTTGGTCCATGCCACCACTTCGAGCGGGCGGCGCGTACGGATACCGGCATCGTTGAGTGCGGCAAGGCATTCGAAGCCCGCCAGGACGCCGTAGCAGCCATCGAGCCTGCCGCCCGTTGGTTGGGTGTCGACATGGCTGCCCGTCATCCCCGGCGGCAGGTTCTCCAAACCGGGGCGGCGGAAAAACAGGTTTGCGCACGCGTCCGTTTGCACCGAGCAGCCGAGTGAGATTGCATGATTGATCAGGAAACGCCGTGCGTCGATATCAGTAGAAGACAGCGCCGGACGATCCACGCCCCCGTCTTCACGCGCACCGAAGCGAGCGAGCGTTTCTATCGATTCGAGCAGACGTGATGCATCAATGCAAGAGGCCGCCTTAAGTGCATCGTTGGACATCACGCGACTCCCGTGGCTGCGGTCAAGCTGCGATCGAACCACGGCTTCAGAAACTGTTGTAAACGCGGCGTGCGCGTATTGCCGAAGATCTGTTCAGGCGGCCCCGCCTCCACTATCTGCCCTGCTTCCATGAACACGACGTGATCCGAGATCTTCGCTGCGAAACTCATTTCGTGCGTGACCATGACCATCGTCATGCCGTCTTGCGCAAGCGATCGGATCACGCTCAATACTTCTTCCACGAGTTCAGGATCGAGCGCCGAAGTGGGTTCGTCGAGCAGCATGACTTCCGGTTCGATTGCCAATGCGCGAGCGATGCCCACGCGTTGCTGCTGACCGCCGCTCAGGGACGCGGGGTATGCATCGGCTTTCTCGGCAAGGCCAACGCGCGTCAGCGCGGCCAGCGCCTGTTTGTGAGCATCGGCCTTGCCCGTTTTCTTCGACAACACCAGCGGCGCAGCCACGTTACCGAGCACGCTCATGTGCGGCCAGAGATTGAACTGCTGAAACACCATGGACACCGGCCGACGCACTTCCGCAATGCTCTTTTCACTATCGCGATCACGTGCCGAACGCCCTGCTGAGCGATAACCAAGCAGCTGACCTTTGATCCATACCTCGCCTTCATCGTAGGCTTCGAGAAAGTTCATGCAGCGCAATGCCGTTGTCTTGCCGGAACCGGAAGGCCCGATCAGCGAGACGATTTCACCGCGTGTCACCGCGAGATCGATGCCCTTGAGCACGCGATTAGCGCCATACGATTTACCCACGGCGCGCAGTTCGAGAATGGGCAATGAACTCATGAGGTTTTCCGCGAAGGAGCAATCAGCACTTGCGCCCATCGGGCAGCGAGGGCGATACATTGCGTGAGGAGCCAGTAGCACACGATCAACATCGTGTACGGAGCGATGTACGTGTAAGTGGACGAAACTATGTCGCTTGCTGTCATGGTCAATTCGGGCACAGTGATGATCGACGCCACGGCGCTTTCCTTGATGACGAGAATGGTCTGGTTGGCGAGCAAGGGAATAGCGAACGCAATGGCCTGAGGCATCTCGATGCTGCGAAACGCAGCCCATCGGCTGATGCCAAAAGCGCGCGCTGCTTCCCCGTGTCCGCGCGGAATGCTGGCCCAGCCGGCACGAAAAATCTCCGCGAAATACGCGGCCGAATAAAACGCGAGCGACACAATGGTGGCTTGCACCGCGGTCATCGTGATGCCGATGACCGGCAAGCCGAAATAGACGATCACCAGTTGCGACAGATACGGCGTACCACGTACGAGCCACACATACGCGCGATAAGGCGCGGCAAGCCAGCGCGGGAACCGCAGCCGCAACGCATTGAGGACGAAGCCACCCAGCGCGCCGATGAAGGCTGCAAGCAAGCTGACCTCGAGCGTCACCAGGATGGCGTCGGCGAAGCGCGGGATGAGCGAGAGGAAACTGTTCATGGTCGGCTCAGGTCCGTCGCGCCACGCGTCGTTCGATACCCCGACCCGCAAGCGACAGCAGCGAAGTAATCGCGAGATAGAAGCACGCCGCGAGCGTATAGACCTCCAGCGGCCGATAACTGACCGAAGACAATTGCTGTCCGACGCGCATCAGGTCCGTGACCGCAATCACCGACACCACCGCTGAAGCCTTCACTATGTCGATCATCTCCGACACCAGCGCCGGCAACGTCAACGCGATGACCTGCGGAATCTCCACATGCCACAACGCCTGGCGGCGCGTGAGATTGAAAGTCTGCGCCGCTTCGATCTGCCCGCGCGGAATCGCCCGAAAACCCGCGCCGAGGATCTGCGACTGATACGCGGCCGTGTTCATCGACAAACCCACTGCCGCCGCGACCACGCCTGGGATGGCCCACCCAAGTCCCGAGGGCACGTAATAAAACACGAGCAATTGCGCGAGGACTGGCGTGCCGCGAAAGAGGCTCACATAGACGCGCGCCGCTGTGGCCAGCGTGCGGCTTTTGCTCGCGGACATCATGTAGATGAAGATGCCCGCGAAAAAGCCGCACGCCACTGCGATCGCCGAGAGCCATAGCGTCGTGATCGCGCCGTCCAAGAGTTGCGGCAGATAGCCAAGACAACGCGCGAGGAGATCGGGTGGGTTCATATCAGTCGATGTTTGATGCTTGTTAATACCTGACTACATCGACGGTTCGGGCATCGCGTCGGCGGGGACATCCATGGTCGTACCGAACCATTTCATTTGCAGCGCTTTCATGGTGCCGTCATGATTCGCGCGGGCGATGGCGTCGCTGAAAAGCTTGAGCAGCGTCGCGCTGTCCGCGTCCTTACGCGCGACCCACGCAAAATAGCTCTTCGGTCCAATGCTTTGCGGCAATACGCTGAACACGCCCGGACGCGATTTCAGCAGCGGTCCAAGATTCGCGACCGATTGCGCGACCGCGTCCAGACGGCCGACCGCGAGGTCCGCATAGGCTTCATCGAAGGCGACGTATTGCTTGATCTGCTTGATGCCGGGACCGCCTGCGGCCTTCAGGTTCTTGTCGAGCGTCATGAGAGCCTGCAGTTGCGCCGAGCCCGTTTGCGATCCGACAATCTTGCCGTTCAGGTCATTGGGAGACTTGATGGATGCTTCATTCGAACGCACGAGGACGCCTGCGGTTGCATCGGCGATGGGCAGCGTGAACGCGAAGTGGCTCTCCCGATCCTTGTTGACGGTGACGGCGGTGATGACCATGTCAAAGCGCTTGGCATCGAGGCCTGGCAGCAAGCCCTGGAACGGCAGGTCGAGTTGCTTGAGCTTGACGTCGGGCAATGACTTCAGCACATATTGCAGGAGGTCACTGTCGTATCCCACGATCCTGCCGTTCTCAACGGATTCGAACGGCGCATAACGCGCTTCAGTTCCCACCGTGATTTCCTTGTTCGCTTTTACGCGCGCAAGCAAGTCGCCGCTTTGCGCGTGACCCGGAATCGACGCGCATAGCGCAAGTGCGCCGGTCATTGACAAGACAAACCTGCGAAGTGACTGATGCATGATGCTCCCGTGCGGCCACGCCGCAAAGAGGGGTTAGTGAATTTTGTTCAAGATACTTGAATGAAATTCACTATGCATGAAGTGTGCCATATGAAAAAGACCCGTGACGCGATGTTTTAGGCTGGCCGGCATGCACCGGAGTGGGATTTCAACGCACTCGTGCATGGATAAAGTGCCACCGTGCACAAGTCAACGGCAGCAGGGCCGCGTATTGGAACGAAAGGGGGAGGGTACGATGTAAAGAGCGGCCGTTTCCAGGCCGGCTGATTTCACTACTTTTACTCATGGCAGAGGGCTTCAATCATGGAAGCACTGGTTCTCGAAGAAGCGCGCCGTATCAGCTTGCGTCCGTTCACCTTGCCGCAAGCCGTCGGTGCGCGCGATGTACGGATTCGCATCAATACGGTCGGCATTTGCGGCAGCGATATCCACTATTACCAGCACGGCCGGATCGGGCCGTTCGTTGTCAACGAGCCGATGGTCCTGGGTCACGAAGCGGCGGGAACCGTGATCCAGATCGGCGATGAAGTGGAGCATCTGAAAGTGGGCGACCGCGTCTGCATGGAACCGGGCGTGCCCGACATGGAGTCACGCGCGTCGCGCGAGGGCATGTACAACCTCGACCCGAGCGTGCGTTTTTGGGCGACGCCGCCCGTGCACGGTTGTCTGACGCCGTTCGTCGTGCACCCCGCGGCGTTCACATTCAAGCTGCCGGACAACGTGAGTTTTGCGGAAGGCGCGATTGTCGAGCCATTGGCTATCGGCGTGCAGGCGGCAACGAAAGCGAAGATAAAACCGGGGGATGTAGCCGTTATTCTGGGCGCCGGCACCATCGGCATGATGTGTGCGTTGGCCGCGCTCGCAGGGGGATGCAGCCGCGCGATCGTATGCGATCTCGTGCCGGAGAAGCTGGCACTGATCGGCGGCGTGCAGGGCGTGACGGCAGTGAACATTCGCGATCAGCGCGTCCAGGACGTGGTGTCGGAACTTACAGGCGGTTGGGGCGCGAACGTTGTGTTCGAAGCCAGCGGCAACGAAAAAGCGTTCGACGGCATTGTCGACCTGATGTGTCCCGGCGGTTGCCTCGTCCTCGTCGGGATGCCACAACACGCCGTGCCTATCGATATTGTCGCGGTCCAGATCAAGGAAGTGCGGATCGAGTCCGTGTTCCGATACGCCAATATGTTCCCGCGCGCGATCCAGTTGATTGCATCGGGCCGGCTCGATGTAAAACCCTTCATCTCGCGCTCGTTTGCATTTGCAGACGGCATCAAGGCGTTCGAGGAAGCCGCCAGCGGCAACCCTGCCGACGTGAAGGTTCAGATCGTCATGGAATGACGAGGGCGTGTTGATTCAAGTCCATTGCTCAAGCAATGGACCTTCGCGTCCTCCAACAGGATCGCTGCGTGGAAACGGCAACGCCTCCATTGCAGCGATTTCTCCCTCCGATAACGCCTCGCGCCGGATGTCCCATTGCTGCCCTTCGGGGTACGCGCCGACTACCTGAAACCGCCCCTCCGTTGCTTGCAGGCAGTGGCCGGTTCCTGCTGGAAGCAGCACGACGTCGCCCGGGTCCAGCGAGACCACGAGTCCGCCAGGTCCACCAACAATCACCTCTGCTTTCCCCGATATTGCCCCAAGCACTTCATGCGCCGTGGAGTGGAAGTGGTGGTAGTCGAAGATGCTGTCGCGCCATTGCGGCGGCCATTGATTGCGTGCGAAGAGCGCTTCAAATTCCGGGCCGAGGTCCTTGCGGGAGGGGGAAAGCGCACGCCGGTAAATCAGTACCGGCAAGTGCCGGTTGTTCGGGACCCACGCGTGCGGTGTCAGCCTGAGGATTTCATAGTCGAGGGTTGAAGCGTGGCGGGCAGATTGAAGATCGTGCTTCATGAAAGCTCCTTGATCGAACCAGATGACGAAGGTTCTATCCACGTCAGCTTTTTGCGTGCCCGTGCTCCGGCGCGCGCCACATAAAGCGTTTCATCGTCGCGTTGAAAAAACTACTTCCTCTTGCTCGCCAACCTGCGCTTCGTAAAATCTTCCATATTCAATACCATTTACTGTCATATAGCTTTCATTAATGAAACTTACACTTCGCCTTCATCGCGTGTGCCTGGGCCATTAATGACAGGGACACGAGGACCCCACTCAATAGAAAACCGGACCAGACGACATGCAAGAGCAGCCCAACGTATCGCGCCGTAAAGCCCTCAAACTGCTGGTGGGCGCACCCATGCTGCCTCTAGGCGCGTTCTCGGTTTCCACGCTCCTGGCAGGCTGCGGCGGCGACAGCGCGGCGGCACCGGCCGCGTCGGCATCGTTCAAGTCCGCTTCGTTTGCTTCAATGGCCGCGCCCTCCCTCACGGACGCGGCCGCCATGGCGACCACCACGGTCGGCTCGACGCTCAGCGTGACTTACAGCGACGGCACGACACAAGCGTACAAGCTCGCCTACCAGCCGTTCTTCGTAACGGGCGACATGGTCCCGAACGGCAGCGGAGGCACGACGCTCGCCGGCGGTTATTACGACATCAACAACCAGCCGATCATCGATCAATCCGTGTCGGGCAAAGAGCGCCAGTTCTTCTCGGACTGCCCGGATGGAACCTCGCTGCTGTCACTCGATAAACCCACCGTTGCCGGCATCAAGGGCAAGGCCGTGTTCGCCGTCGTGCAGTTCGAATACGCGACGCGCGACCAGAGCCTCGTGTCGGCGTATGGACAGTTGCCTTCGCCTATCGCCGTGCTCACGCTCGACCAGGATCAAACGACCGGCAAACTCACGCTCGTGAAGTATCACAACGTGGATACGTCGAAGGCGAACGGATTGTGGATCACGTGCGGCGCGAGCTTGTCGCCATGGAACACGCATTTGTCGAGCGAAGAGTACGAGCCGGACGCGACCACCATTGCAACCAACGCACAGTTCAAGGCGTTCAGCACAAGTCTTTATGGCGACGCGAGCCGCGCGAACCCGTACAACTATGGCCATCTCCCGGAAGTCACGGTGAACCCGGACGGCACCGGCACCATCAAGAAACACTACAACCTCGGACGCATCTCCCACGAACTGGTGCAGGTGATGCCGGACAAACGCACCGTCATGATGGGCGACGACGCGACCAACGGCGGCCTCTTCATGTTCATCGCGGACCGGGCAGAGGACTTGTCCTCGGGCACGCTGTATGTGGCGAAGTGGGCGCAGACATCATCGGCGGGCGCGGGCTCGGCCAACCTGACGTGGATCAGGATTGGCAGCGCGACGAGTGCGGAGATCGAAGCGATGGCGTCGAAGCTGAAGGCATCCGACATCATGGACGTGAGCACCAAGGACCCGCTCGACGCGAGCTTCACGAAGATCAATTTTAACGGCACGTTCAACTGGATCCGCATCAAGCCCGGCATGGAGAAGGCGGCGGCGTATCTGGAGACGCATCGCTATGCGGCGTATATCGGCGGGAGCATGGGTTTTACGAAGCTCGAAGGCACGACGATCAATGCGAAGGACAAGATCGTGTACAGCGCGATGTCACGCATCGAGAAGTCGATGGTGAAGGGCAACTCGGCATCGACCGATGTAGCCGTCGATAAAACCATCAACGCCGGTGCGGTCTATGCGTTGAACCTGAAAGCGGGGCAGAGGGACACGAGCGGCGCCGCGATCAACAGCGAATGGGTGCCAGTCGACATGGCCGCGCCGGCCGCGCTGGTGGGCGAAGATCTTTCACCAGCGGATGCGCTCGGCAATACCGCGAGCGCCAGCAAAATTGCGAACCCGGACAACGTGAAGTTCTCGGAGAAGTTGCGCACGCTGTTCATCGGCGAGGATTCGAGCATGCACGTGAACAACTTCCTGTGGGCTTACAACGTGGACACGCAGACTTTGTCGCGCGTGCTGTCGTGTCCGGCCGGCGCGGAATCGACCGGCCTTCACGCGGTTGACGAGATCAACGGCTGGACTTACATCATGAGCAACTTCCAGCACGCGGGCGATTGGGAAAGCCCGGTTCACGACAAGGTGAAGGCCGCGCTGGACCCGCTCGTGCGCGCCAACTACAAGGACCGCTTCGGCGCCACGGTCGGTTACCTGACCGCGGACGCCTCCAGCATCAAGCTCGCGAAGAGCTGATCAAAAAGTCAGCTGCCCTTTTGATAACCGTCGGTCAGGGTATGCAGGAACGCGATGATGTCCTTCATCTCCTGATCCGTCATCGCGGGCTTGTCGCCGAACTTGCGGTCGAACGGGGCGTCGGCCACATCGACATTCGCGTGGAACTTCGCCGGCAGGTCATCGTACTTGTTGACCTTGCCGTCAGCGCCCTTCGGATAGAACTTCTCCGGCGCCGTATTGCGGTCGTTGTAGAACGACATGACGTCGTCGAGCGAATGATATACGCCGTTATGGAAGAACACTTGCCGCGTAGCGGAGTTCCGCAGCGTGGGCGTGAGGAACATGCCGCAATACTGCGTCTGGTCCTTGATATCGTCACGGAACGGGCCGCACACGCCCATGTCGTAGAACTTCGGATCGTGGTTCACAGCAAGCGTGGTGTTACGCGGAACGCCGAGCGCTTCGTACTGGTAGTCGGTGAACATCGGCGGGATGCCGTCGGCACTCGGCTTCGACAGATGGCAACCGGCGCAGTTGGCCTTGTCGGGATTGTTGAAGAGGCGCAAGCCGCGCAACTCGGTTTGGGAGAGCCGCGCCTTGCCTTCGAGCCAGTAATCGTACTTGCTCGAGTACGGATGGAACGACTGCTCTTCGACCTGATAGCGCGCAATTGCGAACATGGCCTCGGAGACGGTGAGCTGCGTGCTCTGGAAAATATTTGCGCCGAACAACTTCGTGAAGTCGTCCTTGTACGCCGTGCGCTGCAATTTTGCGGCGACATCGGCTTCGCTGCTATTGGCCATTTCCACAGGGTTGAGCATCGGGCCGGACGCTTGAGCTTGCAGCGTATCGGCGCGGCCGTCCCAGAAGAAACCGCCTTGCGGCACCATGGCCGGCGCAGCGGGCGCGACGCCCGCGTTCTTTTGCGCCTTGGCGGTGCCGGCGGCTTGCGAGGCGAGGGCGGCGAAATCGGGCGGCGCCTCGGCTTCACCGGCATCGGGACCAATGCTGAAGTTAGGCTGTAGATACAGGTACATCAGGGAAGGCGGCGGACGGTAGCCTTCCAGATTCATGTGCGGTCCGCCCAGCTGCACGGAAAGTTTGTTCGGCGGTCCGTAGGCGTGGTCCGGGCTGTGACAGGACGCGCAGGACTGTTTCCCGGAGCCGGACAACGACTCGTCGAAGAAAATCTTCTGGCCGAGTTGCGCGACCGCGCTCAGCGGCGCGACCGGCGGACGGGAGAGTACGACAGGAGCCGGATTGGCGCCCGTCAGGTCTTCCACGACAGCGCCCACGCGGGCAGGGACTTGGGAGGGGAACGCGACGGCCCATGCGCTGAATCCGACGGCGCCCACGACCACGGCGGCGAGGCATCCGAGCAAGACATGTTTCGGGCGGGGAAGGCGTGGCTTCTCGCCAGTGGTGGGCGTAACCGGAGGTATGACGGTGTGCGACATGTGAGCCAGGAAGCAGAAGCAGCATTGAAAAAACGCCGCCGGCCAATTGCCCGGCGGCGACGCGACAAGAACATTGCCGCCTGCGTCAGTGAGCCGACGCAGGCGTTCAGACTACGATCAGATCGCGGGAACCGATGCGACCGGCGTACCCAGGTTCGGGTCGACGAACAGCGTCGGGTTGTTACCCGGACCGCTGAAGTTGAACATGCCGTTGATGCTGCCTGCAGTCGCGTCGAACGAACCGCCACCGAGACGCGCACCGTTGAGCCAGTTGTCTTCAATGAAGCGAACCACCGAAGCCTGGGTAATCTGCGTGTGGTCCACGTAGTTCACCTTCGCCCACGGCGAGATCACGACGAACGGAATACGCGTGCCCGGACCGCAGCGGCCATTCACCGGCGCGCCCTTCACACCCAGCGGAGCCGTAGCCGTACCGCACGTGCCCGCACCGTTGACCTGGTCGGCGATCGCATCGAACGACGCCGAGGTCGGCACTGCGTAAGCATGGTCGTACCAGCCGTCCGAGTCATCCCACGCCACGATCACAGCGGTGCTCGCCCAGTCCGGCTGCTGCTGCAGGAAGTTGACGATCTTCGCGGTGAAAGCCTGCTCATCGAGCGGATCCGAATAACCTGCGTGGCCATCCTGGAACGCCGGCGCCTTGATGAAGCTGACCGACGGATAGTTACCCGCCTTGACCGCTGCAATGAAGTCGTCGGTGTCGTATTGGTGGTTTGCGGGTTCCGGCGTCTTGCCATCCGCTTCAAGCGACAAGCCGATCACTGCCGTCGAGCTCGGACGTGCGTGCGTCGGGTTAGCCGTCGATGCGAAGTACTGGAACCAGTTGTGGTGCGGGACGTAGTCGGCAGTAGCCTGACCCACGACCGGCGACAACGTGCTGCGCTTGCAACCCGTTGTGCCGTTGCTGTTCACGGTCGCCAGGTTGAAGCCGCCCATGAAGCCGCCCCACGAGATGTTCTGCGCGTTCAGCAAGTCGCCGATGTTCTTGGCGGCCAGCAATGCGGTGTCGGTCGTGCTCGAGCAGATATCGTTGGCCGGATCGACGTCGTTAATCAGCGTGAAGCCGCCTTGACCGTCGTTCACGTAGTACGAGCCCGTGTTCGTTGCACTGACTGCGGCCGTGCTGAACTTGACCGGCGTCAGGCCGTTGGTTTGGCCCGACACGACTTCGAGTGCACCCGGCGTCGACGGACCGTACGTGGCCGTGTACGCGTTGTCGCTCATTGCGAAGTGCTGCGCGTAGTTCCACAGAGCGCCGACCGTGTTGCCGTCGTAGTAGCCCATGACCTGGCCTGCGGTACCGAATGCGCCTGCGCCGCCTGCCGTGCCCTTACCCGTGAACTTCGGGAAGAGGTCGGCTGCGCCGTTATCGTAGGCATGTTGTTCCGGTGTGTACGAGTGGTTCTGGTCGGCGGTCGCGGCTTGCGTCCGGTCCAGGCGGAACGGATTGGCTGCGCCCGTGCCGTTCGCCGTATTCGTGAAGTTGGGGTTGGCCGTCAGCAACGTGCCGCTAAGCCCATTGATTGCCGGCGTACCTGCAGCCGGCGTGAATGCCGGTTCGCCTGCCGGGTTCGCTGCGTTCGGGTAAGTCGCGAAGTAGTGGTCGAACGAGACGTTCTCGTTATAGATCACGACGACGTGCTTGATGGGGGTAGCGGTCGCGATCCGGTTCTGGATGGACCCGCTGCTGCTGTTGTTGCTGCCGCCGCAGGCATATAGGCCGATGGCCATTGCTGCGGTGGGTACGCCAACCATTAAGGCTCGACGAAACATGTGTGAAGCTCCCGATGTCGTTGTTTCAGTGCTTGTTGTGGCCGCGTGGCCTTTGGGGACGGGTGCGGACTAGGATGCGGACTGTTCAAAGACCTTTCTTTCGATCCGAGCGCATTGGAACACTTGCGTATGAACCCTAAAAGACGGTCCGCTTTCGCTGGGGTTACGTGAAAATAACAAGCAGAAAGAGTCGGTAAGGCCGGACGTCAAATCACGCTGGAATCAGCGCTCCAACGCTGAATCCACGGTTTGACAGCGGCACTTTTAATTGCATGAAAAAGCTCGAATGAAGCCCATGGCAATGAGTCGCTTGCTTTCACGCGGACGTCACAGAGCGCTTCGATAATCGCTTCTGTAAACGTTTTCAGTTCATTCTTGCCATCGCTCATGCACTCGACCATCAAGGACGTTGCCGCGCATTCAGGCGTGTCTATCGCCACCGTTTCGCGTGCACTCAACGCACCGCAATTGCTGAATGCGGAGACGCTTGCCAAGGTGCGCGAATCGATCGAAGCGCTTGACTTCATGCCCAGCGCACGAGGCCGCCAGCTTCGCGGCGTGCGCACGCGGCTGGTCGGCGTGGTCGTACCCACGCTCGCCAACCCGGTCTTCGCCGAGTCGTTGCAAGGCATCGATGAAGCGGCCTCTGCCAGTGACTATCGGCTGATGCTGATGACCACTGCGTATGACAGCGCGCGTGAGCGTCGCGCGATCGAGACTTTGCGCGAGCAGCGCGTGGATGGCCTGATCGCGACAGTCGCGGATGCCGAATCCAACCCGTTGCTGGACGAACTTGATCGCATCGGCTTGCCTTATGTGCTGGCGCATAACGACACGGCGTATCGCGCGGCGGTGTCGGTCGATAACCGGCGGGCGGCGCGTGATGGCGTGTGTGCTTTGTTGCAGCGCGGGCATCGTCGAATCCTGATGCTCGCGGGTTCGTTCGCCGAATCGGACCGTGCGCGCTTGCGGTATCGCGGTTACGAAGACGCGATGCTCGACGCCGGTCTCGCGCCTCATCCACCGCTTGAACTTGATTTCAACGCAGACGATTTACCGGCTTCGCTGCTCGCTCATCTCGCCGATCCTGTTCGCCGCCCCACTGCGCTTTTCTGCAGCAATGACCGCTTGGCGATTATCGTGATGCGCGGTTTGCGGCATGCGGGCTTGTCCGTGCCGCACGATATTTCAGTGCTTGGTTTCGATGGCATTCCGCTTGGCGAATGGTTGTCGACAGCGTTGTCCAGCGTCGCCACGCCGAACCGCGAGATCGGCCGGTGCGCGTGGCTTCATCTCGCCACGCAGCTCGGCCTTCCCGGCGATACCACCAGCGGCCCCATTCCGTTCAAGTTGCCTCATAGCGTAAGAACCGGCGCGACTATCGCGTCATTGATCGATCCCGCGGCCACAACGGCCTCCCTCGTATCGGAGAAACCTGCATGAAAATCCGTCATGTCCTCGCTACGCTGCTTGCAGCGACGGCTACGTTTTGCGCGGCCGGCGCGGCTTATGCCGACAGCACGGCGATTTGCTACAACTGTCCGCCGGAATGGGCGGACTGGGCGAGCCAGATTGCTGCTATCCAGAAGCAGACCGGCATCCGCGTGCCGTTCGATAACAAGAGCTCCGGCCAGGCGATCGCGCAGATGATGGCCGAGCAAAAGAGCCCGATTGCGGACGTGGTGTATCTCGGCGTGTCGTCGGCGTTCCAGGCGAAAGACAAGGGTCTCGTGCAGCCGTATAAACCTGCACATTGGAACGATATCCCTGCCGGCATGAAGGATCCTGACGGCTCCTGGTTCGCGATTCACTCCGGCACGCTAGGCTTTTTCGTGAACAAGGATGCGCTCGATGGCAAGCCGGTACCGCGCTCGTGGGCCGACCTGTTGAAGCCGGAATACAAAGGCATGGTTGGGTATCTTGATCCGTCATCGGCGTTCGTGGGATACGCGGGTGCAGTGGCAGTGAATCAGGCGCTGGGCGGCACGCTCGATAACTTCAAGCCCGGTCTCGACTGGTTCGCGAAGATGAAAGCGAACGCGCCGATCGTGCCGAAACAGACCGCTTATGCACGCGTGATGTCGGGCGAGATTCCGATTCTTCTGGACTATGACTTCGACGCGTATCGTGCGAAATACAAGGATCATGCGAACGTTGAGTTCGTGATTCCGAAGGAAGGCACGATCGTGGTGCCCTATGTGATGAGTCTCGTGAAGGGCGCGCCGCATCAGGCGAACGGCGAGAAAGTGCTGGATTTCGTGCTGTCGGATGAAGGACAGCGCCTGTGGGCGAACGCGTATTTGCGACCGGTTCGCGGTGGAACGTTGCCGCCTGATATCGCTGCGAAGTTCTTGCCGGCGTCGGAGTATGCGCGCGCCAAGGACGTCGACTTCGCGAAGATGGCCGCGAAGCAAAGCGCGTTCGGCGAAGAGTATTTGCGCGTCATGCACTGACACTTTAGCGATGCAAGATTCCACCTTCTCCAACCACGCGCGGGTCTTCCTGCTGGCACCCGCGCTGGCTGTCTTCTGCGCGTTCTGGCTGCTGCCGCTGGTCGCGTTGCTGCAGGCCAGCGCGGTGCCGGACGCGTTCACCGCGTATCGCGAGGTCCTGACCAACGCGCGTTATCTGCATAGCTTGCTCGCGACCGTTGCGTTGTCGCTGGCGGTGACGGCGGCGACGTTGGTATTGTCGACTATCGCCGGTTTGTTTCTCGCGCGACGCGAGTTGCCGGCCAAGCGCTTGCTGGTCGCGCTGCTGACGTTTCCGCTCGCGTTTCCCGGCGTGGTGGTGGGGTTCATGGTGATCATGCTCGCCGGGCGCCAGGGGTTGATCGGCGCCATTTCAACACGGCTGACGGGCGACCGCTGGGTGTTCGCTTATTCACTCAGCGGCCTGTTCCTGGGCTATCTTTATTTTTCGATTCCGCGCGTGATCGTCACTGTGATGGCGGCTGCGACGAAGCTGGATGCGTCGCTGGAAGAAGCGGCGCGTTCGCTGGGGGCATCGCCGTGGCGCATCTTTATGGACGTGATCATGCCCGCGCTGATGCCTGCGTTGATCGCGGCGGGCGCCGTGTGTTTTGCTACCGCGATGGGCGCATTCGGCACCGCGTTCACACTCGCCACCGACCTCGACGTATTGCCGATGACCATCTATACCGAGTTCACGCTGAACGCGAATCTTGCGACGGCGGCGGCGTTATCGATCGTGCTCGGCCTGGTGACGTGGGCCGTACTGGCGGTTGCGCGCAGCCTCACCGGCGCGACTGTTGCCGCAACTGCATGAGGACGCTTATGCCTGAGTTCCTTAAGCCGCGTCGTCTGCTCGTTGCAGGGCAACTGCTGCTGACGCTTGCGCTGGTTGCGTTCATGGTCGTGCCCGTGGTGATGTCGGTCATGGCCGGATTGACCGTCAACTATTTTCGCGGTGTATCGAGTGGGCTGACGCTTAAATGGCTCGAACAAGTGTGGGCGATGTATCAGGGTTCGGTCTGGCTATCAATTGAGATCGCGCTTGCGACGCTTGCCATCACGCTCGCGATTGGTGTGCCCGCAGCGTACGCACTGGCACGCAGCAATACGCGCTGGGCGCGGTTTGTCGAAGAACTCTTGGTCCTGCCTATCGCGTTGCCGGGTCTCGCTACGGCGTTGGCTTTGTTGTCCGTGTACGGTGGCTGGAGCGCGTTTCGATCGAGCATGTGGTTCATCGTTGCAGGGCACGTGGTCTTTACCCTGCCATTCATGGTGCGCTCGGTTGCAGCCGTTTGCGCAGGCACCGATCTGCGAACCATGGAAGAGGGCGCGGCCAGTTTGGGCGCGTCGTTCACGCAGCGCTTCCTGACAATCGTGCTCCCGAATGCGCGTCCTGGCATTGTCGCTGGCGCGCTCGCGGTGCTGACTTTGTCGATAGGTGAATTCAACCTGACGTGGATGCTGCATACGCCCGACACCAAGACTTTGCCCGTCGGTCTCGCCGATGCCTACGCGTCCATGCGCCTTGAAGTCGGCAGCGCCTACACCATTCTTTTCTTGCTGATGACCTTGCCGTTGTTGATTGCGATGCAATGGCTGGGTGTCGATCCGGTGGGCGCGCAGAGTGCGCGTGCCGCGGCGAAACGCAAGCGCGCGTTATCGAAAAGCAGTGCTCCAGAGCAGCAACCACTTACACAACCTGTAGAGACTGCACGATGAGACTCGAAGCCGTTCCCGTCACCCTCAGCCGTTGCGCGAAAACATTTCGCGGGCAGCGCGTGCTCGAACCTGTCGATCTCAGCATCGAACCTGGCGAAACGCTCGTGCTGCTCGGACCGTCAGGCTGCGGCAAGACCACTACGTTGCGGTTGATCGCGGGCCTGGAAAAGCCCGATGCCGGTGGCCGCGTGAGCTTCGGTGCCGACGATGTCACGGCATTGCCTATCGAGCGTCGTCAGGTAGGCATGGTGTTCCAGAACTACGCGCTGTTTCCCAATCTCACGGTGCGCGGCAACGTGGGTTATGGCTTGCGGATCCAGAGGGTCGAGGTCTCGGCGGCGCGTCGACGGGTAGATGAACTGCTTGAAATGACCGAGCTGACGGCGCATGCCGACAAGTCGATTACCGAGTTGTCCGGCGGTCAGCGTCAGCGTGTTGCGCTGGCTCGCGCGCTGGCCCCGAGGCCGCGTGTATTGTTGCTCGATGAACCGCTGACCGCACTCGACGCCCGCTTGCGCGAAACCTTGCGTGCCGAGATGAATGCGTTGCTGCGCGAACTTCGCGTGACCAGCATCTATGTCACGCATGACCAGTCCGAAGCGATGGCGCTGGCCGACAGGATCGTGGTGATGAGCGCCGGGCGCATCGAGCAATGCGGTACGCCGCGTGAGATTTACTACCAGCCCGCGAGCCGCGCGGTGGCGCAATTCATCGGCACATTGAACCGGGTGACGGGCGAGTGTCGCGATGACGCATTCGTCACGCTTGGCGGTACGATTAGCGTCACGGGACTCGTTGCGCAACTGCGCGCGCGCGAGGGTGCACGGTCGGAAATTTTCTTCCGGCCGGAAGATGCAGTGCTTGTCGACCCGCAGTCTGCGCAGTTGCGCGGCGCGGTGGAGTCGGCGCTGTTTCTGGGTGAACGCACCCGGTTGAAAATCAGGGACGCGGCGCCGGATGCATTGATTGTCGATGTGGCCGGCCGCGTTGAACTGGCGCAGGGAACGGCCGTGGGGATATCGGTGCGCGATGAAGGATGGGTTGCGCTGCATTGAGGCTTCACGTTCGCTTCAGGTCAAACCAAGGAGATGCCATGCTGCTCGCTCAAATCACCGATTTGCATATCAAGCTTCCCGGTGTGCTTGCGTATAAAAAAGTCGATACCGCCGCTTGTTTGCGTGCCTGTGTCGAACGGCTGAACGCGCTGAGCCCGCGTCCGGATGCCGTGCTTGTGACCGGTGACCTGGTGGATTTTGGCACCGCCGATGAATACCGGCATCTAGCGGCGTGTCTGAAACCGTTGGAAATACCGGTGTACCTGATGGTCGGGAATCACGACGATCGCGCGGCGTTGCGCGAGGTTTTCGATGCGCATTATTTGCACGACAGCGGTACGGGTAGCGACTTCGTGCAATACGCGTTCGATCTGCACGATATGCGGGTCATTGCGCTGGATTCGCAGAAGCCGCGGGAAAGTCCGGGCACGTTATGCGACGCGCGTCTTGCGTGGCTTGAACGTGAGTTGAAGGCGGCTGACGGCCGGCCGGTAATTGTGGCGTTGCATCATCCGCCGTTTGCTACCGGTATTGGGCATATGGACGACATGGCGCTCGACGCGCAGGCGTCGGCGAAGCTGGAGGCGCTGATTTCGCGGTATCCGAATGTGGAGCGCGTTTTGTGCGGGCATGTGCATCGGCCGGTGCATAAGCGGTTCGCGGGGACGATCGCTTCTATCGCGCCGTCGACCGCGCATCAGGTGGTGCTTGATCTGCATGCCGATGCGCCTTCGGCATTCGTGCTCGAGCCTGGGGCGTTCGCGTTGCACTATTGGACGGCGGGCGTGGGGCTTGTGTCGCATCATGAATACGTTGAGCAGTTCGACGGGCCGTATCCGTTTTTTGACGACGATGGGGCGTTGGTCGATTGAGGGTTTAGCCGGTGACGACTCCCGCCGCCAGTCCGCCCACTTTCACAATCAGCCCACCCCCGCCATCGCGATTGCGCACCTCGAGCGTAGCCCCATGCCGCCCCGCAATGCTTGACGCAATCGCGAGTCCCAGTCCGCTGCCCGATCCCTGCGCACCGGCACCGCGATAAAACCGGTCGAAGACACGGTTGAGTTCATCGGGGGCAATGCCCGTCCCTGTATCGATGACTTCAACGCCCACACCCTGTGCATCGCGCGCGAGGATCACATCGACCTTACCGCCCTCGGGTGTATGGCGAATCGCGTTATCGATCAGGTTGTTCAACAGGATCCCCAGCGCGTGTTCATCGCCCAGCACGACATAGTTGTCCGATGTATCGCGCCCGCGCTCCTCCAGTCCGAGATCGATACCCTTGGCCTCCGCCAGCAACGACAGATCACTCACAGACCGCTCCGCAAGCCGACGCAGACTCATGAGCGTCGTGGAAGCCGCCCGGTTCGCGTCCTCGCGCGCCATCGCTAATAACTGATGTGCAAGGTGGATGATCCGGTTCAACCGCCCCTCAAGACGTTCCAGTGTCTGGCCATCGCCTTGCAACGTGCCGTCGCGACGTGCCGCCTGAAGTTGCAACTTCAATGCGGTTAGCGGCGTGCGCAACTCGTGGGCTGCGTCGGCAACAAAGATTCGCTGCGCCTGCGACGCGTCGCTTAATCGCCGGAGCAAGTCGTTCAACGCATCGACCAGTGGGCGGATCTCCACGGGTACTCGCGTGCCCACTTGCAACGGTTCAAGCGAGTCAAGCGAGCGCCGCGATAACGCCCGCGACAATCCACCAATAGGCGCAAGGCCCCGCGCCACGACAAACAACACCAGCGCAATGGTCACGGGCACGACCAGCGCGAGCGGCCACAACGTGCGCCATGCGAGCCGCAACGCCAGATCCTCGCGAACGGAGAACGGTTGCGCCACCTGGATGTATCGGTCCGGCTGCTGCAGGCCAAACACACGCCACGAATAGTCATCGCGTTTAATCGACCGGAATCCCTCGGCGACGCGCGGCAACGCCGGCTCCTTGAGCGAGTGATAAACGAGCTTGCCTTGCTTGTCCCAGATATCGATGGCGATCCGGTCGTCGGCTATGCCGTTGAAGTCGTGGCTGGCCCGGTCGGCAGCATCGGCCGCAGCAATATTCCCGGGTAACGACAACGCGACGGTGCGCAGTTCGTAATCGAACAACTCGCTCGCCTCGCGGCGCGCGGTGTGGAAGATGCCATAGGCCGCGATCAGCGACGTCGCCGCCAGCCCGAAGATCAGCCAGCCGAGCAGCCAGCGGCGAATGGATGTCATTCGAGTCCCTTGAGCCGATAGCCCACGCCCCGGACCGTCAGTATCTGCTCCGCGCCAATCTTGCGCCGCAGGCTGTGGACATGCACTTCAATGGTATTGCTGCCCACTTCCTCGCCCCATCCGTACAGCTTCTCCTCCAGCTCCGCACGCCTGAATACGCGCGTGGGCTCCTCGATCAGCACCTGGAGCAACGCGAACTCGCGTGGCACCAGCGGCAACGGCACGCCGGCCTTGCTAGCCTCGTGCGACGCGGGATCCAGCGCTAGCTCGCCATGCGTATAAACAGGCTGCTTTTGTCCGGTACGACGCCGGAGTGCAGCGCGCACGCGTGCGGCGAGTTCGTCGAGATCGAAAGGCTTCATGAGGTAGTCGTCCGCGCCTGCGTCGAGCCCGCGAACGCGGTCGTCCACCGCATCGCGCGCCGTCAGGATGATGACCGACGCCGCACCGCCCGCTTTGCGGTACGTGTTTAACACCTGTATGCCATCGCGTTTCGGCAGGCCGAGGTCGAGCAAAACAAGGTCGTACACCCCATTGGCAAGCGACAGGTCAGCGGCGCGTCCATCCGCCGCCCAGTCGATTGCGTAACCCAGCCGGCGCATGGAATCCAGCACGGTCTCGGCAATCATTTCGTCGTCTTCCACCAGTAATAGCCGCATCGTGAAGTTCCCCGGTCTTGCCAACAAGTATCGAGCATGAATTGTCCCTGGAAGGTGCTTAAGTATTCCTTAAGCGTTTCTTAAGCACGGACTTCCAGGAATCAATCGCTGCTTGCCCGAACGTCGCAAATTGCCAGTAATCCTTAGTATTCGGCGATTATAAACAACTGAAAAATTACAGCCCTGAGCGACAAGTCAGCCGCTAACAAGACCTTAAGCATGTCTTAAGCAACTGGGTAGCACAATGCGTGTAACTGTGTGTAATAATTCACCCCCGTCCTGGATATCCCGCTGACACAAGCCGCATTAATGAATATTCAAAACGCCCGCCGCTGGGCGCCGCGAGGCAAGCGAGTGTGGTTAATGAGCGCGCTTGCGCTTTGTATCGCAAGCGGCGTCAGGCTTGCCTTGCACCCGTTCCTGGGCCCGGTCATGCCGGGCGTCGCCTTCTGCATAGCGGCGGCCATGGTCGAATACTTCTTTGGGCTCATCCCTTCGCTGACGGTCATGCTGTTGGGACTGGGCATTGCCGATTACCTGTTCGTGCCACCTTACGGCGAGATTGCTGTCATCAATCGCGCTGACGTGATGCTGGCGATTTCTTATCCGCTTGTCACGCTTTCCACGATTACCCTTATTGAACGGCTCCGACGCGCGCAGTTCAGCGCAGAACTGATAGCGGCGGTGGCTCTCTCGCGCTATGAAATGCTGCTGCGCGCCGATAACGAGCGTGCGCTTTCGCGCCGTGCGGTGGACGAAACGCATCGGCTCGTGCGGCATCTTCCGCATTATCACGACGCCATCATCCTGCTGCAGGCGGTCGATCGCAACGCGGCGCAAGGCGCGAAGGAAATGGCGCCAGGGCGGCTTTTTGCCAGTGCGCATCCTGACGATATCGAAAGGCTTCAGCGTGGTTTGCAACCGGGGCGGCATCGCGTGCGCATTGGTTCCGGCGATGGCGTGCATAAACTCGTGGAATGCATCTGCGAGCGTTTTACCACGCATGCCGGCGAGTTCCTGATCTTGCGCAGGGTTGATTAGCGTGACCAAGGAAACGCCCGCGTTGAATACGTCGACCTTCTACTCCGGCAGCGACCATGCCGTCCTGATGCTGCACGGCCTGTCAAGTTCACCGCTTGAAATGCGCCATCTCGCGCGCTATTTGAATAGCGAAGGGCTCACCACGTGCGTGCCCAACCTCCACGGTTACAGCGCAGGCACGCCGGAACTGAAGATGGAAGCGTGGGTCACGGCTGCCGTGAAGGAATTCGATGCGCTGAGCGCGCGTTACCCGCGCGTGTCCGTGTGCGGCCTGTCCATGGGCGCCACGCTTGCGCTGGCGCTGGTGCGTGAACGGCCCAGCGTGCAGGCTATCGTGCTGCTGTCCGTCACGCTCGACTACGACGGCTGGGCCATGCCGTGGTATCGCTTCCTGCTCGACTGGGCGTATTACACGCCGTTGCGGCATCGCTGGCGGTATCGCGAAGAGTCGCCGTTCGGGCTGCGCAACGAGGCGTTGCGCGCGAAGGTCGGCCGGGCGATGCAGCGCAACGACCTGAGCGAAGTCGGCCCGTCGAGCATCTCGCTTCCCGCATTGCACGAAGCCAGCCGACTCGCCGCCAGCGTGAAAAAAACACTGGCCGCGCTGAAGAACGATTGCCTGTTGATTCACGCTATCGACGATGAGACGTCAAGCCCGCGCAATGCGCAATTCGTCGCGTCCAATATTGGATCGACGGTCATGCGCACCATCTATCTCGACGATTCGTATCACATGATCACCTCCGACAACGAGCGGGAAATCGTCGCGCGCGAGACAGCCGTGTTCCTCAAGGAAAGCGAAGCAGCCAGCAGTGCGGAAGGTGGCGCGAAGCCGGTGGTATCGAAGGCGCTGGCCCGACGTCTCCGGCAGATGGCCGCGATCGGCAAATAAATCCTGGGCGACAGCCCTGCGGCGGCCCAAGGCGGCGCCGAAGCTTTCAAATCAATTCTGGGTAGTTGAACGTTCCGCACGCGGATAAGCGTCGCTTAAGCATGCCTCGCGCACTCTATGCGCAACGTGGATTCCGCATTGCCGGGAAGAAAGCGAGGCCTTGTTCGAGATTGAAAGCTAATTCCGCCTGGCGCAAGCCCGGAGAGACTGTCATGCAAACCACCCTGTCGATCACATTGCGCGCTCACGCGGTGCTGTTGTCAGCGTCGGTGGGAGTGCTGACGGCGATATGCCTTTGCATCGTGTTTTTGCTCCGTACCGTTGGACGATTCGGGTACGTTCGGACTCCGGATGACATTATTCGTTATCGCGGGATTCGGCGCGCTGTTTGCGCGGCACAAGGCAAGCTGCGCGTTCAGGCACGCGTTGCGGAACCGCCAGATCCGGTTGAGCGACGTCAACGCGAACGATATTTCGATCAGCAACGAATGCCCGCACGCGTGGCTGGTTCAGATGTACGTTGAGCTTTGTCCGGTGGCGGCGCGCCGGCAGATCGCGGACCTGTAGTGCACGTCGCGCACGTCATGCGTTGGCCGAAGACGCTGTACTGACGGCGTGAAGAACCCTCGCCGTCACGTCAATCGTCGGTCTTTCCAGCTCAAAAGTAGTGACAGACGTAATCAACGGTTTCAATCACTTCGATCTCGAAGCTGGTATTGGCCGGCACGGTGATGGACTCGCCCGCGCCGTATTCACGCCATGCGTCCTCTCCCGGATTACGCACGCGGCATCGTCCGGCATTGACGTCGATCTGTTCCGGCGCTTGCGTCGAGAACGTCAGCAGGGCCGGAAAAATAACGCCTAGCGTCTTGCGCGTGCCATCGGCAAGCAGGATGGTATGCGAGACACATTTGCCATCGAAGTAGATATTGGCGTGTTTGATGATCGAGACATTGTCGAATTGTGCGGTCGTTGTCATGCGTGGAATTCCTATGGTCCGGTTGGTTGGCCGATGGCATGGGGCTCAGGCCGTCGGCGCATTGATCTGTCTAATCGTTTGATCTGAAGCGTGGTTTTGCTGCCCCGCAAAACATAGTGATTTTCCGTCAGCTTGGCAATGCCTTCGTGCAGGCTCAGAAACGCTAGATAGGGAAACTGGTGGTCGACAGGATTTCCTTGAGCACCATGAACGTCCTGACCTGACGCACACCCGGCAAGTACAACAACTGTTCCGCATGCAGGCGGTTGAAACTCTCGCTGTCGCGCGTGCGTACCAGCATGAAGCAGTCGAACTCGCCCGTCACAATGTGGCACTCCATGCATCCTGAGACCTTTTGCGCGGCTTTCTCGAACGCGGCGAAGGACTCGGGCGTGGAGCGATCCAGCACCACGCCGATGATCATCAGCATGGCCGCGTTGAGTTTCTTCGGGTCCAGCAACGCGACCGTCCCGCGGATCAGCTTCGCCTGTTTAAGCCGTTCAACACGACGCAAACACGCCGGTGGACTCAAGTTCACCTTGGCCGCAAGCGCGACGTTGGATATGGAGGCGTCACGCTGAAGCTGCCTGAGGATCGCACGGTCGACGCGGTCCAGCTCGGCTCCCGATTGATCGCTTACCCGCGAGCTGGCAAGAACTTTTGTTGCGCTCATGTCTATTTCTCCACACGTTAATTACCTCGACCAGTCTTTCAATCAGTGAGAATTAAACAAACGATAATTTATTCGCAACCCTGCTTCAGCCGAAGTTTTTTACCATACTTCCCATCGACGCAAATTAATGCGACGACTTGGCTGATCACCGGAGCGACACATGAACCTCAAGAAATTTCCCCGTCACGCGCTTACTTTCGGGCCGACGCCGATCCAGCCGCTCGCACGGCTGTCAAACCACCTTGGCGGCAAGGTCGAGCTCTATGCCAAGCGTGAAGACTGCAACAGCGGCCTCGCATTCGGCGGCAATAAAACCCGCAAGCTCGAGTACCTGATCCCCGAAGCGATCGCGCAAGGTTGCGACACGCTTGTCTCCATCGGCGGGATTCAGTCGAACCAGACGCGTCAGGTCGCAGCCGTTGCCGCGCATCTCGGCATGAAATGCGTGCTGGTACAGGAGAACTGGGTGAACTACTCGGACGCGGTGTATGACCGCGTTGGCAATATCCAGATGTCGCGGATCATGGGGGCCGATGTGCGTCTCGTCGCAGACGGTTTCGACATCGGCTTTCGCAAGAGCTGGGAAGATGCGCTGGAAGATGTCCGGAAGGCCGGTGGCAAGCCCTACGCGATTCCGGCAGGTTGTTCGGATCATCCGCTGGGCGGCCTGGGCTTCGTGGGTTTTGCCGAGGAAGTGCGCCAGCAGGAAGCAGAGCTTGGTTTCAAGTTTGATTTCATCGTGGTCTGCTCAGTCACGGGCAGCACCCAGGCCGGCATGGTCGTGGGTTTTTCGGCGGACGGACGCGCGGACCGGGTGATTGGTATCGATGCATCGGCGAAGCCTGAAAAGACCCGTGAGCAGATCCATCGGATCGCGCGGCAAACTGCCGAGCAAGTAGAGCTTGGACGTGAGATCACGTTGAACGATATCGTGCTGGATGAACGCTATGGCGGTCCCGAATACGGCTTGCCGAACGAAGGGACGCTCGAGGCTATCCGCCTGTGCGCGAGGCTGGAGGGTGTGTTGACCGACCCTGTGTACGAAGGCAAGTCCATGCACGGCATGATCGATAAAGTGAAACGCGGCGAATTCCCGGAAGGCTCGAAGGTGCTGTATGCGCATCTTGGCGGCGTGCCGGCGTTGAACGCTTATAGCTTCCTGTTTCGCGAAGGTTGATTCGGTGGATGCTCAAGACTGCGTATCATACTGACGGAGCGTTTCGGCGACGACACCTCTGAACCATCGATGCCCGGCGTCGTTGTGATGCCGGGCATGCCAGAACTGCTGGACAGTCAGGTCGGGCAGTTTTATTGGCAGCGGGAAGACATCTACATTTGCCAGCCGCGAGAACAAGTCGGCGAGTTCGTCCGGTACCGCAGCAATGAAATCCGAAGTCGCGACCAGACTTGGAACGGCAAGCAGATAAGGCACATCGACTCCTACATTCAGCCGTGCCCCAAGGCGTCGCATTTCTGATATGACTTTCCGTGTCAAGCGTCGATGTTCAGATTTTTATTTCACTCATATTCGAGTGGGCGCTGCAATTTCCTGAGGGCGGCGTAGCAGTAAAACTCGACGGTGAATCAGGCTGATATTCGCGGGTTGGTTACCGCATTACAGAGATCCGTTTCGTGAGTCTGCCGCTAGCTTTGTGCGCAAGTCGGAATGAACCGTTGCCAAGAAATGACGCGGATAACTCGAATACCGGGCTACGCCGCCTTCAGGAAACTACCGTTTCATTGCGAACTGCTTTTTTGCTGCCTTCACCTGCCTTACTCCGAGCGCGGGCTCGCCTGCGCCATGCCCAACCGGCCGATGTCCCAGATGAAGCCCGCCAGTTCGCGAGCCACCGCGACGATGGCCACATTGGTGCTTTTGCCGCGCGCCACCAGCTTTCGATAGCGCCGGCACAGGCGCACCTGCGCGTCCCACGCCCGATCGACGATAACCTTTGGCAAGCCCTCATGACGACGCTGGATCTCGGGGCTCACTTTGGCCGTATGCCGATAACTCCAGGCCGCCTCGATGAGCAGTTTGCGGGCAAAGGAATTGCCGGTCTTCGTGATACCGCCTTGGCGCCGTTTGCCTCCCGAGGAATACTCCGAGGGCGTCACGCCAAGCCAGGCCATCAACTGTCGGGGGTGCGCAAAGCGACTCAAATCGCCTAACTCCGAGAGCAAGCCCACGGCAGCGGTGAACTGGATACCGCGCATCGATTGCAGAGCAAGCACGGCGGGATAAAAGCCCCAGCGTGGCACGGCATCGCGCATGGCCGATTCCAGACGCTGGCATTGTGCAAACCGATCCTCGATGGCGCGGCGTAACTCGTTAAACGCGAAATCCTGCCACTCGTTGCCAAACGAGAATTTGCTTAACCAGTTGCGGTGCGCCGGTCCCCAATTGGCCACCCCCACGTAGCGCACGCCGTGCGAGAGCAAAAATGCCTTCAGTGTCTGGCGCGCGCGCTTAAGCTCGTCGCGCGATTTTGCCCAGGTTCGGGCGAGATCGCGAAACGCTTCGTCTTCGACGGTGGGGATGTTGACGGCGCTGAGATCGCCGGCGCGCAGCGAGCGCACGAGCTTGATGGCATCGCGCCGGTCGGTCTTCACGCGATCGCCGGGTTTGCGCGGTATCTGCGTGGGGGCGCACACCATGCACTGGATGCCTTTGTCGCTCAGGCGCCGCTGCAAGACGTAGCCAAAGGGGCCCGCCTCATACACGACACGCACGTGCTTGGCCTTGGACAACAGCCGCTTGCACAGACGATCAAGATCGGCCTGAGTGGTGCCGATCTTGCCCAGCACCTCCACCTCACCGCCGTCCAGCGCGTAAGCGACGGTGATGGAATCCTTATGAACATCCAGTCCGACGAACAATGTGCTAACGTTTTGCATGCTGGCCTCCGGGTTGTAAATGAACACTTCGAGTGAGCGGTTCGCCCTCACTTTTACGGCTCTGGCTTTATGCTAACCCGCGCGGTTCAACTCTTCCTGTGGGGCCAGCCCTTACTTCCACGGAAGTCATACTGACTT